>NZ_JBHVSQ010000010.1:0-181340 GCF_042885055.1 Isoptericola sp. NPDC058082 | reverse complement strand
GTGCCCCTCGGCGAGAAGCCGAGGGGCACGGGCCGTCGTCGTCGGGCCGTCGGAGGTCAGACGTCGGAGTGGCTGCCGACCTGGTGCACGAGGATCGAGTTCGTCGTGCCGGGCACGCCCACCGGAGCGCCCGAGACGATCACGACGCGGTCGCCGGGCTCGGCGAGCCCGTTGGCACGCAGCGTGGAGTCGACCTGGCCGACCATCGCGTCGACGCTCTCGACCTTCGGCACCTGGTAGGTCGTGGTGCCCCAGGTGAGCGCGAGCACGTTGCGCACGCTCTCCTCCGGCGTGAACGCCAGCAGCGGGATGCCCGACCGCAGGCGCGACATGCGCTTGGCCGAGTCACCCGACTGGGTGAACGTCACGAGGTACTTCACGCCGAGCGTCTCGCCGATCTCGGCGGCCGCCCGGGTGATGACGCCGCCGCGGGTGTGCGGCGAGGAGCCCAGCGGTGCGATCCGCTCGCGGCCCATCTCCTCGGTGGCCTCGATGATCCGGGCCATCGTCTGGACCGTGATGATCGGGTAGTCGCCCACGCTGGTCTCGCCGGACAGCATGACCGCGTCCGCGCCGTCGAGCACCGCGTTGGCGCAGTCGGAGGCCTCGGCACGCGTCGGCGTCGGGCTGGTGGTCATGGACTCCAGCACCTGCGTGGCGACGATGACGGGCTTCGCGTTGCGGCGGGCCAGCTCCACGATGCGCTTCTGCACCAGCGGCACCTGCTCCAGGGGCATCTCCACGGCGAGGTCGCCGCGCGCCACCATGAAGCCGTCGAATGCCGCGACGACCTCCTCCAGGTTCTCGACCGCCTGCGGCTTCTCGATCTTGGCGACGACGGGGACCGTACGGCCCTCCTCCGCCATGATCGCCGCGACGTCGTCGTAGTCCTTCGCGGACCGCACGAACGACAGCGCGATGATGTCCGCGCCCATGCGCAGCGCCCAGCGCAGGTCGTCGGTGTCCTTCTCCGACAGCGCCGGCACGGAGACCGCGACGCCGGGGAGGTTGATGCCCTTGTTGTTCGAGACCGGGCCGGCGACCTCGACGGTCGTCACGACGCGCGGGCCCTCTACGGCCGTGACGCGCACGCGCACCTTGCCGTCGTCGATGAGGAGCGGGTCGCCGACGCGGGCGTCGCCCGCCAGGCCCTTGTGGGTCGTCGAGACGAGCTCCTTGGTGCCCTCCACGTCCTCGGTGGTGATGGTGAACGTGTCACCCTCGTTGAGGAAGTGCTTCTGGTCGCCCGCGAACCGGCCGAGCCGGATCTTCGGGCCCTGGAGGTCGACGAGGACTGCGACGTTGCGGCCGGACTCCTTCGCCGCCTCTCGGACACCGTGGTAGACGGCCTCGTGCTCCGCCTGCTCCCCGTGGCTCCGGTTGATCCGGGCCACGTCCATGCCCGCGTCGACCAGCTCACGGAGCTTGGTCGGGGACGCCGTCGCGGGTCCGATGGTGCACACGATCTTCGCTCTGCGCATGTCTCCAGCCTCGTCGTCGATCCGCCCCGGCGCGAGCCGGGGCGGCGCCCGGGCGCCCGAACGGCCCCGGGTACTGCTTCGTCGTTGTTCTTCTTATCCTCGCAGCGCGACCGTCCGCGGGCCGACCGGCGCGGGCAGCTCGGAGCTGCCCTGCAGGTAGGCGTCCACGGCGGCCGCCGTCGCGCGGCCCTCGGCGATCGCCCAGACGATCAGCGACTGCCCCCGGCCCGCGTCACCCGTCGCGTAGACGCCGGGCAGGCTGGTGGCGTAGTCGTCGCCGCGCCGCACCAGCCCGCGAGTCGTGAGCTCCGCGCCGGTCTGGGTCACCAGCTCGTCGGTCTCCGGGCCGGTGAACCCCATCGCGATGAGGACCAGGTCCGCCGGGATCTCCCGCTCGGTGCCCGCCTTCGGCACCCGCCGGCCGTCCGGCAGGTACTCGGTCTCGGCGACCTTCAGGGCCCGGACGTTCCCGTCCTCGCCGCCCACGAACTCTACCGTCGAGGCCAGGTAGCTGCGCTCCCCGCCCTCCTCGTGGGACGTCGAGACCTCGAAGACGATCGGGTCCGTCGGCCAGGGCTGGCTCGCCGACCGCTCGAGCGGGGGCTGCTTGCCGATCGCCAGGGTGGTGACGCTGGCGGCGCCCTGCCGCAGCGACGTGCCGAGGCAGTCCGAGCCGGTGTCGCCGCCGCCGATGATCACGACGTGCTTGCCCGCGGCCGACGGCGCGCCGTCGACGGGGTTGCCCGCCGCGGCCTTGTTCGCCGGGGTCAGGAAGTCCATCGCGACGTGCACGCCGCCCAGGTCGCGGCCCGGCACCGTGAGCTCGCGCGGCACGGTGGCGCCCGTGGCCAGGACCACGGCGTCGAACCGGCGACGCAGCGCGTCCCAGGTGATGTCGCGCCCGATGGCGACCCCCGGGCGGAAGCGGGTGCCCTCGGCCTCCATCTGCTCGAGTCGACGGTCGATGTGCGTCTTCTCGAGCTTGAAGTCGGGGATGCCGTAGCGCAGGAGCCCGCCGATGGCGTCGTCCCGCTCGTACACGACGACCGTGTGGCCGGCGCGCGTGAGCTGCTGGGCGGCGGCCAGCCCCGCCGGGCCGGAGCCGACGACGGCCACGGTCGAGCCCGTGAGCCGCTGGGGCACCTGCGGCGTCACCAGGCCACGCGCGAACGCCTCGTCGATGATCGAGACCTCGACGTTCTTGATCGTCACGGCGGGCTGGTTGATCCCCAGCACGCAGCTCGTCTCGCACGGGGCCGGGCAGACGCGCCCGGTGAACTCCGGGAAGTTGTTGGTCGCGTGCAGGCGCTCGATCGCGTCGGCCCACTGGTCGCGCCACACCAGGTCGTTCCACTCCGGGATGAGGTTCCCGAGGGGGCAGCCCTGGTGGCAGAACGGGATGCCGCAGTCCATGCAGCGGCCCGCCTGCTCCTTGAGGAACGGCTGCCCGTCCTCGCGGTGGGCGTGCGTGTCCTTCCAGTCACGCAGCCGCACCTCGACGGGGCGGTTCGGCGGCAGCTCGCGCTCCCGCACCTTCAGGAATCCGCGGGGGTCAGCCACGCGCCACCTCCATGATCTGCTCCCACATCGCCGGGTCGAAGTCGTCGCCCTCGCCCAGCGTCTTCCCTGCGGCCTCGGCGTCGGCCAGCGCGGCGCGCACGCGGGCCCAGCCCGCGGGCAGGACGCGCGAGAAACGGGCCCGTGCGCCGTCGTCCTCGAGGAGCTCGGCCGCCACGGGCGAGCCGGTCTCCGCGAGATGCCGCTCCAGCAGGCCGCGCACACGGTCCCAGTCGGCGTCGTCCAGCGCGCCCACCTCGAGCTCGCCGCTCTTCACCGCCTGGATGTTCATCGCGACGTCGCGCAGGTTGAGCACGTACGCCACGCCGCCCGACATGCCGGCGCCGAAGTTGCGGCCGGTGGGGCCGAGCACCAGCACCGTCCCGCCGGTCATGTACTCGCAGCCGTGGTCGCCCACGCCCTCGGTCACCAGCGTCGCACCGGAGTTGCGCACGGCGAAGCGCTCGCCCACGCGGCCCCGCAGCAGGATCTCGCCCGACGTCGCGCCGTAGCCGATGACGTTGCCCGCCACGACGTTCGCGGCGCCCTCGAGCACCGCCGACCGGTCGGGACGCACGACGATGCGCCCGCCCGACAGGCCCTTGCCGACGTAGTCGTTGGCGTCGCCGTACAGGCGCAGCGTGACGCCGCGCGGCAGGAACGCCCCGAGCGACTGGCCGGCCGAGCCCGTGAGGGTCACGTCGATCGTGTCGTCGGGCAGACCGGCACCGCGGTACCGCTTGGTCACCTCGTGACCGAGCATCGTGCCGACCGTGCGGTTGACGTTGCGCACCGGCACCTCGATCCGCACGGGGAGCGCGTCCTCGAGCGCGGGGCGCGCCTTCTCGATCAGCTGGTTGTCCAGCGCCTTGGCCAGGCCGTGGTCCTGCGTGGCCACCTGGTGCAGCGTGGTGCCCGGCACTGCCTCGGGCGCGGCGAGCACCGGCGCGAGGTCCAGGCCCTGCGCCTTCCAGTGGTCGACGGCCTTGCGCGTGTCGAGGGCCTCGACGTGCCCGACGGCCTCCTCGATCGACCGGAAGCCGAGCGAGGCGAGGTGCTCGCGCACCTCCTGCGCGATGAACTCGAAGAAGTTCACGACGAACTCCGGCTTGCCCGTGAACCGCTTGCGCAGCTCCGGGTTCTGCGTCGCCACGCCGACCGGGCACGTGTCCAGGTGGCAGACCCGCATCATGACGCAGCCCGAGACGACCATCGGCGCGGTCGCGAAGCCGAACTCCTCGGCCCCGAGCAGCGCCGCCACGACGACGTCGCGGCCGGTCTTCATCTGCCCGTCGACCTGCACGACGATGCGGTCGCGCAGGTTGTTGAGCACGAGCGTCTGCTGGGTCTCGGCGAGGCCGATCTCCCACGGCGTGCCCGCGTGCTTGAGCGACGTCAGCGGGCTCGCGCCCGTGCCCCCGTCGTGACCGGAGATGAGCACGACGTCCGCGTGCGCCTTGGACACGCCCGTCGCCACGGTGCCGACGCCGAACTCGGAGACGAGCTTGACGTGCACGCGCGCGGCCGGGTTGGCGTTCTTGGCGTCGTGGATGAGCTGCGCCAGGTCCTCGATCGAGTAGATGTCGTGGTGCGGCGGCGGCGAGATGAGCCCCACGCCGGGCGTCGAGTGCCGGGTCTTGGCGACCCACGGGTACACCTTGGGCCCGGGCAGCTGACCGCCCTCGCCGGGCTTGGCGCCCTGGGCGAGCTTGATCTGGATGTCGTCGGCGTTGGTCAGGTACTCGCTCGTCACGCCGAACCGGCCCGACGCGATCTGCTTGACCCGCGAGCGGCGCTCCGGGTCGTACAGGCGCTCCGGGTCCTCGCCGCCCTCACCGGTGTTGGACCGGCCGCCGAGCCGGTTCATGGCGATCGCGAGGGTCTCGTGCGCCTCCGCGGAGATCGACCCGTACGACATCGCGCCGGTGTTGAACCGCTTGACGATCTCCTCGACCGACTCGACCTCGTCGATCGGCACCGGCTCGCGGTCCGGGGTGAAGCGCAGCAGGCCGCGCAGCGTCATGAGGCGACGGGACTGCTCGTCCACGCGCCGCGTGTACTGGCGGAAGATGTCCATCCGCCCGGTGCGGGTGGCGTGCTGGAGGCGGAAGACCGTCTCGGGGTCGAAGAGGTGCTCCTCCCCGTCCCGGCGCCACTGGTACTCGCCGCCGCTGGTCAGCCGCTGGTGCGCCGCGTGGTTGCCCGACGCCGGGTACGCCTCCGCGTGCCGCGCCGCGACCTCGGCCGCGATGACGTCCAGGCCGATGCCGGCCAGACGGCTCGTCGTGCCGGTGAAGTAGTCCTCGACGAGCTCGTGGGATAGCCCGACGGCCTCGAAGATCTGGGCGCCGCGGTACGACATGATCGTCGAGATGCCCATCTTGCTCATCACCTTGAGCACGCCCTTGCCGAGCGCGGTGATGAGGTTGGCGACCGCCTTCTCCGGCGTGACGGCGAGGTAGCCGCGCAGGGCGAGGTCCTCGACCGTCTCCATGGCGAGGTACGGGTTCACCGCGGCGGCGCCGTACCCGATCAGGAGCGCGACGTGGTGCACCTCCCGCACGTCGCCCGCCTCCACGACGAGCGAGATCCGGGTGCGGGTGCCCTGCCGCAGCAGGTGGTGGTGCACGGCGCTGGTCAGCAGCAGCGACGGGATCGGCGCGAGCTCCGAGTCGGAGTCGCGGTCGGACAGGACGACGTGCGTCACCCCGGCCGCGATGTCCGCGTCCACCTGGGCGAAGATCTCCTCGAGGCGGGCCTGCAGCGCCTTGCCGCCGCCGGACACCTCGTAGAGGCCGCGCACGATGCCGGCGCGGAACTCGCCCTCCAGCCGCGGGTCCCGGTCGATGCGCACGATCTTGGCGAGCTCGTCGTTGTCGAGCACCGGGAACGGCAGGTCGAGCTTGCGGGCGTGGCTCGCGACCTCCTCGAGGAGGTTCGGCTCGGGGCCGATCGTGCTGTCGATCGCCGTGACGAGCTGCTCGCGGATGGAGTCCAGCGGCGGGTTCGTCACCTGGGCGAACATCTGCGTGAAGTAGTCGAACAGCAGCCGCGGCCGGCTCGACAGCACGGCGATCGGCGTGTCCGAGCCCATGGCCCCGAGCGCCTCCGCGGCGGTGTCGGCCATCGGCGTGAGGAGGATCTTCAGCTCCTCGGTGGTGTACCCGAACGCGCGCTGCCGCCGCTGGACGGACGCGGGCGAGTGCGCGACGTGCTCGCGCTCCGGCAGCGAGTCCAGCGTGATCGTGTTGCCGGCGATCCACTCGCCGTACGGCCGCTGGGCGGCGAGCTGCGACTTGAGCTCGTCGTCCTCCACGATCCGGCCCTGCTCCGTGTCGACGAGGAACATGCGCCCCGGCTCGAGGCGCCCCTTGCGCACGATCGTCGCGGGGTCGAGGTCCAGGACGCCGGCCTCCGACGCGAGCACGACGAGGCCGTCCTCCGTGACCCAGTAGCGGCCCGGACGCAGGCCGTTGCGGTCGAGGACGGCGCCGATGAGGGTGCCGTCGGTGAACGTGAGGCAGGCGGGCCCGTCCCACGGCTCCATGAGGTTCGCGTGGTACTGGTAGAACGCGCGCCGGGCCGGGTCCATCTCGGCGTGGTTCTCCCACGCCTCCGGGACCATCATCAGCACGGCGTGCGGCAGCGAGCGGCCGGACAGGTGCAGCAGCTCCAGCACCTCGTCGAAGCTGGCCGAGTCGCTCGACCCCTCGGTGCACACGGGCAGCAGCGGCGCCAGGTCGCCGAGCACCTCGCTGGCCATGGTGCTCTCGCGGGCGGCCATCCAGTTGCGGTTGCCCCGCACGGTGTTGATCTCGCCGTTGTGCGCCACGAGCCGGAACGGCTGCGCCAGCGGCCACGACGGGAACGTGTTCGTGGAGAACCGGGAGTGGACCAGCGCGATCTCCGACGCGTAGCGCGGGTCGCTCAGGTCGGGGAAGAACGGCTCGAGCTGCGCCGTCGTGAGCATGCCCTTGTACGTGAGGGTGCGGCTCGACAGCGAGGCGAGGAACAGGTCGAGCTCGTTCTGCGCGCGCTTGCGCAGGCGGTAGGTGCGCCGGTCGAGCTCGAGCCCCGACAGCTCGCGCGACGGGTCCGCCACGACGACCTGCCGGAACAGGGGCATCGAGGCGCGCGCCGTCGGGCCGACCAGGTCGGCCGTGACCGGCACGTCGCGCCAGGCGAGGACGTCGAGCTTCTCCTCCGCGGCGATCGCCTCGAACCGGCGGGCGGCCGCGTCGGCCTCCGCGACGGCCTGAGGCAGGAACGCCATGCCGATCGCGTAGTGGCCGGCGGGCGGGAGCTCGGCGGCGACGACGTCACGGACGAAGGCGTCCGGGATCTGCGTGAGGATCCCGGCCCCGTCCCCGCTGTTCTCCTCCGCACCGACCGCTCCGCGGTGGTCGAGGTTCAACAGTGCGGTCAGGCCCGCGTCCACGATGTCGCGGCCGGGCGTCCCGCGCAGGGTCGCGACGAACGCGACACCGCACGCGTCGTGCTCGGACGCGGGGTCGTAGAGGCCCTGGGCCGAGGGCCGCGCGACCCGATGCTGCGGCGTGGTCATCAACACCGTCCTCCTGCACGCCCGCACGCGGGCGCGTCATGCTCAAAGGTGGTCGGGACATCGTCGGCCCGTCGGAAACATAGGCGGCCCCGCCCGGGTGGTGCCCCGGTCGGAGTCGCCTCAGGCGCGGTCGGTCGGTCCCTGGTCGGGACCGGGTCCTTGCGCGTCCGCACGGTGCGGTCCGCCGCCGCTGTCGCGGCCGTCGTCCCGGCCGGAGGCGCCTGCGGCGGCCCCGGCGTGCGCGGTGCTCATGGTGTCAAGCTCAGTGTCGGGCTCAGTGTCGGGCTCGGGGTCGTGCCCCGTGTCCTGCCCGGTGTCCTGCTCGGCGTCGACCCGGTCGTCCCGGGACCGACGGTCCTCCTCCTGCCGGTCGCGGCTGCGGCCGGGCAGCTCCACCCCGTCCTCACGCTCCGGGTAGCGCCTGCCGATGACGACGAAGGCGACGAGGGCACCGAGGCCCACGACGATCGACGTCCACACGTTCAGACGCAGCCCGAGCACGTGCTCGGCGGTGTCGATGCGGAGCATCTCGATCCACACCCTGCCCAGAGTGTAGAGCGCGACGTAGGCCCAGAATACCCGCCCATGACCGAGCCTGTACCGGCGGTCGAGCCAGACGAGAAGTGCGGCCGCCCCGAGGTTCCAGAGCAGCTCGTACAGGAACGTGGGGTGGAACAGGGTCCCCGCCGCGAACGCCGTGCCGGTGTCCGCGTTGAGCCGCTCGATCACGGCCGGGGAGACCTCGAGACCCCACGGCAGCGTCGTGGGGGCGCCGAACAGCTCCTGGTTGAACCAGTTGCCCAGGCGTCCGATCGCCTGCGCGACGAGGAGCCCGGGTGCGAGCGCGTCCGCGAACGAGCTCAGCCGCACGCCCTTGCGGCGGCAGCCGATCCAGGCGCCGACGGCGCCGAGCGCCACCGCGCCCCAGATCCCGAGGCCGCCCTCCCAGACGTACAGGGCGCGCACGGGGTCCCCGCCCTCGCCCCAGTACGGCTCGGGCGTGCTGATCACGTGGTAGAGCCGGCCACCGACGATGCCGAACGGGACGGCCCAGAACGCGATGTCGAGGACGTCGTCCGCGTCCCCGCCCCGGGCGACCCAGCGTTTGGTGGTGATCCAGATCGCGACCGCGATACCGGCCAGGATGGCCAGCGCGTAGGCGCGGAGCGGCACCGGGCCGAGGTACCACGTGTGCTGCGACGGGCTCGGGATCGCCGCCTGCACCGACGCCGCGGACGCCAGCAGGGTCGCGCTCACGCGCCCTCCCCCGGCCCCCCGCGGGCACGGCGCACGCCGTCGGCGAGGTCCGTCACGGTCGCCCGCAGCGTGTCGAGCCGGTCGGACCACGGACGGTCGGCGAGCAGCGGGCGCACGAGCGCCGAGCCGACGATGACGCCGTCGGCGAACCGGCCCACCTCGGCGGCCTGGTCGCCGGACGAGACGCCGAGCCCGACGCACACGTGGTCGGCGCCCGCCGCCCGGGTGTCGGCGACGAGCTGCTCGGCCCTGTCGCCCACCTGGTCGCGCGTGCCGGTCACGCCCATCGTCGACGCCGCGTAGACGAAGCCCCGCGACGCGCGGGCGGTCAGCGCCAGGCGCTCGGGCGTCGAGCTCGGCGCGACGAGGAACACGCGGTCGAGGCCGTGCTCCTGCGACGCCGCGATCCAGTCCGCGCCTTCGTCGGGGATGAGGTCGGGGGTGATGAGACCGGCGCCCCCGGCGGCCGCGAGGTCGCGCGCGAACGCGTCCACCCCGTAGCGCAGCACCGGGTTCCAGTACGTCATCACGAGGGCGGGCACGCGCCCGCCCGAGTGCTCGGCGACGGCCTCGACGACGCGCAGCACGTCGCGGACCCGGGTGCCGGCGGCGAGTGCGGCCTCCGCGGCGCGCTGGATCACCGGTCCGTCCATCACCGGGTCGGTGTACGGCACGCCGATCTCGACGACGTCGGCGCCCGCGTCCACGGTCGCCAGGACGGCCTCGATCGAGCGCTCGACGTCCGGGAACCCGACGGGCAGGTAGGCGACGAGTGCGCCGCGGCCCTCGTCGCGCAGGGCGTCGAGGCGCGCGCCGGTGGTCGACGTCGCCGCCGGAGTGGTGTCGGTCGTGGTCACTGGTCCCCCTCCGCCGTGTCGTCCGTCCGGTCCTCGTCGAGCAGCCCGAACCACCGCGCCGCGGTGGCCACGTCCTTGTCCCCGCGACCCGACAGGTTCACCAGGATCACCTGGCCGGGACGACCGGCCTCGGCCGCCTCGCGACCCAGCCGTACGGCTCCGGCGAGCGCGTGCGCGGACTCGATCGCCGGGATGATCCCCTCGGTGCGGCACAGGAGCCGGAAGGCCTCCATGGCCTCGTCGTCCGTCACGGGCTCGTACGTGGCGCGCCCCAGGTCGTGCAACCACGAGTGCGCGGGCCCGACGCTCGGGTAGTCCAGCCCGGCCGAGACCGAGTGGCTCGGCAGCGTCTGGCCGTCGTCGTCCTGCAGTAGGTAGGAGCGGGCGCCGTGCAGCACGCCCGGGGCCCCGCCGGAGAAGCGGGCCGCGTGCCGGCCGGACTCGATGCCCTCGCCCCCGGCCTCGAAGCCGTGCAGCGACACCCCCTCGTCGTCGAGGAAGGCGTTGAAGATGCCGAGCGCGTTCGACCCGCCGCCCACGCACGCCGCGACGGCGTCCGGCAGCCGGCCGATGCGCTCGAGGATCTGCTCGCGCGCCTCCTCGCCGATGATGCGGTGGAACTCGCGGACCATCTCCGGGAACGGGTGCGGGCCCGTGACCGTGCCGAGCAGGTAGTGCGTGGAGTCGACGTTCGCGACCCAGTCGCGCAGCGCCTCGTTGATCGCGTCCTTGAGGGTGCGCGAGCCGATCTTCACGGGCACGACCTCGGCGCCCAGCAGCCGCATCCGGGCGACGTTCAGCGCCTGACGCTGCGTGTCCTCCTCGCCCATGTAGACGACGCACTCGAGGTCGAGCAGGGCGGCCGCGGTCGCGGTGGCCACGCCGTGCTGCCCGGCCCCGGTCTCGGCGATCACCCGCGTCTTGCCCATGCGCTTGACCAGCAGGGCCTGGCCGAGGACGTTGTTGATCTTGTGGGACCCCGTGTGGTTGAGGTCCTCGCGCTTGAGGAACACCCGGTGACCGGCCTCGGCGCCCCCGCAGTGCTCCGCGAAGCGCGGCACCTCGGTGAGCGGCGAGGGACGCCCGGTGTACTCCCGGTGCAGGCGTGCCAGCTCGTCCGTGAACGCCGGGTCGCCGAGCGCCTTGCGGTACTCGGTCTCCAGCTCGTCGAGCGCGGCGATGAGGGCCTCGGGCACGAAGCGGCCGCCGAACTGGCCGAAGTAGGGGCCTTCGACGTCCGCGAGCCGCCCGAGCACCTGGTGCGCCAGGGTCTCGGTCAGGGCCTCCCGTACGGGCTGGTCGGGCACGGGTCCTCCGTCTCTCGTCGGCACCGCTCGGCGCTCTGCACGAGGGGTCGTCAGAGGGTACCGGTCGCCCGGGCCTCCGCCGCCCGCCGTCCAGGACGCGTCGGGATGGTGTGCCGTGTGTGGTGTTGTGCCGTGGTCGTGCGACGTGCTGCGGTGGTTACGGCTGGGCCGCCGGGCGGACCGACCACAGCGCGGGGTGCTGCCCGGCCGCGACCAGGTCGGCCACCGACCGGCGCGGGGCGCCGTCGGTCACGAGCGCCTCGCCGACCAGCACGGCGTGCGCGCCGGACCGGGCGTAGTCGAGGACGTCGTGCGGGCCGCGGACGCCGGACTCGGCGACGCGGACGACGTCGTCGGGGATGAGCGGGGCGAGGCGCGCGAAGGTCGTGCGGTCCACCTCGAGCGTCTTGAGGTCGCGGGCGTTCACGCCCACCACGCGCGCCCCGGCGTCGAGGGCGCGACGCACCTCGTCGTCGGTGTGGGCCTCGACCAGCGCCGTCATGCCGAGCGAGTGCACCCGCTCGATCAGGGACGTCAGCACGGTCTGCTCCAGGGCCGCGACGATGAGCAGCACGAGGTCCGCCCCGTGGGCCCGCGCCTCCCACACCTGGTACGGCGTGACGACGAAGTCCTTGCGCAGCACGGGCACGTCCACGCGGGCGCGGACGGCGTCCAGGTCGGCGAGCGAGCCGCCGAACCGTCGCTGCTCCGTGAGCACGGAGATCGCGCTGGCCCCGCCGCTGGCGTACTCCTCGGCCAGCGCCGCGGGGTCGGAGATCGACGCCAGGTTGCCCTTGCTGGGGCTGGATCGCTTCACCTCCGCGATCACGGCGACGCGATCCTCCGAGAGCAGCCGGCCGCAGCACTCGAGCGCGCCCGGCACGCGCGCCGCGCGCTCCTTGAGCTCGTCGAGCGACGTCCGCGCCTGGCGTACCGCGAGGTCCTCACGGACCCCCGCGACGATGTCCTCCAGGACCGTCATGGTCTGCCTCCCCGTCCCCTGACGCCGCACCGACGTCTGCCTGCCATCGTAGGCCCGTCCGCGGGACGGCCCGGACACGTCTCCGAGCGTGAGACGACGACGGCGGGCCCCCGTGGGTCGGGGGCGCGCCGTCCTCGTGCCGGCGGGCGGGCGGAGCCGCCGCCGGGAGGAAGCTCAGTGGCCGGAAGGAGCCCGGCGCGGCGTCACGCCGTCCTTCGGCTGTCCGAGGCCCATGTTGCGCAGCACGAGGCCGAGCACGAGCGAGGCGGCCACGATCACGGCACCGACCCAGACCACCGCGTCCGGGACCGGGGGCAGCATCCCGACGGCGCCGACGGCCACGCCCAGCATGATGCCGATCATCGCCGTCCACGCGGCGGTCGTGTGGCCGTGGTTGGTCGGCGGGACGGCCGGGGGCAGGTAGGCGACCTCGGCGTTGCGGTTCTCGGTCATGGGAATGTGATGCCCTTTCGTGACGTGGTGCGCGGTCCAGCCTAGCGGTCCGCGGACGGGTCGGTTCCCCGGGAGAGCGCGTCCCAGGCGTCGTGGGGGTCGTGCTGACCAGGCGCGTCGGGGTCGTCCCCCGACGGCGTCGCCTCGGCGCTCGGGGCGCTGCCGCCCGCGCCGGGTGCGGCATCGGCGCGCTCGTGCCGCCCGGAGGTGGCTCCCCAGGCGGGCGCGCCCGCCGCCGCGAGCGCGGCGACGAGCACCGCCGCCGCGCCGAGCACCGCGGTCAGCCAGGGCCACACGGCGACGGAGACGGGCGACGTGAGGTCCGTCACGCCGGCGGTCGCCGACGCGCCCGACGTCGCGGCGGGCAGCGGGTCGAGCAGCACGGCCGCCGCCGAGGCGGTGGCCAGGGCGCCCGCGAGCGCGACGACGACCAGCGCGACCCAGCGCGCCACGCGGCCCGCGATGGCGAGGGCGACGCCGCCCGCCACCACCACGAGCGCGGCGGCGCCCACGGCGGGCGCCGCCGTCGTGCCCGTGACCGCGACGTCGACCGTCGGCTCGAGGGCCGTCGACACCGTCGTGCTCACCCAGGTCGGCGACGCCGTCGCGAGGGTGAGCCCGCCGACCGCCACCACCGACCACACCGCCCGCGACCGCGCGCGCAGCGGCCCGCGGCCCAGCGGGCGACCGCCGTCGCCCTCGTGCGTGCCGTCCTGGGTGCCGTCGTGCGCGGCCCGTGCCCTGTCGTCGTCCATGTCCGCCTGCCCGTCCGTCGTGCTGGTCCGTGCCACGCTCAGAGCGCCCGGAACCGCGCGGCCAGCTGCACCGCGCGCACCGCCGCGGCCGCCTTGTTGCGCGACTCCTCGTACTCGAGAGCCGGCACCGAGTCGGCGACGATGCCGCCACCGGCCTGCACCCACGCCTTGCCGTCGCGGATGCACGCGGTGCGGATCGCGATGGCCATGTCCATGTTGCCGCCGAAGTCGAAGTAGCCCACGGTGCCGCCGTAGATCCCGCGGGACGCGGGCTCCAGCTCGTCGATCAGGGCGATGGCACGCGGCTTGGGAGCCCCCGAGAGGGTGCCGGCGGGGAACGTCGCGCGCAGGGTGTCGAGCGCCGTCGCGCCCTGTCGCAGGCGGCCCACCACGGTGGAGCACAGGTGCATGATGTGGCTGAACCGGCGGGTGGCCATGAACTCGACCACCTCGACCGACGTCGGCTCGCAGACCTTGACCAGGTCGTTGCGCGACAGGTCGACGAGCATGAGGTGCTCGGCGCGCTCCTTGGGGTCGGCGAGGAGCTCCTCGCCGAACGCCACGTCCTCCTCGACGGTCGCGCCGCGCGGCCGCGAGCCGGCGATCGGGTACGTCGTGACGTGCCCGTCCGTCACCTTCACCAGGGTCTCGGGGCTGGAGCCGACGACGGAGAGGTCGCGCCCGTCGGGGCCGGTGAGCCGGAAGTAGTACATATACGGGCTCGGGTTGATGGTGCGCAGCGCGCGGTACACGTCCAGCGGCGCGGCCGGGCAGTCCAGGCCGAGGCGCTGCGACAGCACCACCTGGAACACCTCGCCGTCGCGGATCGCCTCCTGCCCGGTGCGCACGGCGGCCTCGAACTCCTCGCGCGTGGAGCGGAACTCCAGGGCGGGCTCGGTCACCTCGTCCGGCCCGCGCAGCACCGTCGGCTGCGGCGGGGCCGGCGTGGCCAGCCGCGCCTGCATCGCGTCGAGGCGGGCGACGGCGTCGGCGTGCGCCTCGTCGACCCGCTCGTCGGTGCCGTCGCCGTTGATGGCGTTGGCGATGAGCCAGGCGCTGCCCGTGTGGTGGTCGACCGCCACGAGGTCCGTGGCGAGGCTCAGCGCCACCTCCGGCACGCCGAGCTCGTCGGGGGCGTTCGCGGGCAGCGTGGGCTCCCAGTGGCGCACCACGTCCCAGCCGAGCGCGCCGGTCAGCCCGCCCGTCAGCGGGGGCAGTCCCTCGATCGGCGGCGTGCGCAGCGCCTCCAGCGCCGCGCCGAGCACCTCGACGACGTCGCCCTCGAGCGGGATGCCCGCCGGGACGTCGCCGTGCCACACGGCGCGCCCGTCGGACGCCGTGAGGGTGGCGCGCGAGTCGACGCCCACGAACGACCAGCGCGACCAGCCGCCGGACGACTCCGCCGACTCGAGCACGAAGGTGCCCGGGCGGTCCTGGGCGAGCGTCCGGTACAGGCCGACCGGCGTGACGTCGTCCGCCAGCACGCGCCGGACCACGGGGATCACCCGGCGGTCGGCGGCCAGCTCGCGGAACGTCCCGAGACCCGGCCACGTCGCGCCCCACGCCAGGTCCTGCTCCGACGGGCCCGCCACGGGGGCGGTGCGCGGGGCGGGGTGGGGCTGCGCGACGGTGGGCGTGGTCACCGGTCCTCCTGAGGATCGTCGGGCTGTACGTGGGTGGTCGGGCTTGGGCGGTGCGGCGCGTGGTGCGCCGCCGGTGGCGAGGGCGCGGTCAGGCGGCAGGCGCGTCGGGGCCGACGACGGCCCCCAGGTCGCCGCCCGCCTCGAAGCAGGTGCGCGAGCCGGTGTGGCACGCGGCGCCCACCTGGTGGACGCGCACGAGCAGGGCGTCGCCGTCGCAGTCCAGCGCGACGGACCGGACGAGCTGGACGTGCCCGGACGTGTCGCCCTTGCGCCAGTACTCCTCGCGCGACCGGCTCCAGAACGTCACGCGGCCCTCGGTGAGGGTGCGGCGCAGGGCCTCGTCGTCCATCCAGCCGAGCATGAGCACCTCGCCGGTGTCGTGCTGCTGCACGACCGCGGCGACGAGGCCGTGCTCGTCCCGCTTGAGCCGGTCGGCGATCGCGGGGTCGAGCGCGGGGTCGAGAGCAGCCCCGGGCAGGGAGGCGTCGGTCAGATCGGGCACCTGTGCATCTTCCCACGGCGCGGCGGGGCGCGGGGCGCACCGTCCGCCCCGTCGGCACGCCCGTCAGCGGGTCTGGGCCACCCAGCTCGCGTGCATCCGCGCGTAGACGCCGCCCGCGGCCGCCAGCTCCGCGTGCCCGCCGACCTCGACCACGCGCCCGTCGTCGACGACGACCACGAGGTCGCTCGCCTCCGCCGTCGAGAGCCGGTGGGCGATGGTGAGGGTCGACCTCCCGGACGTGAGCGAGTCCAGCGCCCGCGCGATCCGCACCTCGGCGGCGGGGTCGACGGCCGAGGTGGCCTCGTCCAGCACCAGCAGGTCGGGGGCGGCCAGGTAGGCGCGCGCGATGGCGACCAGCTGCCGCTCCCCCGCGCTCAGCGCCTCGCCACGCTGGCCGACGGGCGTGTCCAGGCCCTGCGGCAGCCCCGCCACCCAGTCGGTGAGGCCGAGGGCGTCCACGGCCCCCGCGACGCGGGCCCTGGTCTCGCGCGGGTCGGACGGCGGCTCGGGGCGCAGCCCGTAGGCGACGTTCTGCTCCACCGTGCCGTCGAAGAGGAAGCCCTCCTGCGGCACGAGGACGACCCGCTCGCGCAGCGAGGCGAGCGTGAGGCGGCGCAGGTCGACGCCGTCGAGCAGCACCGCCCCGGCCGTCGGGTCCATGAGGCGGGCGACCAGCTTGGCGACCGTGGTCTTGCCCGATCCCGTGCGCCCGACGACGGCGACCTTGCGGCGTGCGGGCAGCTCGAGGTCCACCCCGTGCAGCACCTCGGGCCCGTCCGGATAGGCGAACCGCACCCCGCGCAGCGTCACCGTGGCCGGGCCCCGGGGGCTCGCCGTCGCGTCGTCGGCGTCCGCCACGTCGAGGGGCGTCTCCAGCACGGCGAGCACGCGCCGCCAGCCCGCGACGGCGTTCTGCAGCTCGTTGAGGATCTCGGTGGCCTGCTGCACCGGACCGGTGAAGAGCTGCACGAGGAACAGGAACGCGACGACCTGGCCCGCGGTCAGGCCGCCGCCGACGCCGAGCAGCGTGCCCACCACGACGACCACGGCGAGCACCAGGTTGGCGACGAGCACGCCGCTCGAGAACACCGACGAGACGAGGAGCTGGGCGCGGGCCTGCGTGGCGCGAGTCCTCTCGACGGCCGCGTCGACCCGGCGCCCGGTCCGCGCGGCCACGCCGTACGCCCGCACCGTCTCGGCGCCCACCACGGCCTCGGAGATCGCGCCGAGCATCGCGCCGACCGCCTGCCGCACCGCCGCGTAAGCGCGGTTCACCGTGCCCTGCGCGCGCCGCAGCACCAGGAACAGCGGCACGAAGCACGCCCAGACCACCAGCGTGAGCTGCCACGAGTACACGGCCATGAGGGCGGTGGCCACGAGCACCTGCAAGGTCGAGACGAGCAGCTGGATGCCGCCCCACTGCACGAACAGCGAGATCGTGTCGACGTCGGAGGTCACGCGGGACACGAGCGCGCCGCGGCGCTCGGTGCCCTGCGCCAGGGTGGACAGGTCGTGCACGTGCCGGAACGCCTGCACCCGCAGCGCGGCGAGCCCCGCCTCGGTACGGCGGAAGAGACGCACGTTGACGACGGCGGTGCACAGCCCCGCCACGACGACGGCGCCCGCCGCGAGCCCGGTCAGCAGCGCCACCCGGCCCGCGTCGGGCCCGCCGCCGGCGAGGATGCCGTCGTCGATCGTGCGCTGCACCGCGACCGGCACGACGACCCGGCCCGCGGCCGCCAGCACGGCGAGCGCGAGCGTGAGCCACAGGCCGTCCACGATCTGCGGCGAGATCTGCACGCCCCGCCGGAGCGTGGCGAGGACGCCCAGCTCGCTGGCGGCGGCGATGCGTGTCGCGCTCACCGTGTCCCCTCCCGCTCCTCGACGTCCGTCCCGGGCTCCGGCTCGGCCTCCGGCAGCCGCTCCCCCGCGGCCGCCTCGTCGGCGAGCTCGCGCGCCCGACGCTCCGTCTCCCGCTCGTACGCCGTGGCGAGCGCGCGGTACCCGGGGTCGCGCGCCAGCAGGTCCGCGTGCGGCCCGACGTCGACGACACGGCCGCCCTCGAGGTGCACGACGACGTCCGCGAGGGCGACCGACGACATGCGGTAGGCGACCATCACGACGGTCGTGCCCCGTGCCTCTCCCCGGCCGTCGCCGCGCGCCGACGCGAGGGACCCGAGGATCTCCGCCTCGACGCGCGGGTCGACGGCCGAGGTGGCGTCGTCGAGCACGAGCAGCCGGGGGCGGCGGACCAGCGCCCGGGCGACGGCGAGTCGCTGGCGCTGCCCGCCGGACAGGTTGGCGCCGCGCTCGCCCAGGGGCGCGTCGAGCCCGCCGGGCAGCGCGCGCACGACGTCGTCGACGCGCGCGACGCGCAACGCCTCCCAGACCTCGGCGTCGTCCGGCACGCCGTCGTCGCCGGGGTCGGCGAGGGTCACGTTGGCGCGCACCGTGTCCTCGAAGACGAACGTCTGCTGCGTCACGAGCGCGACCTGCGCGGGCACCTCGCCCGCGGCGAGGTCGCGCACGTCCGCGCCGTCCAGCAGCACCCGGCCGCGGCTCGGGTCGCTGAGTCGCGCGAGCAGCGACACGAGGGTCGTCTTGCCCGCGCCGGTGCTGCCCACCACGGCCACGGTGGTCCCGGGCGCGACGTCGAGGTCGACGGCGTCGAGCAGGGTGACCGTGGTGCCGGCCGCCGGCACCACCACCCCGACGCCCTCGAGACGGACCGCCAGGCCGCCCGCCGCGCGCGGGAGCGCCCGCGTGCCCGGCAGCAGCGTCGACGGGGCGTCGAGGATGCCCGCGATCCGGTCGTACCCGACGAGGGCGCGCGGCAGCTCGCCGAGCACCCAGCCGAACGCGCGCACCGGCACGGCCATGACCGTCAGGAGGTAGGCGGCCGTCACGACGTCGCCCGCGTCGACCGCCCCGGTCGACGCCCGCCAGGTGCCCACGCCCAGCACGGCCAGCGTGCCCAGGGAGGGCAGCAGCTCGATGACCGGGTCGAAGACGGCCCGCACGGTGCCGACGCGGACGTTCGCGGCACGCAGCGCGTCGGTGCGCTCGGCGAACCGGCGCTCCTCGCGGTCGGCGGTGCCCAGCGACGTCACGAGCAGGGCGCCCTCGAACGACTCGTGCGCGACGTCGGCCACCTCGGCCCGCAGCTGCTGCGCGCGCGTGACGGCGGGCGTCATGTGGCGCTGGAAGACGACGTTCGCGGCGATCGCGGCCGGCACGACCAGGAGGGCCGCGACCGCCAGCCACACGTCCACCGCGAGCAGCGTCCCCGCCGCGACGCCGATCATCACCACGACACCGAGCGCGAAGGGCAGGGGGTTGAAGACACCGGTGGCGGCCTCGACGTCGGCGCTCGCCGCGGACAGCAGCCGGCCGGCCGGGTGCGCGCGGTGCCAGGAGACCGGCAGGCGCAGGTACTGGTGGGACAGCCCGCGCCGGTGGTGCGCCTGGATCGCCGCGAAACCGTAGCCGGCCCAGATGCGCCGCCCGGCGACGCCGAGGGCGAGCGTGAGCGCCACCGCGGCGAGCACGAGCCCCGCGACCCAGACGCGCGAGCGCGCGTCCGGGTCGCCCGCGATCGCCGGGACGACGACCGCGTCGGTGGCCCAGCCGACGGCCCGGCTCACCGCGACCGTGGCGGCGCCGAACACGGCGGACGCGCCCACGGCCAGCACGTACAGCCGCGGCTCGGAGCGCATGCCGCGCCAGACGAGCGTCGCCGAGCGGCGGAGCCTCGACCCGGTGAGAGCGGTCGTCACGGCTCCGCTCGTCGTCCGCGAGGGTGTCGTCCGACCGACCCCGTGCTCACCTCCGCACCTCGATGCCCGCCTCGGCGAGCGCCGCCTTGACCTGACCGATCGACAGCGTGCCGAAGTGGAAGACGCTCGCGGCGAGCACGGCGTCGGCGCCCGCCCGGGCCGCGGCGACGAAGTGTTCCGGCACCCCGGCGCCTCCCGACGCCACGAGCGGCACGTCGACCCTCTCCCGCACCGCGGCGAGCATGTCGAGGTCGAAGCCGGAGGTGGTGCCGTCGGCGTCCATGGAGTTCAGCAGGATCTCGCCCGCGCCGAGGTGCGCGGCGCGCGCGGCCCACTCGACGGCGTCGATCCCGGTGCCGCGGCGGCCGCCGTGGGTCGTGACCTCGTAGCCCGAGGCGGTGACGGTCTCCCCGGTGACGCGGCGGGCGTCCACGGACAGGGTGAGCACCTGGCGCCCGAAGCGCGCGGCGATCTCCGCCACCAGCTCGGGCCGGGCGATGGCGGCGGTGTTGACGCCGACCTTGTCGGCCCCGGCGCGCAGCAGCCGGTCGACGTCGTCCGTGGACCGGACGCCGCCGCCCACCGTGAGCGGCACGAACACCTGGTCGGCGGTGCGGCGCACCACGTCGACCATGGTGGCGCGGTCGCCCGACGAGGCGGACACGTCGAGGAACGTCACCTCGTCGGCGCCCTCACGGTCGTACCGGGAGGCCAGCTCCACGGGGTCACCCGCGTCACGCAGGTTCGTGAAGTTGACGCCCTTGACGACCCGTCCGTCGTCGACGTCGAGGCACGGGATCACGCGGACGGCCACGGACATGCGGGACTCACCCTTCCTTTGCTGCTGTCGTCGCTGCTCTCGCCGGCTAGTCGCCGGGCGGCTCCTCCGGTGCGTCCTTCTCCGGGTCGCCGCCGTCGTCGCCCTTGCCCTGGCCGGTCGACTCGTCCTCGGTCACCTGGAAGTGCGCGTCCAGGATGTCCACGACGTAGACCAGGGTCTCGTCGGCGAGGTCGCTGCTGGTGCCACCGTAGCCGAGGCCCGGGGGCACCACGAGCAGCACCTGCGAGCCCACGGTCTGCTCGATCAGCCCCTGGTCGAGGCCGTCGACGAGCTGGCCGATGCCGACCGTCGCGGACTGCGGCCGCGTCCCGGCGCTCCACGTGGTGTCGAACTGCCGCCCGTCGCTCCACCGCACCGCGGTGAACCGCATCGTGACGACCTGCCCCACCTGCACCTGCGGTCCCGTGCCCCGCACCAACGGCTGCACCTGCAGGTCGGAGGGCGGGTCGGCCTTCGTCGGCACGGTCACCCTCGGGGTGCCGTCGTCGCGGCGCTCGACGGTGGGGAGCCCCTTCGCCGCGGTCACCTCGGCGCCCGCCGCGTGCGTGGGCAGCACGTCGACGACGAGGATCACGGGCACCCCGCCGTCCTCCTCCAGCAGGAGCATCCGCGCCCCCACCTTCTGGCCCCGCAGCGTGTCGTAGAGGTTGGAGCCGAGCGACTCCGCCGACATCGTGTACCACCCCGGCGCGTCGATGTACGTGCTCGAGATCACGGTGCCGTCACGGCCGTCCTCGGCATACATGTTCAGCAGCACGGGCTCCCCGTCCACGACGGGATCGCCGGACCCGGGCCACACCGTCCGCGCCCCGGCCTGCACCACGTCGTAGGGCTGCTCGTAGTCGAGGGCGGGCGGTTCCCCCACCGCTCCCGACACCTGCACGGGCGCCGCCGACGGCGCGGACGACGGCCGCTTGCCCAGGTCCTCCAGCACCGACGAGCCGCACCCGCCGAGCACGAGCGCACCGCCGAGCAGCAGCAAGATCAACAGGGACAGACGGCGGAGCACCGCGTCATCCTGCCATGGTCGGCGGCTTCTCGGGGCGACGGTCCATGCGGTCTCCCGCCCGGCACCTGTCGGGTCACGCCCGCCGAGCAGCCCACCTGCGCCACCCACGCCGTCGTGCCCTGGCGGAATCGTCGCGCGGACGTATCCCTCCCGAAGTGGAGCGCGCCCTGGCGCCCGTGACCGCGTCCGCGCGGAGAAACTGCCGCGCCCCGCGCCCGAACTACATCGACTCGATCAACCGGTCCACGCGCTCGTCGACGCTCTTGAACGGGTCCTTGCACAGCACGGTGCGCTGCGCCTGGTCGTTGAGCTTCAGGTGCACCCAGTCCACGGTGTAGTCCCGGCGCGCCTCCTGCGCGGCACGCACGAAGTCCCCCCGCAGCTTGGCGCGGGTGGTGGGCGGCGGCACCGCCGTCGACTCGAACACCTCGAGGTCGGTGACCACGCGCTCCACCATGCCGCGCGCGGCGAGCAGGTTGTACAGCCCCTCGGTGCGGGAGATGTCGTGGTAGGCGAGGTCGAGCCGGGCGATGCGCGGGTCGTCCAGCGGCAGGTCGTGCTTGGCCTGGTACCGCTCGATGAGCTTGAGCTTGATGACCCAGTCCAGCTCGCGGTCCACGAGCGTCAGGTCGCCCGACTCGAGAGCGCGCAGCCCGCGCTCCCACAGGTCGAGGACCTGCTTGACGACGGGGGTGGCACCGGAGTGCGCGTCGACGTGCTCACGCACGCGGTGGAAGTACTCCCACTGGATGTCGACGGCGGTGGCGGTGCGCCCGTTGGCGAGCTGGACGGGGTGCAGCCCGGTGCGGTCGTGGCTGATCTCGCGGATCGCGCGGATGGGGTTCTCGAGGGTGAGGTCGCGCATCGGCACGCCCGCCTCGACCAGGCGCAGCACGAGGTCGGTGGCGCCGACCTTGAGCATCGTGGTCGGCTCGGCCATCGACGAGTCGCCGACGATGACGTGCAGGCGCCGGTAGCTCTCCGCGTCGGCGTGCGGCTCGTCGCGCGTGTTGATGATCGGCCGGGAGCGGGTGGTGGCGCTGGAGACGGCCTCCCAGATGTGGTCGGCGCGCTGGGACAGGCAGTAGACGGCGCCGCGCGGGGTGGCGAGGACCTTCCCGGCGCCCGTGAGCACCTGGCGGGTGATGAGGAACGGCACCAGCACCTCGGACAGGCGCGAGAAGTCGCCCTGCCGGCGCACGAGGTAGTTCTCGTGGCAGCCGTAGGAGTTGCCGGCGGAGTCGGTGTTGTTCTTGAACAGGTGCACCTTGCCGGACAGGCCCTCGTGCTCGAGCCTCTGCTGCGCGTCGGCGACCAGCCCCTCGAGGATGCGCTCGCCGCCCCGGTCGTACGCGACGAGCTGATGCACGTCGTCGCACTCCGCCGTCGCGTACTCGGGGTGCGACCCGACGTCGAGGTAGAGGCGCGAGCCGTTGCGCAGGAAGACGTTCGAGCTCCGCCCCCACGCCACGACCTTGCGGAACAGGTAGCGGGCCACCTCGTCCGCGGACAGGCCGCGCCCGTCGTCCGCCGCGCACGTCACCCCGTACTCGGTCTCCAGACCGAAGATCCTGCGGTCCACGACGTCTCCCCTCGCTCGGCCCTGTTGCCGGACGTGCTGCCCGACCTGCTCGCCCGTCTCAGGCGCCCGTCTCACTCACCCTGCTGCTCGAGCAGCCCGGCCAGCGTCGCGCCCTGCAGCCGACGGAACGCGCGCCGCCGGCCCGCGCGCTCCAGCACCGCCACCTCGAGGCCGGCGGGCGCGATCTCGCGCTCCTCCCCCTCGGCGGCGACGGACCCGTCCGACCCCACCGCCCCGAGGGTGCGCACGGCGAGCGTGAGCACCTGCGGGAGCGTCATCCCCTCGTGCCAGGCCTCCGCGACCCGCGCGCCCAGCTGCTCGGCCTGGCCGCCCATGACGACGTGCCCGTGCTCGTCCGCGACCGAGCCGTCGTAGGACAACCGGTAGATCTGGTCGGCGGCCGGGGTGTCCCCGACCTCCGCCACGACCAGCTCGACCTCGAGCGGCTTGGACTCGGTGGTGAACACGGTGCCGAGCGTCTGCGCGTACGCGTTGGCGAGCCCCCGCGCGGTGACGTCGGTGCGGTCGTACGAGTACCCGCGCAGGTCCGCGTAGCGCACGCCGGCGACCCGCAGGTTCTCGAACTCGTTGTACTTGCCCACCGCGGCGAACGCGATGCGGTCGTAGATCTCCGAGATCTTGTGCAGCGCGCGCGACGGGTTCTCCGTGGCGAACGCGATCCCGCCGGAGTAGGCGAGCACGACGACGGACCGACCGCGGGCGATGCCCTTGCGGGCGAAGTCCGCCCGGTCCTTCATCAGCTGCTCGGGCGAGACGTAGAACGGCATCGTCATGCGTGCGCACCCCCCTGGTTCCCGGTCCGGGGACCGCCGGCGGGGCGGTCGCCGTGGGCGGCCCGGTGGGCGGCCCCGCGCTCGTCGACGATCCGCGCGACCGTCGTGGCGAGCTCGTCGTCCGCCACCCGGCGCACGCCGTCGGCGGTCACGACCGTCACCACGGGCCAGATCTGGCGCACGGGGTCGGGGCCCCCGGTCGCGCTGTCGTCGTCGGCCGCGTCGTAGAGCGCCTCGACCGCGACGCCGACCGCGGCGTCGGCGTCGAGCCCGGGCCGCCACAGCTTCTTCAGCGCCCCGCGCGCGAACACGGAGCCCGAGCCGACCGTGTGGTGGTCGTGCTCCTCGTACCGTCCGCCGGTGACGTCGTAGCTGAACAGCCGCCCGTACCCGCGGTCGAGGTCGTAGCCCGCGAACAGCGGCACCACCGCGAGCCCCTGCAGGGCGAGAGGCAGGTTGCCGCGGATCATCGTGGACAGGCGGTTGGCCTTGCCGTCGAGCGACAGCAGGGAGCCCTCGATCTTCTCGTAGTGCTCCAGCTCGAGCTGGAAGAGGCGCACGAGCTCGATCGCCACGCCGGCGGACCCCGCGATGCCGACCACCGAGTAGGCGTCGGCGGCGAAGACCTTCTCCATCTCCCGGCTGGCGATGAGGTTGCCCGCCGTGGCGCGGCGGTCGCCCGCCATGATCACGCCGCGGCCGCCGTCGTCCGTGCCGAAGCTCAGCGCGACGATCGTGGTGGCGTGCGGCGCGAGGCCGTCCGCGGGCGCACCCGCGCCGCCGACGTCGCGACGCCCCGGCAGCAGGTCGGGCGCGTGGCCGGCGAGGAAGTCCACGAACGAGGACGAGCCGGGGCGCAGGAACGCGTCCGGCAGCCGTCCCGAGGTGTCAGCGTGGGTCATGGGCGCTCACTGACCGCCCTTCTGCACGAAGCCGCGGACGAACGACTCGGCGTTCGTCTCGAGGACCTCGTCGATCTCCTCCAGCAGGGCGTCCACCTCGGCGTCGCGCTCGGACGCCGCAGGGGCGACCGGGGCGGGGGCGTCCGCGTCGTCGTCGGGCGTGCGGTCCTCGTGCTGCGGGTTGATCCGTTCCTGACCGGCCATGGTCCGCCTCCTTCGCTGCTGCGGAGCCCCCGTGAGGAGCTCCGGGAGAGTCTCGCGACGCCAGCCTATGCGCTGCGGCCGACACCGCGCGGCGACGTCCACGCCGGTTGCGCCGAGGGCTGAACGACTCCACCCGCGCACGGTCCACGCACGGTCCGGGGGACGTCGTCGCCGGTCAGCGCCGGTCAGCGCCCGGTCAGCGCGGGTGAGCGGACGGTCGGCCCGCGCTCATCCCTCGCCGCGCAACCCCTTGAGCAGCGCCGCCGCGTCGGGGCTGGCGTCGAGGAGGGCGCCGATGTGGGCCCGCGTGCCCCGCGACGGGTCGAGCATGGGCACCCGCTGCAGGGCGGCGGCCCCCGGGACGTCGAAGATCACCGAGTCCCAGCTCGCGGCCGAGACCTGGTCGGCGTACCGGGCCATCACCTCGCCGCGGAACCACGCCCGCGTGTCCGCCGGTGCGTGGTGCACCGCGTCCGCCACCCGCTCGTCGTCCACGAGCCGCTCGACGGCGCCGGACGCGACGAGCCGGTGGTAGACGCCGCGCTCGGGCCGCACGTCCGTCCACTGCAGGTCCATCGCGTGCAGCCGGGGGTGGTCCCAGCCGAGCCCGTCCCGCGACCGCATCCGCTCCAGGAGCCGTCGCTTCGCCACCCACTCGACCTCGCGAGCGCAGGTCGCCGGGTCCGTGCCCAGCCGCTGCAGCACCGACCGCCAGCGGTCCAGCACCTGCGCGGTCTCGTCGTCGCCCGGCGTCTCCCCGGGCACGTCGACCGAGCCGTCACCCGGACCCCCGAGCGCCGCGACCGACCGGGCGACGACGTCCGCGTACGCCTCCTGGATCTCCAGCGCCGTGAGCCGGCGGCCGTCGGCGAGGTCGAGCCGCGCGGTGAGGGCGAGGTCGCGCGACACCCGCTGCACGTCGGCGACCGGGTCCGCGAGCCGCAGCGCGGCGAGCTCCTCGCGGGCGGGCACGCCGGCCTCGGCCAGCTCGTCGAGGTGCTCGAGCACCCACAGCACCAGCGAGGTGGTGCCCAGCTTGAGGAACGTCGCGACCTCGAAGAGGTTCGCGTCGCCGATGATGAGGTGCAGGCGCCGCCACCGCGTGCGGTCCGCGTGCGGCTCGTCGCGGGTGTTGACGATCGGGCGGCGCAGCGTGGTCTCCAGCCCCACCTCCGCCTCGATGTAGTCGGCGCGCTGGGAGAGCTGGAAGCCCGCCTCCGAGCCCGTCGGGCCGAGCCCGACCCGGCCCGACCCGGCGAACACCTGCCGCGTGACGAGGAACGGCGTCAGCAGCTCGACGAGCGTGCCGAACGGCAGCGCCCGGTCCACCAGGAAGTTCTCGTGCGTGCCGTAGCTGGCGCCCTTGCCGTCCACGTTGTTCTTGTAGAGCACCACCTCGCCACCCGGCACCTCCGCGAGCGACCGCACCGCCGCGAGCATGACCCGCTCCCCCGCGACGTCCCACAGGACGCCGTCGCGCGGCCCCGTGACCTCGGGCGACGAGTACTCGGGGTGCGCGTGGTCCACGTAGAGACGCGCGCCGTTGGTAAGGATGCAGTTCGCGGCGCTCGGGTCGTCGTAGTCCTCCACGGACGGCCGCTCGACCTCCTCCGGCTCCTGCCGCGCGGCCCGCGCCGCGCGCCCGCGCGCCGTGCCGCCCGGGGTGCCGGCCGCGGAGGCCACCTGGGCCGACGCCGGCGTGCTGCCCGTCGTCGGGCCGGAGGGCGCGGGGCGCGACGGGTCGTCGGTGAGGAGCGACGGGTGCGCCGACGCGCGCTGGAGGTGGAATCCCCGGGCGTCCTGCAGCGGGTCCTCGTCGTCGTAGTCCCACCGGGCCGGCGGGCGGGCGCCCGCCCGCGCCACCAGGGCGCGGTACGTCATGACCACCTGCGAGCTCATGAGCATCGGGTTGGCCATGGGCCGCCCCGGTGCCAGCACGCCGTACTCGGTCTCGATCCCCATCACGCGACGAACGCTCACGCCACCACCCTAGGTGGCCACGAACGAGATCGAGGTACCCGTCTCGAAGTCGACCCACGGTGGGTCGGCCTCGTGACGGGCACCTCGATCTCGTGGCGGCGCGGGGACTACAGGTACTGCCCCGTGCTGGTCACCGTGTCGATGGTGCGCGGCGTGCCGTCGCCGCCCTTCTTCTGGACGATCGTGCGGATGAAGACGATGCGCTCGCCCTTCTTGCCGCTGATGCGCGCCCAGTCGTCGGGGTTGGTGGTGTTCGGCAGGTCCTCGTTCTCCTTGAACTCGTCGACGCACGCCGACAGGAGGTGCTCGACCCGGATGCCCCGCTGACCCGTGGCCAGGAAGTCCTTGATCGCCGACTTCTTGGCCCGGTCCACGACGTTCTGGATCATCGCGCCGGAGTTGAAGTCCTTGAAGTACAGGGTCTCCTTGTCGCCCGACGCGTAGGTCACCTCGAGGAACTGGTTCTCCTCGTCCTCGGAGTACATCCGCTCCACCACGCTGTTGATCATCGCCGCGACGGCCTCGGTGTGGCTGCCGCCGTGCTCGGCCAGGTCGTCGGGGTGGATGGGCAGCTGGGGCGTGAGGTACTTGCCGAAGATCTCGGTGGCACCCTCGGCGTCCGGCCGCTCGATCTTGATCTTCACGTCCAGCCGGCCCGGCCGGAGGATCGCGGGGTCGATCATGTCCTCGCGGTTCGAGGCGCCGATGACGATGACGTTGTCGAGCCGCTCGACGCCGTCGATCTCGGCGAGCAGCTGCGGCACGATCGTGGTCTCGACGTCCGACGAGAGGCCGGTGCCGCGGGTGCGGAACAGCGACTCCATCTCGTCGAAGAACACCACGACGGGCGCCCCCTGCGTCGCCTTCTCCCGGGCGCGCGCGAAGATCAGGCGGATGTGCCGCTCGGTCTCGCCCACGTACTTGTTGAGCAGCTCCGGGCCCTTGACGTTGAGGAAGTAGCTCTTGGCCGTGGGGTCGCCGCCCTGCGCGCTGGCGACCATCCCGGCGAGCGAGCTGGCCACCGCCTTGGCGATGAGCGTCTTGCCGCACCCGGGCGGCCCGTACAGCAGCACGCCCTTGGGCGGCCGCAGCCCGTGCTCGCGGAAGAGGTCGGGGTGGGAGAACGGCAGCTCGACGGCGTCGCGGATCTGCTCGATCTGCGGCCCCAGCCCGCCGATGTCCTCGTAGGCGATGTCGGGCACCTCCTCGAGGACGAGCTCCTCGACCTCCGACTTCGGCACCACCTCGTAGACGAACCCGCTGCGCAGGTCGACCGTGAGCGCGTCGCCCACCCGCAGCTCGGCGTCCACGACCGACCCGGCGAGCCGCACGACCCGCTCCTCGTCGGCGCGGCCGACGACGAGCACCCGCTCGGCGTCGAGGACCTCCTTGACGGTGACCAGCTCACCGGTCCGCTCGTAGCCGCCGACCTCGACCACCGTCATGGCCTCGTTGAGCTTGACCTCCTGGCCGGGCCGCAGCTCGGCGACGTCGAGCCCCGGGCTCGCCTGCACGTGCATCTTGCGGCCTGCCGACGAGATGTCGACCGAGCCGTCGTCGTGCGCGGCGAGGAACGTCGCGTACGTCCCCGGGGGCTTGGCGAGCTCGTCGATCTGGCCCTTGAGCTCCACGATCTGGTCGCGGGCGGCGCGGAGCGCCTCGGCGAGCCGCTCGTTCTTGGCGGCGAGGAGGGCGAGCTGTGCGTCGTGGCTCGGTCCGGTGGGCAGCGCCGGCTGCTCCGGTCGAGGCTCCGGGCGGACAGGGTTGTCGGACATCGCATCCCCTCTCGTGCGGCCCGGGTGGCCGCCTCCCCGGACGGGAAGGTGCCCCCGGAGTACAGCACCCTAGACATCAACACGGGTGTCCGGGGGTTCATTTCACGGAGCGGTCGCGAGGTTCACACGACCGAGACCTTCCGGTGACCTGCCGCGGCTCCGCGGCCTCCCGAACGACCTCAGCCCTGCGCGTCGTCCGGGGCGACCCCCAGGTCGCGCCGCACACGACGGATCTTCTTGTCCGACACGGCGCGCTCGCCCAGCTCCTCCTCCGACCACTCGGCGTCCGGGGCGGGGTAGGAGCCCTTGGCCGGGCGGCGGGTGCGCTCGGGCGGCGCGACGCCGTCGGCGAGCCGCCGCGCCGTGATGAGGAAGCCGGTGTGCCCGATCATCCGGTGCTGCGGGCGGACCGCGAGGCCCTCGAGGTGCCAGCCGCGCACCATCGACTCCCAGGCCTGCGGCTCGGCGAACCGGCCGTCGGCGCGCAGGTCCTCGGCCGTGCGGGACAGCTGCGTGGCGGTCGCGACGTAGCAGACGAGCACGCCGCCCGGCGCGAGCGCGCGCGCCACGGGGTCGACGTTCTCCCAGGGCGCGAGCATGTCGAGCACGACGCGGTCGACGCTGCCCGGCTCCGCCACGGTGGGCAGCACGTCCGCGAGGTCGCCGACCGACAGCCGCCACGCCGGGTGCTCGCCGCCGAAGAACGACTCGACGTTGCCGCGCGCGATCGCCGCGAAGTCCTCGCGGCGCTCGATGGAGTGCAGCTCGCCGGCGTCGCCCACGGCGCGCAGCAGCGACATCGTCAGCGCCCCGGAGCCGACACCCGCCTCGACGACGCGCGCACCGGGGAAGATGTCGGCCATCTGCACGATCTGGCCGGCGTCCTTGGGGTACACGACGGCGGCGCCGCGCGGCATGGACAGCACGTAGTCGCTCAGCAGGGGCCGCAGGGCGAGGTACTCGATCCCCGCCGTGTTGGTCACGACCCACCCCTCGGGCCGGCCGATGAGGTCCTCGTGGCGGAAGTAGCCCTTGTGCGTGTGGAACGTGCCGCCGGGCTTGAGCGTGATGGTGTGCAGCCGCCCCTTGGGGTCCGTGAGCTGCACCCGGTCCCCCTCGCGCAGCGGGCCCCGGCGCAGGTCCGCACCCGTGGCGCTGCCGGTCGGGTCGACGGTCGGGCGGTTCTCGGGCGCGGTGGCGTCGGCGTCGGTCACGACGGGCGAGTCTACCGGCCCGCCCGCCGGCACCTCATCGACGGAGCGCGGCCGCGACCCGCGCCACGTCGAGCACCCCCGTGAGACGGCCGTCGTCCACGACCGGCACCACCCGCGCGCCCGACGACCCGTGGGCGAGGCGGTCGAGCAGCTCGTCGCCCTCGAGCTCGGGACCCACCGCCGAGCCGGGCGGGAACGGCACGACGACGGCCTCCACCGGCGTGGCGGCGGCCTGGTCGGCGGGCACGCTCGCGACGGCGCCCGGATCCACCCAGCCCACGGGCTCCCCGGCCGGCCCGACGACGGCCACGACCGCGCCCGGCTGCCGCGCGGCCGCGTCGGAGACCCCGGCGACCGTGGCGGTGACCGGGAGCACGACGGCGGGTACGGCGAGGCCCCGCGCGGACAGCCCCGCGACCCGGGCCCTGGTCTGCGCGCCCTTGATGGCCTCGCCCGCCCCGGACCACAGGAACGCGCCGATGAGCGCCGCCCACGCGACCGTCACCCAGGACGGCCTGCGCCCCTCGAGCAGCGGCCACAGCAGCGCCACCGCCAGCACGCCGACCGCGACCGCGCGCCCCACCCAGCCCGCGACGAGCGTGCCCCGCGAGCGCGAGCCCGTCGCGCCCCAGACGGCGGACTCGAGGATCTGCCCGCCGTCCAGCGGCAGCCCGGGCAGCAGGTTGAAGAACCCGACGAACGCGTTCGAGAACGCCCCGGCCAGGAGCAGGGCCGTCGCGACGGACGACACCGGTTGCAGGAGGTACACGACCCAGAACGCGGCCGCGAGCACGAGGTTGGTCAGCGGGCCGACGACGGCCACGAGGGCACCGTCGAGCGGGCGCCCGCCCGACCCCGTGTAGGCGGTGTGACCGCCCCAGAGGGTCAACGCGATCTCGGTGACGCGGTGCCCGCGCGACCGAGCGACGAGGGCGTGGGCCACCTCGTGCAGGAACACGGACCCGAAGAGCAGGAGCACGAAGGCGGCCGCGACGACGAGCACCGCCGTCGTGCCCAGCTGGGGCGCGAACCACGTCCGTACCGAGGGCGCGAACACGAGGGTCAGGACGACGGCGCCGAGGAACCACGACGGGGTGACGAGGACGGGCGCGCCCGCGATGCGGCCGACCACCCATCCCCGGGAGCGAGAGGTCACCCGGTCAGGCTATCCGGCGCCGGCCGCCCTACGGCCTGTCGGCGCTCGCCCGTAGGGTGGCGCGCATGACGACGACCGCCGCGCCCGACCCGTCGCCGACGGCGTCACGGGCCCCGGCGCTGTCGCCGTCGCGCGCGGCCGACTTCATGCGCTGCCCCCTGCTGTTCCGGTTCCGCGTGGTCGACCGGCTGCCCGAGCCCCCGGCGTCGGCCGCCGCGCGGGGCACGCTGGTGCACGCCGTGCTCGAGCGGCTCTACGACGCGCCGCGCGGCGAGCGCACGCCGGAGGCGGCGGCCGCCCTGCTGCCCGTCGAGTGGGAGCGCCTCGTCGAGGCGGAGCCGCGGTACGCGACGCTGTTCGACGAGGGCGGCGACGCGGCCGGCACCACGCCGTCGGAGTGGCTCGGCCGGGCGCGGCGGCTCGTCGGCACGTACTTCACGCTGGAGGACCCCAACCGGCTGGAGCCCGAGTCCCGGGAGCTGCGCGTCGAGACGTCGCTCGACGACGGGCCGGTGCTGCGCGGGATCGTCGACCGGCTCGACGTCGCGCCCGGCGGCGCGCTGCGCGTGGTCGACTACAAGACGGGCCGGGCGCCCGGGCCGGGCTTCGAGGGCGCCGCCCTGTTCCAGATGCGGTTCTACGGCCTGGTCCTCTGGCGCGAGCGCGGCGAGGTGCCGCGCATGCTGCAGCTGCTCTACCTCGGCGACGGCCAGGTGCTGCGCGCCGAGCCGGCCGAGCGGGAGCTCGAGGTCACGGAGACCAAGGTGCGTGCGCTGTGGTCGGCGATCCAGGACGCCGCGCGCAGCGGGGACTGGCGGCCGCGCCGCAGCCGCCTGTGCGGATGGTGCGCACACCAGTCGCTCTGCCCCGAGTTCGGCGGCACGCCGCCCGTGATTCCCGCCGACGTGCTGCGCGAGCGGCTCGGGGTGGACCCGGTCAGGACGTGAGGTCCACGACCTCACCGGCGCCGATGCGTGCGAGGGTCGCCAGGTCGACCTTCTCGAGCGACGCGGCGCGGCTGAGCCCGTCGAGGTGCGGCACCGGCACGACGGCCTCGACGCCCAGCGTCGCGATCCCGGCGGCGCGCGCCGAGGCGATGCCGGTGGGCGAGTCCTCGATGGCGACGCAGGCGGCGGTGTCGACGCCGAGCCGCTCCGCGGCGAGGAGGTAGGGCTCGGGGTCGGGCTTGCCGCGGGTCACCTGGTCGCCCGTGACGAGCGTCGCGAACGCGCCGCCGGGCCCGCGCGAGACGACCTCCTCGGCGAGCGTCGAGTAGCTCATCGTCACCAGCGCGCACGGCACGCCCGCCTCGGCGAGCGTGGTGAGGAGCTCCAGCGCGCCCGGCCGCCACGGCACTTCCTCGCGCACCTGCTCGACGACCTGACCGAGCAGGCGGTCGACGATCGCGTCGACCGGCAGGTCGACCCCTCCCTGGTCGCGCAGGATCGTCGCGGAGACGGTCAGCGCGTTACCGACGAGCTGCAGCGCCTGCTCGTGCGTCCACGTGCCGCCGTGCTCCGCGACCAGCTCCTGCTCGGCGCGGATCCAGTACGGCTCGGTGTCCACGAGGGTGCCGTCCATGTCCCACAGGACGGCCGCGGGCAGGGTCGGGGTGGCGGTCTGCGGGGCGGGGGCGAGGGTCTCGGGCACCCGTCCATCGTACGGACCGGGCGCCGCCGGTCCGCCCGTCGGGACGCGTGAGACCGGACACCCGGGCCTGCCCGTGGCCGGGCCGGCGCTGTATACGCTGGACGGATGACGACCGAGCCGGAGACCACCGGGCGCCACGCCGCGCGGCAGACCGTGATGATCGCCGCGTTCGAGGGATGGAACGACGCCGGCAGCGCCGCCACCGCCGCCCTGACCCACCTCGCCCACGTGTGGGACGCCCGCCAGGTGCGCGAGCTCGACCCCGAGGACTACCACGACTTCCAGGTGAACCGGCCCGTGATGGAGACCGGCCCGGACGGGGAGCGCTCGATCACCTGGCCGACCACGACGGTCTCCGTGGCCGAGCTGCCCGACCGGACCGTGGTGCTGGTGCACGGCATCGAGCCGTCGTTCCGGTGGCGCTCGTACTGCGCCGAGCTGCTCGACCTGGCCGCCGAGCTGGGCGTCCGCACCGTCGTGACCCTGGGCGCCCTGCTGGCCGACGTGCCCCACACCCGGCCCATCCCCATGACCGCGACGACGGAGAGCTCGGGCCTGCAGGCGGTGCTCGACGTCGAGCCCAGCACCTACGAGGGCCCGACCGGCATCGTGGGCGTGCTGCAGCACGAGGCCGACCGGCGCGGGTTCCAGGCGGTGTCGCTGTGGGCCGCCGTGCCCCACTACGTGGCCAACCCCCCGTCGCCCAAGGCGACCCTCGCGATCCTCACCCGCGTCGAGGAGCTCATCGCCGCGCCGGTACCCCTCGGCGACCTGCCCGAGGACGCCGAGGCGTGGCAGCACGGCGTCGACGAGCTCGCGTCGGACGACGCCGAGATCGCCGAGTACGTGCAGCAGCTCGAGGAGGCGAAGGACACCGCCGACCTGCCCGAGGCGACGGGCGAGGCCATCGCGCGGGAGTTCGAGCGCTACCTGCGGCGGCGCGACGTCGGCGGCGAGAAGGGCACCGACAAGGGCGGCGACAAGGGACCCGACAAGCCCTGACGCCGGGCCCGGCGTCAGGGCGGCGAGGTCAGAGGCGGACGCCGAGGAGCGCGTTCACCGCGCGCGCCAGGACGCCGGGCGCGCCCTCGTGGTCGTCGGTCGTGTCGCGGCCGGGCGCGAGCGCCAGGTCGGCCCAGCGGTCCACGGCGGCGAGCGCGGCGGGGCCGTCGAGGTCGTCCGCGAGCGCCGCGCGCAGCGCGGCCAGCGTCGCGGTCGCGTCGGGTCCGCCGTTGCCGGAGACGGCGGCGCGCCACCGCTCGAGCCGCGCGACGCCGGCCTCGAGGTCGGCGTCGGTCCACTCCCACTCGGTGCGGTAGTGGTGCGCCAGCAGCGCGAGGCGGATCGCCATGGGGTCCACGCCCGCGCGTCGCAGCGCGGAGACGAACACGAGGTTCCCGCGCGACTTGCTCATCTTCTCGCCCTCGTAGGCGACGAGCCCGGCGTGCACGTGCACCCCGGCACCGCCGCCGCCCAGCAGGCGGTCGTGCGAGGTGGACATCTCGTGGTGCGGGAAGAGCAGGTCGGCTCCCCCGCCCTGCAGGTCGAACGGCAGGCCCAGCCCGTCGCGGGCGATGACCGCGCACTCGATGTGCCAGCCGGGACGCCCGGTGCCGAGGGACGCGCCGTCCCACGCGGGCTCGCCGGGGCGCTCCCGGCGCCACAGCAGCGGGTCGAGGGCGTTCTTCTTGCCCTCGCGCTGCGGGTCCCCGCCACGCTCGGCGAACAGGGCCTCCATCGTCGCCGCGTCGAGCCTGGCCACCTGCCCGAAGTCGCGGTCGGCGGAGAGGTCGGCGTACACGTCTCCCAGGCCCGGGTCGTCGCCGCCTGCCCCCGGCTCGATCGGCACCCGGTACGCGGCCCCCTCGTCCAGCAGCCGCTCGACGGCGGCCACGACGGCGGGCACGGACTCGACGGCGCCGGTCCAGGTGGCGGGCGGCACCATGCCGAGGGCGGTCATGTCCTCGCGGAAGAGCGCGATCTGGTCGGCCGCGAGATCGCGCCAGTCGACCCCGGTGGCGTCCGCACGCTCCAGCAGCGGGTCGTCGACGTCGGTGACGTTCGAGACGAAGGTCACGTCCTTGCCGGCGTCGAGCCACGCCCGGTGCAGCAGGTCGAACGCCAGGTAGGTGTTCGCGTGCCCGAGGTGGGTCGCGTCGTACGGGGTGATCCCGCAGACGTAGTAGCGGGCGGTGCCCCCCGGGGCCGGGTCCACGAGCCGCCCGGTGCTGCTGTCGTGCACCCGGACGGGGGTGCGGCGGCCGTCGGCCGGTTCGGGGAGCTCAGGGATCTGCGGAGTGGGCCAGGAACGCACGCGCTCAGGCTACCGGGCCTCGTTGCCTGGTCAGATCGCCCGCTCAGATCGCCCGCTCAGATCGCCGGTCGGATCATCTGCCGGAACACCTGGTCAGACGACGATGCCCCCGTTCGCGGTCAGCACGCCGGTCAGGAGCAGGACCACGACCACGGCGGCGAGGCCGAGGCGGTACCAGACGAACGGCATGAACGAGTGCGTGGTGATCAGCTTGAGGAACCCGATGATGACGACGTAGCCGACGACGAACGCGACGAGCGTGGCGACCAGGGTCGCGCCCGCGCCCGGCGACCCGGGGGCCGGGTCCTCGCCCACGGACTTGGCGAGCTGGTAGAAGCCCGACATCAGCACCGCGGGGATGGCCAGCAGGAACGAGTAGTCCGCGGCGGCCTTGCGGGTGAACCCCATGAGCAGCCCCGCGGTGATCGTGCCCCCGGAGCGCGACACGCCCGGGATGAGCGCGAGCGCCTGGGCGAATCCGAACCCGATCGCGCGCTTCGGGTTGAGCTCGTCGAGCCGACGGGTGCGGCGGCCGATCTTGTCCGCCCACCCGAGCAGCAGGCCGAAGACGACCAGGGTCGTGACGGTGATCCAGAGGTTGCGCAGGTAGGTCTCGATCTGGTCCTGGAAGAGCAGGCCGAGCACACCGATCGGGATCGAGCCGAGGGCGATGTACCAGGCCATGCGGGCCTGGTCGTCGTGGGCGCCCATCCGCGAGCGCCAGTCGCTGCCGTGCGTGCCCACGAGGGACTTCCACCAGGCGACGCAGATGTCCCGGATGGTGCGGCGGTAGTAGAGCAGCACGGCGGCCTCCGTGCCGATCTGGGTGATCGCGGTGAACGCGGCCCCGGGGTCGGTCCCGCCGAGCAGCTCCCCCACGATGCGCAGGTGCGCGCTCGAGGAGATCGGCAGGAACTCGGTCAGGCCCTGGACCAGGCCGAGCAGGATCGCTTCCCAGGCATTCACGGGCGGTCACACTACCCGGACCTGCAGGGTTTCCCGGTAGCGTGGCCCGCCATGGAGCGTCGTCAGGTGGGCCGTACGGGCCTGCGCGTGTCCGAGCTCGGCCTGGGGACGATGACCTGGGGCCGGGACACCGACGACCTGGACGCGGCGGAGCAGCTGCGCGACTTCGTCGACGGGGGCGGGACGCTCGTCGACACCGCCGCGACGTACGGCGACGGGGACGCGGAGCGCGTCATCGGCTCGCTGCTGGACGGCAAGGTCTCGCGCGACGAGGTGGTGCTGTGCACCAAGGGGGGCGTGCGGGCGGGCCGCTCGGGCGCCCGCGTCGACGCCTCCCGGGCGGGCCTGCTCGCCGACCTCGACGCGTCCCTCGCCCGGCTGGGCACCGACCACGTCGACCTGTTCCTGGTCGCCTGCCCCGACCCGGCCACGCCGCTCGCCGAGACGGTGTCGGCGCTGCGGCTCGCGGTGGCCTCCGGCAGGGCCCGCTACGTCGGGCTCTCGAACCACCCCGGCTGGGCGTCCGCCCGGGCCGCGACCCTGCTGGAGGCGGACGGCACCGGGCTCAGCGCGCTCGAGCTGGAGTACTCCCTGCTGCAGCGCGGCGCGGAGCGTGACGTGGCCCCCGCCGCCGACGCCCTCGGGCTCGGGCTGCTGGCCTGGTCACCCTTGGGGCGCGGCGTGCTCACCGGCAAGTACCGGCGGGCGATCCCGGCGGACTCCCGCGCGGCGTCGGCGCACCTCGCCGCGTTCGTCGACCCCTACCTGGACGCGGCCGCGTCGTCCGTCGTCGAGGCCGTCGCCACCGCGGCCGACGGGCTCGGGCGTGCGCCGCTCGAGGTCGCTCTCGCCTGGCTGCTGGCCCGCGACACGGTCGCGAGCGCGATTGTCGGGGCGCGGACGCCGGCCCAGCTGCGGGCGTCGCTCGCCGCCACCGACCTCGACCTGCCGGGCGAGGTCCACGCCGCGCTCGACGACGTCTCCGCCCCGGAGATCGGCTACCCCGAGCGCTGGTAGGCCTGCCCCGGGGCGTCGGCCGGGCGGTCGGCGGGCGACCCCGCCAGGTCGGGACCCTCGAGGTCCGTGTCGAGCTCGGCGTCGAGGTCGTCGTCCCCCTCGTCGTCGTCATCGTCCTCGTCGTCGTCCCCGTCGTCGTCCCCGTCGTCGAGGAAGAAGGGCGTGACCTCGGAGTAGACCTGGGCCAGCGAGTCCTCGTAGACCTCGAACGCGTCGGCCAGGACCTCGTAGGCGTCGTCGACCGCAGGATCGTCGTCGCCCCGGCGGGTCGACACCGCGTGGTAGTGGGCCTCCAGCGCGGCGACGAAGCGGTCCAGCGCGGCACGCGGGTCTGCGGTCATGCTCTGACCGTAGCGCCCCACGGGGCACAATGGGCAGACGAAAACCGCCCGCCAGCACTTCGGGAGGAACAGCGGATGGCTTCGATCCCGTCGACGTCGCAGGCAGACGCGCGCCCCGGCGCGCCGTCCGCCTGGCGCAAGCACGGACAGTACGAGTACCGCGTGCTGACCATCGACCGGGGCACCAGCGTCCCGGACGCGCGCAAGATGCTCACCGAGGAGGCCGAGTACGGCCGGTGGGAGCTGGCGCGCACCCGCCTCTACATCGGCGGCGAGCGCCGGGTGTGGCTGCGTCGCAAGATCATCAAGGTCAGCGCCACCTTCTGACCGGTCGGCACGTCAGCACGCATGCCACGACGCAGGTCAGGACGCAGGGCAGGACGTATGGCCGACGCCTTCCGCAAGTCGCGGGCGCACGCGCCGCCGGGGTTCTTCGCCACCGAGGCGGCCGGGCTCCGCTGGCTCACCGTGCCGGGCGGCCCGCGGGTCGCCCGCGTGCTGGAGCACGGAGCGGAGCACCTCGACCTGGAGCGCGTCGACCCGGCGCGCCCCACGCCCGACGCCGCGCGCGACCTGGGCCGTCGCCTCGCCGTGCTGCACCGAGCGGGCGCCGCCGGGTTCGGCGTCCTTCCGCCCGGCGCGGGGCGCGGGTACTTCGGTCCGCTCGACGACCCCCTGCCCCTGGTGGCGGGGACCTGGGGCGACTGGCCCGCCTTCTACGCGCACGCCCGGCTCCGGCCCGTCGTCGCGCAGGGCCGGGAGCGAGGCGTGCTCACCGCGCAGGACGCGGCCGCCGTCGAGCGGGTGTGCGGTCGGCTCGGCGTCCTCGCGGGCCCCGCGGCGCGAGAGGCGCCGGCCCGCGTGCACGGCGACCTCTGGTCCGGGAACGTGCTGTGGTCGCAGGGCCCGGGAGGCTCCGCCGAGGCGGTGCTCATCGACCCGGCCGCCCACGGCGGGCACCGGGAGGCCGACCTCGCCATGCTGGCGCTCTTCGGGGCGCCGCACCTCGACGCGGTCCTCGCGGGCTACGAGGCCGCGTGGCCCCTCGCCCCCGGGTGGCGCGAGCGGGTCCCGCTGCACCAGCTGTACCCGCTCGCGGTGCACGCCGTGCTCTTCGGCGGCGGGTACGTCGAGCAGACGCGCCACCTGCTCGCCCGGCTGGGCGGTTGACGGGGACGTCCGACGGCGACGCCGCTCAGCAGTCGCGCAGCAGGCGGTCCAGCACGCGCGTGCCGAAGCGCAGCGAGTCGACCGGCACCCGCTCGTCGACGCCGTGGAACATCCCGGAGAAGTCGAGGTCGGCGGGCAGGCGCAGCGGGGCGAAGCCGTACCCGGTGATGCCGAGCCGCGACAGCGACTTGTTGTCGGTGCCGCCCGAGAGCGTGTACGGCAGCACCGCGGCCCCCGGGTCCTCGGCGAGGAGGGAGGCGACCATCGAGTCCACGAGGTCGCCGGAGAACGGCACCTCGAGCGCGGTGTCCTGGTGGATCGGCTCGACGCGCACGGCGGGACCGGCGAGCTCGCGCAGCGTCGCCATCCCCTCCTCCTCGTGGCCGGGCAGGAGGCGCACGTCGACGGTGGCCTCGGCCCGCCCGGGGATGACGTTCGCCTTGTAGCCCGCGTCCAGCTGCGTGGGGTTGGACGTGTGCCGCACCGTGGCGCCCACGAACTTCGCGGCCGGGCCCAGCGCCGCGACGAGCGCGTCCACGGCGGCGGGGTCCTCGCCGTCGAACCGCAGCCCCGTGAGGTCGGAGACCCCGCGCAGCAGCTTCTCCACCGTCGGGGTCAGCGTGTACGGCCACGGGTGCTGCCCGATCCGCGCGACCGCCGCGGCGAGCTCGGTCACGGCGTTCTCGGCGTTCACCTGGGAGCCGTGGCCGGCCCGGCCGTCGGCCACGAGCCGGAGCCAGGCGAGGCCCTTCTCCGCCGTCTGCAGCAGGTAGGCGCGCCGCCCGCCGACCTCGACGGAGAAGCCGCCCACCTCGCTGATCGCCTCGGTGGCGCCCTCGAAGAGCTCGGGCCGGTGCCGCACGGCCCACTGCGCGCCGCGCACGCCGCCGGCCTCCTCGTCGGCGAAGAAGGCGACGACGACGTCGCGCGCCGGGCGGCGGCCCTCCCGGACCATCTGCCGCACGACGGACAGGATCATCGCGTCCATGTCCTTCATGTCCACCGCGCCGCGGCCCCACAGGAGCCCGTCGATCTCCTCGCCGCCGAACGGGTCGACGGACCAGTCGTCGGCCGCGGCCGGCACCACGTCCGTGTGCCCGTGCAGCACCAGCGCGGGCCGGCTCGGGTCCGTGCCCTCGAGCCGCGTCACGACCGACGTGCGGCCGGGCTCCGACTCGAACAGCTCCACCTCGAGCCCCACCTCGGTGAGCAGCCCGGCGACGAGCTCCGCCGCCCGCCGCTCCCCCGGCCCCTCGCCGTTGCCGTAGTTGGAGGTGTCGATCCGCAGCAGGTCACGACAGATGCCCACCACCTCCTGCTCGGCGGAGGGGTGCGCGGTCGGGGGCGTCGTGGGAGGCGTGCTCGGGCGCGGGGCGAGGGGCTGGGACGTCACCCCGACACCGTACCGGCGCCCGTGCGCGAAACGTTTAGCCGCGGTGACGCCGTCCGCACCGTGGACCACCGTCGTGCCCACGCACCCACGGACCTCGAGGAGGAGGACCATCATGCGAAGACTCGCGGCATCCCTCGCGGCAGCCGTGCTCGCCGCCGTCGGCGTCGTCGCCGTCGTCGGCCAGCCCGCCGCCGCCCACGGGGCGGAGGTGTTCCCCGGTTCCCGGCAGTACCTGTGCTGGGTGGACGCCCAGACCCCGAACGGACAGCTCGCCCCGAGCAACCCCGCGTGCGCCGACGCGCTCGCCGAGAGCGGACCGAACGCCTACTACAACTGGTTCGGCAACCTGGACTCGAACGGCGCCGGCCGCACCGAGGGGTACATCCCCGACGGCACCATCTGCTCCGGCGGCGACCGGGGACCGTACGACTTCTCCGCGTTCAACGCGCCGCGCACCGACTGGCCGACGACGCACCTCACCGCGGGCGCCACGTACGAGTTCCAGCACAACAACTGGGCCGAGCACCCGGGCCGGTTCGACGTCTACGTGACGAGGGAGGGCTTCGACCCGACCCAGCCGCTCGGGTGGGCGGACCTCGAGCTGGTCGACTCCGTGACGGACCCGCCGGACACCGGCGGCCCGGGAGGCGACAACTACTACTACTGGGACGTCACCCTGCCCGCCGACCGCACCGGGAGCCACGTCGTCTTCACGCACTGGGTGCGCTCGGACAGCAGCGAGAACTTCTACAGCTGCTCGGACGTGGAGTTCGACGGCGGCGACGGGGAGGTCACCGGCATCGGCGACGACACCGGGCCCGTGGACCCGCCCGCCTGCCCGGACGAGGCCCCGGGAGTCCCCGGCGAGGTCATGGCCCACGACGTGCGGGCCACCCGGGCGCACCTCATGTGGGGTGTCTCCCGGACCGGCTGCGTGACGGGGTACGACGTGCTCGACGCCGCGACCGGCGAGGTCCTCGCGGCGACCGACGAGTCACCCATGGTCGACCTCACCGGGCTGGACCCCGGCTCGACCTACGAGGTCACGGTGCGGGCCCGCAACGACAACACCGGGGCGGTGTCCGACCCCACGCCGACGGCCTCCTTCACCACGACGACCGACGACGGCGGGACGACCGACGGCGCGTGCACCGCGGCCTACACCACGACGAGCTCGTGGTCCGGCGGCTACCAGGGCCAGATCGTCGTCACCGCCGGCGACGCCGACCTGGCGACGTGGGAGGTCGACGCCGCCGGCATCACCTCCACGAACATGTGGGGCGGCGAGCTGGCGGGCGGCGTCGTCACCCCGGTGGCGTGGACCGCGCACGTCGGCGCGGGCCAGAGCGTGACGGTCGGCTTCGTCGGGGCCGGCCAGGCGCCAGACAACGGAGCCCTCCCCTGCTCCTGACCGGCCGGACGGACGGCTGACGGACGCTCGCCGGGCGGCTACGACCGCCGCTCGGCGAGCGTCCCGTCCGCGGCCAGCACCAGCTCGGCGTCGAGGTCGAGCCGGTCGAGGAACGCCCGGTCGTGGCTCACCACCAGCAGCGCGCCCCGGTACGCGGCGAGCGCCTGCACCAGCTGGTCCGTGCTGGCGATGTCGAGGTTGTTCGTGGGCTCGTCGAGGACCAGCAGCTGGGCGGGCGGGTCGGCCAGCAGCAGCCGCGCGAGGGTGACGCGGAACCGCTCGCCGCCCGACAGCGTCGCGACCGGGCGGCCCACCTGGTCGCCGCGCACGAGGAACCGCGCCAGCCGGTTGCGCAGCTCCCCGGGCGCGACGTCCGGCGCGCCGGTCCGCACGGCGTCGAGCACCGTCTGGTCGTCGTCGAGCACGTCGAGCCGCTGCGGCAGGTAGCCGACCCGGTCGGTGAGCGCGTCGGCGACCGCCCCCGTGCCGACGTCGGTGCCCCCGGGCGCGACCCCGACGAGCCGCTCCAGCAGCGTCGTCTTGCCGACGCCGTTGGGGCCGGTCAGCGCCACGCGCTCCGGCCCGGCGAGCACGACCTCGCGTCCGTCCGTGCCGCGCAGGACGGCGAGGCGCCGGCCCGCGGGCACGTCCGGGTCGGGCAGGTCGACGACGATGCGGTCGTCGGCGCGCACGGAGAGCTCCGCGGCCTCGACCGCGGCCCGGGCGTCGGACTCCTTCCCGGCGGCCTGGCCGCGGCGGGCTGCCTGCGACTTCTCCGCGGAGTTGCGCCGGTCGTTGATCGCCGCCTTGACGTAGCGGCGCTCCACGACGTCCTTGCGGCCCCGGCGCTCGGAGTGGGCGATGCGCTCCTCGGCCTTGATCCGCTCCCGCTTCTCGCGGCGCAGGACCTGCTCGGCGTCGCGCAGGGCGGCCCGCGCCGCCTCCTGCTGCGCCGCCAGGTGCTCCTCGTACTGCGCGTACGTGCCGCCGTAGGTGGTGAGGGAGCCGGTGCGCAGCTCCGCGGTCTCGTCGACCAGCTCGAGCAGCTCCCGGTCGTGCGAGACGACGACGAGCGCGCCGCGCCACGTGCGCACGATCTCGTGCAGCCGTTCGCGGGCGGCGCCGTCGAGGTTGTTGGTCGGCTCGTCCAGGAGCGCGACGTCCGCGCCGCGCAGCCGCACACCGGTGACGGCGACGAGCATCGCCTCGCCGCCCGAGAGGGTGCCGACCGGGCGGTCGAGCACGCCGTCGCCGGACGGCAGCCCCGTGCCGGCGAGCTCGGCGTGGGCGCGCTCCTCGACGTCCCAGCCGTCGCCGACGACGTCGAAGAGCGCGCCGAGGCGGTCCTCGGGCACCTCGCCGGCGGTGATGGCGCGCACCGCGTCGACGACGTCGCGCACGCCGAGCAGGTCCGCGACCGTGGCGTCCGTGTCGAGGGTGAGGCGCTGCGGCAGGTAGTCCGCGACGCCGGACACGTTGATCGACCCGGACGTCGGTCGCAGGCGCCCGGCGACGAGGCGCAGCAGGGTGGACTTCCCCGCGCCGTTGAGACCGACGAGGCCGGTGCGGCCGCGGGAGAAGGCGCCGGACACGCCGGCGATCGGGGTGGCCCCGTCGGGCCAGGAGAAGGTGACGTCCTGCAGGACGACGGAGGGATGGGTAGCGGGCACGGAGGACTCCAGCGGTGCGGGAACGGCGGACGGCGGGTGCGTCGACGCCGCTCCTCCGGCCGGCACTCGAGCGTGCTGGCGGCGGGGAGCCTCGGGGTCGACGCGCTAGGCGGTCGTCCGGATGCCCGTCATCGCTGTGGTGCGCCTCTCGTCCTGGAGCCGTCCCCTCTCACACGCGGCGGAGGCCGCGGGGACGGCGTCGATGCTACCCGACCTCCGCACGGGGGCCACCTGTTTCCGGCTCCGGCGTGCCCCGGCCGCGCACCCAGGTGTCGAACGCCTCGCGCGACGTCAGCCGAGGCTCGTACAGCTCGGCCTTGAGCCGGGAGTTGTCGAGCACCGGCCGGTAGCGCAGGAACCCGACGCGCTCCGGCCCGTGCACCGTGAGGCGCAGGGCGTGCCCGACACGCAGCGCGGCGGCGAGCGCCCACGCCGGGACGTCCAGCGTGGGCCGGCCGAGGCGCGCCGCGATGTCGGCCACGGTCATCGCGCCGTCGCCGCACACGTTGAACGTGCCCGTGGTCGCCCCGGTCGCGCCGGCGACCACCGCGCCGGTGACGTCGTCGACCCACGCGAAGACGAACGGGCTCTCCGCGCCGCGCACCCGCAGCAGCCTGCGCGTCTCCCACAGGGCCGTGATCTGGTTGTCGACGCCGGGGCCGAGGATCGTCCCGATGCGCAGCACCACCTGGCCCAGGCCCGGGTGGTCGGCGCGGTACCGCGCGAGCATCTCCTCGACCTCGCGCTTGTGGCGCGAGTACGTGAACTCCTCGTTGCCGCGCACCGGGTCGGCCTCGGTCAGCGGCACCCGGTTGTCCGCGTGGTAGCCGTAGGCCGCTCCCGAGGACGAGATCACCACCCGGTGGACCCCGGCCGCCACGCAGGCGTCGAGGACGTTCCGGGTGCCGTCGACGTCGACGGCCCGCTCGGTCGCGGCGTCGAGGGTGCCCGGGTTCACGACGGCCGCGAGGTGCACCACCGTGTCGACGTCGTGCGCGTCGATCACCCGGCCCACCGAGGCGAGGTCCGTGACGTCGAGCCGCTCCCACGCGGCGCCGTCGGGCACCCGGGCCTCGCGCAGGTCGCCGGCGACGACGTGCGCGACGTCGTCGTGCGCCGCGAGGGCCGCCACCGCGTGCGACCCGAGGAACCCGGCGCCGCCGGTGACCAGGACGCGCCTCATGCCGCCACCTCCGTGCGGGCCGCGCGGGCCCGGGTCCGGCGCGCCCAGACGGTCGCCAGCGCCAGCCCGGCCACGATGTCCCAGACGCCCCACCAGCCGGCGACGACGGCCATGCCGCCCAGCCCGCCGAAGAACGTGAACACGAGGCCGAGCCCGAGACCCGCGTTGCGGATGCCGACCTCGAACGTGACCGCCTTGACCTCCCGCGCCCCGAGGCGGCCCGCCCTCCCGGCGAGGTACCCCAGGCCCAGGGCGGCGGCGTCGTGCAGGAACACGGCCAGCAGGACCACGCCGATGGAGGCGACGAAGACCGCGAAGTTGCCCGCGAGCGCCGCGACGATGAAGCCGACGAGCGCCACGAGGCTCACCCAGCGCACCGGGCGGTGCACCCGCGCGGCGAGCGCGGGCCAGCGCGTGCGCACGAGCATCCCGACGGCGAACGGCACCCCGATGACCAGGAGGATCTCGAGCAGCATCTGTCCCGCGTCCAGGCGCACGTCGGTGAGGATCGCGCCCGCCGTCGGGTGCAGCGACCCCCACAGGGCGAGGTTGAGCGGCATCGCGACGATGTAGATCGCGTTCCCGACGGCGGTGAGCGAGACCGACAGCGCCACGTTGCCGCCCGAGCGGTGCGTCAGCACCTGGGACACGTTCCCGGGCGGGCAGCACGCGACGAGGATCATGCCGAGCGCGACCGACGCCTGCACGTCGAGCAGCAGCGTGAGCCCGAAGGTCACGGCGGGGAGCGCGACGAGCTGCGCGACCAGCGCCAGCACGGCCGCCCGCGGCGCGCGGCGCAGCGCCCGGAAGTCCGCGGGCGACGTGTCGAGCGCGATGCCGAGCATGATGAGGCCGAGCACGAGGTCGAGGGCGACCATCGACCCGGGCGCGAAGCGGACGGCGACGTCGTCGATGTTCACGCCGTGCCCTCCCCGGACGGCGCGGGGGCCAGCTCGGCCGCGAGCCGCCGCACCGTGCGCCGGTAGGCGTCCTTGTTCACGTAGTAGCTCATCCGCTCCAGCCCGAGGTAGCGGTAGCCGCCGGTCAGGTCCGGCCACGGCTCGGTCAGGCGCCGTCGGAAGCGCACGGCCCGCGCGCGGGCGGCGGTGTCGCCGCCGGTGCCGGCCGCCTCGGCCGCGAGGTAGCGCGCCACCAGCTCGGCCTGCTCGGCGCGGCCCTGCCAACCGATGCCGGACGCCTCGAGCATCCCGACGACGAACAGCCCGTTGCCCGACGGCGGCACGATGTTGCAGAACAGCCGCGGCGCCGTGCCCGAGCCGGGGCCGGACCAGGCCAGGTGGCGCGGGTCCAGGAACGGGTAGTCGAGCCGGTAGCCGGTGGCGAGCAGCACGAGGTCGTAGTCGTCGCTGCTGCCGTCGGCGAAGTGCACCGTCCGGCCCTCGCACCGGTCGACGTCGGCCCGCACGCGCAAGTCGCCCTGCCCGGCGTGCTGCAGCACGAGGGAGTTCACCACGGGGTGCGACTCGTAGATCCTGTGGTCCGGCTCGGGGAAGCCGAAGCGGCGCGGGTCCCCGTTGAGGAGTCGCAGGAGACGGGAGTCGACGGCCTGCTTGATCCGGGCGGGCAGCGGCCGGCCCTGGTTGAGCGTGTCGGTCGGTCGGCCCAGCAGGTAGCGCGGCACGAACCAGTAGCCACGCCGCACCGACAGGTCGACCGACGCGGCGCGGTGGACGGCGTCCACGGCGATGTCGCAGCCGGAGTTGCCGCCCCCGACGACGAGGACCCGCCGGCCCTCGAGCACGTCCGCGCTCTTGTACGCGCTCGAGTGCAGCACCTCGCCGGCGAACTCCCCGGGGAGGGTCGGCACGTTCGGCTCGGCGAGCGTGCCGTTCGCGACGACGACGTGCGAGTACGTGCGCTCGACGGCTCCGGCCGTCGGGTCCGGCGCCGGGCCGGCGGGCTCGGACCGCACCACCCAGCCGCTGCGGCCGGTGTCGTCGCCGTCGGCCGGCACCACCGCGGTCACGCGCGTGCCGAAGCGGAAGCGCTCCCGCAGCCCGAACTCGTCCGCGTAGGCGCGGAAGTAGCGCAGCAGCTCGCGGTGGCTCGGGTAGTCGGCCGCGGAGTCCATCGGCAGCTCGTCGAACTGCGTCGTGGTGCGCGAGGAGATGAGGTGCGCGGACTCGTAGACGGTCGAGCGCGGGTTGTCGATGTCCCACAGCCCGCCGACGTCCGTGTGGGCCTCGTACCCGTCGAAGGCGAGCCCGGCGCGGTCCAGCGCCCGTGCGGCGGCCAGGCCCGACGGCCCCGCCCCGATCACCGCGACCCGTCGTTCCAGCCCCATCGCCAGCCTCCATGCTCCCGGCGCGCGCCGTGCGTGCCTCGATCCGCGCCCTTGCGCGCAGGGAGCATACGGTCCGGGGACGAGCGCGCCCAAAGCCGACCGGTCAGGCGGCCGACGAGGCCTCCGCGGGCCACGGCTCGTTCGGCTCGCGCGGGTCGCCCGGGACGTACGACGCCACCCAGGAATCCTGCAGCACGCCCCGCTGCGCGCCGAAACGACGGAGCAGCCCCTCGTAGCGGAAGCCGAGCTTCCAGGCGACACGACGTGACGCCCAGTTGCCCACGTTCGCGCGCCAGCGCACGACACCGAGGCCGAGGCCCTCCGGGTCGACGGCCCAGTCGACCACGAGCCGTGCCGCATCGGTGATCAGCCCCCGGCCCCTGGCGTCCGGGGCGCACCAGAAGCCCAGCTCGCCCGCGGGCTGCACGCCCGGCGCGCCCTCCCGCGAGATCCCGACCATCGCCAGCACGGGGGTGTCCGAAGCCCCTGGCGCGCGGACCGCCCAGGTGAAGTCCTTCTCCTCGGCCCAGCCGTCGGCGACGAACCTGTCGACGAACCCGACCGCGTCGTCGCGCGTGTACGGCGACGGCACCGTGGTCCACCGCGCGATCGCGGGGTCCGCGCAGATGTCGGCGATGCGGTCGACGTCGGCGGAGGTCGGGACGGACAGGCGGACGCGGTCGGTAGCGAGGACGAACGGCTCCATCGGGGCATCGTGGCACGCCGGGCCCGACGGCTTCATCGCTATTTGTCCGGGGTCTCCTCGGATCCCTCGGTGGCCCCGCCTGCCGCGGCGGCGTCCGGCGGCGCGAGGATCGGGGCCACGGCGAGCGGCCTGTCGCCCGGCCCGGGCGGCTCGTCGAGCTCGGGGTGCGGCCGGTCGCCCCGCAGCGTCGAGAACACGGTCCACGCGACCGCCATGAGCGGGACCGCGATGATCGCGCCGAGGATCCCGGCCAGCACGGTGCCGGCGGTGACCCCGAGGCCGATGACCAGCGGGTGCAGGGCCACCTGCTTGCCCATGATGAGCGGCTGCAGCACGTGCCCCTCGAGCTGCCCGATGAGCGCGATGCCGATCGTGACGATGAGCGCCGTGACGAACCCGTTGGCCGCGAGCGCGACGACGGCCGCGATGATCATCGCCAGCGGCGCGCCGATCAGCGGGATGAACGCACCGATGAAGACCAGCACGGCCAGGGGGGCCGCGAGCGGCACCCCGAGAATCGTCAGCAGGATGAACGCCAGGACGCCGTCGACGAAGGCGATGATCACGGTGCCGCGCGCGTAGCCGGAGAAGCTGTACCAGCCGGCTCCCGCGGCGGCCTGCCACCGGGTGCGGTGCTCCTCCGGGATCTGGCCCAGGAACCAGCGCCACATCTTGCCGCCCGACGCGACGAAGAAGACCGTGCAGAAGATCGACAGGGCGAAGATGGCGAAGCCCTCGAAGACCGAGCCCGCGCTCTGCGCCGCCTGGCTGACCAGCGAGTCGGCGTTGTCGGCGACCCACTGCCGGCCCTGGTCGATCCACTCGTTGATCTGGTCGCCGGTCACGGACAGCCCGAACGGCCCGCTCTCCACGTACTGGAGGATCTGCTGCACGCCGGTGTCGAACTGGCCGGCGAGATTCTCCCACTGCCCGGCCACGGAGGCGACGACGTACGTGAGGAGGCCGCCGAGCACGAGGAACGCGCTGAGGATCGCGAGCGCGGTGGCCAGCGGGCGCGGCATGACCTTGGCGTAGAAGTCCGCGACGGGGTTGAGCACCGACGCGAACACGAGCCCGAGGAAGACCGCCACGAAGACGAGCTGCACCTGCACCGTCGCCCAGAACACGAGCGCGACCGCCGCGGTCAGGGCGATGAGCCGCCACGACCAGCCGGCCGACGTCCGCAGCCAGGCCGGGACGTTCTCGCTCGTGCGCTTCGCCACCCGTGCGCTCCTCTCGCCGATCGTCCGCCCAGTCTGCCGCACGGCGCCCGCCCGTCGTGGGAGGACGACGCGTGCCGCCCGCCCGGGTGAATTTCTCCCGCCCGACCGGTGGCCCGGTGCGCGAGCGCCGCCGTCGCCGGACCATGGACGCACGTCGCCCGGCGACAGGAGGAGCCCACCATGACCGGGACGTCCCCGCAGCCTCACAGCATCCTCGACCCGTCGGCGCCGTCGGCGCCGACGTCCGCGCCGGTGCCCGCGTACGACGCCGAGACGCTCGCAGCCGTCCTCGCCGTCCTGCCCGACGTCGACGCGGTCGAGCTGAAGCTGACCGTGCCCGGTGCGGACCATCGCCGCGTGCTGGACCGGCTCGGGATCGACGCGCTCGACGCGACGATCCGCCAGGTCGCGTTCCTCGACACGCCCGCGCTCGACCTGTCCGCCGCCGGGCTCGTCGTCCGCGCCCGGCGCACGCAGCGCAAGGCCGGCGACATCACCGCGAAGGTGCGGCCGATGCTGCCGGCGGACGTCCCCGGCCGCGCGCGGCGGGCCGACGGCTTCAAGGTCGAGGTGGACGCGTCGCCGGCCGGGTTCACCTGCTCGTGCTCGTCCACGCGCCGGCTCCCCGACGACGACGTCCGCGCCCTGCTGGACGACGTCGGTCGCCTGCCCGGCCTGCTCGACCGGACGCAGCTCTCGCTGCTCGAGCCGCGCCTCCCGGTCGGCGTCGGGTTCGACGACCTGCGCGTGCTGGGCCCCGTCACCCTGCTCAAGGCCCGGTTCGCGCCCGCGGGGCTGCCCCGGCCCATGACCGCCGAGCTGTGGTTCCTGCCCGACGGCGACCGCATCCTCGAGCTGTCGGCCAAGGCGGCGCCGGCCGCGGCGTTCCAGGCTGCGGCGGAGACGAAGGTGTTCCTCGCGAGCCAGGGCGTCGACCTCGGTGCGCCCCAGGAGACCAAGACCCGTGCGGCTCTCGCGGCGTACGCCACACGGGTCGGGACCACACGGGTCGGGACGGTGAGATGAGCGGTGCCCGGGCACGAAAAAGCCCCCGGGTTGTGGACCCCGGGGGCTGGTTCGTCGCTGTCTCAACGAGTGTCCGGAGGGGGACTTGAACCCCCACGCCCGATAAAGGGCACTAGCACCTCAAGCTAGCGCGTCTGCCATTCCGCCACCCGGACGAGTGGACCTCGACAGCGCCTCGGCGCCGTCTCGGTGCGGGGAAAAACATAGCACGGCGGGGGCGGCCTCTCGCAAACCGCGATGCCCGTCCCTGGTCACAGGCTCGCGCGTCGGTGCCGACGTGTAGCGTCCTGCCCGGCCCGGACCAACCGGTCAAGGGTGAGGAACGGGACGACGGCGGCGAACCGGCAGCCGTGGACGGGAGCGCCGCAGGTCATGATGGGTGGGCACCACGCCGCGTCGGGAGCGGCCGCCTGGGTCGCCGTCACGTCGACGGCGCCGTTCGCGTTCGGCTGGCACCCGGTCTCCGAGGTCGGGGTGATGACCGGCGCGCTGGTCTGCGCGGGCGCCGCGCTGCTGCCCGACGCCGATCACCACAGCGGCACCATCGCGCACTCGCTCCCCCCTGTCTCCGAGGGCGTCACCAAGCTCGTCGCGACCGTGTCCGGCGGGCACCGCAACGGCACCCACTCCATCCTCGGCGTCGCCGTCTTCACCGCGATCGCGTGGGTGATGGGCATGGTCTCGATCAGCACGGAGACGTTCGGCGAGGTCCTGGTCGGCCCCGGCGTCATGGCCGTCCTGCTCATCGCGTTCGCGCTGCGCGCCTGGAAGGTCACCGGCGGCAAGCGCTGGTGGACCTGGACGCTGTCGCTGCTCCTCGCCGCGTGCGTGGCCGTCTTCGCTCCCGAGGAGTGGAACTGGATGCCGCTCGCCGTCGCGCTCGGCTGCACGGTGCACGTGCTCGGCGACCTCGTCACCACCGCGGGCGTCCCCCTCCTGTGGCCGCTGAAGTTCCGCTCCCCCTACTGGGTCCGGCGCTACCGGGTGCTGCCCTTCGACGACGTGTGGCGCGACGGCGGCAACCTCTCGCTGCCGATCCTCGGCGACGCCGGGTCGTGGCGGGAGTGGCTCGTCATGACGCCGGTCAGCCTCTACGCGGTCGCCGGCGTGGCCTGGGCCGTCCTGGGACAGATGGGTTTCGACACCCAGCCGGTCTGGGAGCAGGTCACGGCCGCCTGGGCCGGCACCTTCGGCGGCTGACCGGCACGCCCGCGTCAGCGCGCCAGCGCGGCACGCAGCCTGCGGTCCTCCTCCGCGGCCCCCGGCAGCACCAGTCGCGGGTCGTCGACGGCGTGGCCCGCCAGCACCGCGTCGAGGTAGCGAAGGTCGGCGTCGAGGCGGGCCACCGCGTCCGCCGTCGGCGTCCCGTGCCCCGGTACGACGACGGCGCACCGGGCCGCGTACGGCGCGAGCCGGTCCAGCCCGGCGAGGTAGCGCTCGACGTCGCGCACCGCGCTGCCCTCCCTGCTCGCCTCCCTGCTCGCCTCCCTGCTCACCTCCGAGCCCGCCACCGAGCCCGCCACCGAGCCCGCCTCCGTGTTCGCCTCCGTGCTCGCCACAGTGCCGCCGCCCGCGATCTCGTCGAGCGGCAGCGGGAGCTCGACGTCGCTCAGCACGTCCCCCGCCACCAGCACGCGGCTGCGGGGCAGCCAGAGCGCGCCGTGCCCGGGGGCATGGCCGTCGTGGACCACGAGCTCGGTGGGCGGCAGGACGCCGTCCGGGTCGGGGACGCCACGCTCGCCCGCCGGGACGGGCGCGACGCGCCCCAGGAGGTCGAGCACCTCGGCCGGGTGCCCGGCTCCCCCGTACCTCCCGGCGTCGGCGCGCGCCTCCGTCAGCAGCCGTGGACGCTCCCGCCGAGCGACCAGCGCCGCTGGCGCCGTCGCCCAGCGCGGCACCTCGGGGCCGAGACGCGGGTGCCACAGGAGGTGGTCGTGGTGGGCGTGCGTCGAGTACCCGGCGACGAGCCGGCCGCCCCGGGCGCTCGTCTCGTCGGCGACCGCCACGAGCTCGTCGGCCTCCCACGCCGGGTCGACCAGGAGCGCCGCGCGACCGTCGTCGACGGCGCCGCCCCCGGGAGCGAGCACCAAGGTGGTCGTGGTGCGCAGCCGCCGGGCGGTGCGGACCAGGACGTCCTCGACGCCCGGGACACCCTCCACGACCGGTACGAACCCCATCCCCGCACCCTACGGACGAAAAAGACGTGGACCGCCGCGGGCGGCCCCTGCCATGCTCCCCGCAGGCGGCACGCGATCGGCGCGGGCCCGCACGTGAAGGAGGGCAGACCGATGGACGACGTCGTCTCGCGCGCCCTCCCGGAGGCTCTCCGGCGGGCGGACACCACCCGATCCTGAGGGGCCGCGCCCGAGCTCCTCGACCTGAGCAGGAGTCTCGCGTGCACCAGCACACCCCCTCGACCTTCCCCTTCTCCCCCGCCTCATCCCCCGGTTCCTTCGAGGCAGACCTCGGCGTCGAGCTCCCCGTGGAGCCCGGCCCCGACCAGCGGTGGTCCACCTGGACCGCCGTCACCAAGGGCCAACGCGGCCCCGAGCCCCGTCCCGACTGGGTCGTCACCGCCGACGCCGCGCTCGACACCGAGCTCGGCGTGCTCAAGACCGGCAAGGAGGCGGACGTCTTCCTCGTCGAGCGCGCCGTGCCCGACGACCCGACCCGTCGCAGCCTGCTGGCCGCCAAGCGGTACCGCGGTCGCGACCACCGCCAGTTCCACCGGGACGGCGAGTACACCGACGGGCGGCGCGTGCGCCGCACCCGCGACCAGCGCGCCATCGAGGACCGCAAGTCCTCGTGGGGCAAGGCCGTCGCCGCGACCCAGTGGGCGGACGCCGAGTTCCTCGCCCTGTCCCGCCTGTGGGACGCCGGCGCCCCCGTGCCCTACCCCGTGCAGATCGACGGCACCGAGCTGCTGCTCGAGTTCGTCGGCCGCGAGTCGGCGGACGGCACGGTCGAGGCCGCGCCGCGCCTCGCCCGCACCCGCCCCGACCCGTCGCTCCTCGCCGACTGGTTCGAACAGCTGCGGCACGGGATGGGCGTCATCGCACGGCTCGGGTGGGCGCACGGCGACCTGTCGCCGTACAACATCCTGGTCGACGGCACCGGCGAGGACGGCACGCCGGACGACGGCGGCCGCCTCGTGATCATCGACCTGCCCCAGGTCGTGGACCTCGTGGCGAACCCGTTCGGCGCGGAGCTGCTGCACCGCGACTGCCGGAACGTGTGCACGTGGTTCGCGTCCCGCGGCCTCGACGCGGACCCGGACGTGCTGTTCGCCGATGTCTTCGCCCAGGCCTGGTGACGGCGCCCGTCAGCCGCCCGCGTCGACGGAGTTGTCCGGAGCGCCGTCGCAGGGCGGCAGGTCGCCGCGCTCCACGGTGCCGGGATCCACGGGCGTGACCTCGACGAGCGCGGCGAGCTCGCCGCTCGTCGGCACGTGGACGTTCCCGGCCGCCTCGCGCAGCGCCTCGTGGTCGGCGGAGCTCCCGGAGACCCGCACGAGTACGCCGTCGCGCACGACGGCGTACTCCTCCGCGTCCCCGGCCGTCCTGCGGAGCGCCCCGTCCTCCTCGACGCACGTCACGGGCCCGCCGACCTCGCCCCCGCCGACGTCCATGACCGCGACGGTCGCGCAGTCGTCCGCGGTCATCGCTCCCTCGACGGCCGAGAACATGAACGTGTGCCCGGCCCGGCCGCCGAACTGGACGGAGAAGCCGTCGGCGCCGAAGACCCCGGCGGCGGACGGCACCGCCTCGAACCCGTCAGCCGCCGTCGTCAGCACGTACTGCGGGGCGGCACCCCAGAGCTCGGCCGCCTCGGCGACCTGCTCGCCGGTCGCGGGGGCGTCCCAGACGCCGGACGACGACGGCCCGGAACCCCCGGCCGGGTCGGCGCACCCGCTCGCGGACAGGCCCACGGCCAGCAGGGCGACGACGGCGGGCGCCAGGGCTCGCGCGTGACGGCGGCTCATGGGCGCCGATCATGCCACGGGGCTACCGTGATCGGATGGCGGATCCGACGGGCTCGTACGACGGCGAGGCGCTCGCCTCCTTCCTCGCGGACCTGGGCCTGGTCCTCGGCGCGGAGGACCTCGAGGCGGTCACCGACCGCTACGACCTGCCCGCCCTCCTCGTCGACCAGGAGGGCTCGACCGTCCTCACGGCCCCCGAGGACGTGCTCGGCCTGTGGAGGCAGCGCCCGGCCGCCCCGCGGGCACGCGAGGCCGTCGCGGCGCTGCCCGAGCTCGTGGCCGTCGAGGAGGTCGGCTGGGCCCTGCTGTGGATCGAGGTCCGCTGGTCGTACCGGGACGAGCTCGCCGCCGAGATCGCCGACGAGAGGTGCCGCTACCTCCTGCGGCGCGGACGCGGGACCTTCGAGATCTGCGTCGTCGCTCCCCTGGACTGACGCCGTCCGCCTCTTCCCCCGGGCGTCGGCACGTGGTTATATATAAGCGTCCGCTTATATCAAGGAGTCGCCATGACCATCACCATCGACCCGGTCGCCACCGCGGGGCTCGTGGCGCGGGAGATCCGCACCGGCGAGCGGGACGGCACGCCCACGAAGATCGCCGTCGCCCGCCGCGCCTACGCCACGGACCGTGACGACCTGTGGGACGCCGTCACCTCCGCCGCACGCATCCCCCGCTGGTTCCTGCCCGTCAGCGGCGACCTGACCGTCGGCGGGCGCTACCAGCTCGAGGGGAATGCCGGAGGCATCGTCGAGCGCTGCGACGCCCCCGCGAGCTTCGCCGTCACCTGGGAGTTCGGCGGCTCCGTCTCGTGGCTGACCGTCGCCCTGACGGACGACGGCGACAGCACCGTCCTCGAGCTCGTGCACGAGGCCGTCGTCCCCCAGGAGCTCTGGGACCAGTACGGCCCGGGCGCCACCGGCGTCGGCTGGGACCTCGGCCTCGTCGGGCTGGGGCTGCACGTCGCGGACCCGACCGGCGCGATCGACCCGAAGGCCGCGGAGGCCTGGTCGCTCTCGCCCGAGGGCGTCGCGTTCTCCCGGCTCGCCGCCGCGGGCTGGGCCGACGCCGCGATCGCCGACGGGGACGACCCGGACGCCGCCCGCGCGGCGGCCGAGCGCACGGTCGCCTTCTACACCACGGTGCCGGAGGCCTGATGCCGCGCGCCGCGGCGTCGGCGGGGGCAGCCCCCGAGGCCCTGGGGGTCGCACGGCCCGCGCCGCGCGGCCCCGTCGAAGCCCTGCCGCGGGGTCCGTTCGAGGCTCTGGGCGACCCCGTGCGGCGGCGCCTGCTCGAGCTGCTCGCCGGCGGCGAGCGACCCGCGGGCGCGCTCGTCGACGCCCTGCGCGCGGAGACCCGCATCTCGCAGCCGGCCGTCTCGCAGCACCTGCGGGTGCTGCGGGACGCGCGTCTCGTCACCGTCCGGGCCGAGGGCGCGCGCCGTCTCTACGCCGTCGACGACGCCGGGCTCGACGTCGTGCGCCTGTGGCTGGCGCGCTTCGGCGACCCGTTCGCCCAGCCGCTCGACGCCCTCGAGACCGAGGTCGCCCGCGGCCGGCGGGCCCGACGCCGCGCCACGAGCCCCCGCGAGGAGGACGCCGCGGACAGGACGGGCTGAGCCGGGCCGTCCACGACCCGGTCGGTCAAGGGAGCAGCTCCCGGCGCATGACCCACCGCGGCAGGCGGCCGCTCGTCGCGGACGTGTCGCCGACCCGGTCGAAGCCCACGGACTCGAACAGGCCCACCGTGCCCACGAACGCCGCGCCGACCGGGACGCGGCGCCCCGGCTCGGGCTCCACCGGGAACCCCTGGACGGCGTGCGCCCCGTGGTCGCGGGCGTAGTCCACGGACGCGGCCAGGAGGGCTCGGGCGACGCCGCGGCGGCGGTACCCGGGCCGGACGACGAAGCACATCACGGCCCACGTCGTCGGCCACTCGGCGGGGTCGACGCGAGGCAGCACCCGGCTGTGCTGGAGCGACGACGACGCGGACACCGGCGCGAGGCCCACCCATCCCACGACCGTCTCGTCGCCACGTCCCGGGTCGGGGAGGAGCGCGAGGAGCCCGGGTGCCGGGGTCCGGCCGGTCAGGTCGCGCAGGTGGTCGCGACGCCCGTCGGCGGGCAGCCCGCGCGGCTGGCGCCAGTGCAGGCACCAGCACGCCTGCGGCCGGCCGCGCGGGTTGAGCATCGTCACCACGTCGTCGAACCGGTCTGCCCCGGCCGGAGCGACCCGGAGCCCGGAGATCATGCCCGCCAGGCTAGGCACCGGACCGGCCCGCCGCCCGCGGGGCGTGTGGTCACCGGAAGTCCCGCGACCGGGTCGCCACGGGCAGCCGCAGCGGCGCGAGGTGCTCCGCGAGCAGGTTGACCGCCCCGTCGGCACTCTCCACCCGGCCCCGGACCACCATCGCGGGGGCGCCGCGCGCCACGGTCCGGAAGCGGCGCCACAGCCCCGCCGTGCAGATGACGTTGAGCAGCCCCGTCTCGTCCTCGAGCGACAGGAACGTCACGCCGCCCGCCGTGCCCGGGCGCTGCCGGTGCGTCACGACGCCGCCCACCGCCACCCGCCGGCCGGGCTCCGTGGCGCACACCCCGGCGACGGTGAGCACCCCCGCCCGCTCCAGCCCGTCGCGCACGTGCTCCAGCGGCGACGTCGAGCCGGGCGTGATGCCCGTGGCCCAGGCGTCGGCGACGTCCGTCTCGACCGGGGTCATGCCCGGCAGCGTCGGGGCGTCGACCCCCACGGACACTCCCGGCAACGTGCCCGGCCCCTCCTGGCCGAGCGCCCCGGCCGCCCACAGCGCCTCCCGACGTCCGGCGCCGAGGCCCTCCGTGGCCCCGGCGGTCGCGAGCGCCTCCAGCTGGGCGGTGCTGAGCCCGACCCGGCGGGCCAGGTCGCGCAGGTCGCGGAACGGGCCCCGCTCCTCCCGCTCCGCGACCATCTGCTCGGCCAGGTCGTCCCCGATGCTCCGCACCGCCGACAACCCCAGCCGGACGGCCAGCGCCGGGTCGGGCGCCGGCCCGAAATCGTCATGCTCGGAAGGCGGGGACGGCGGTTCCGCCCGCGAGAGCCGAGGGAGCGAAGCGACCGAATCATTCTCGCGGGCGGAGCCGTCGTCCCCGCCTTCCGCCGAACGCTCCACGCAGGCCAGCGCGCGGGAGGCGTTGACGTCCGGCCGCAGCACCTGCACCCCGTGCCGGCGCGCGTCGGCGGCCAGCGACTGCGGCGAGTAGAACCCCATGGGCTGCGCGGCCAGGAGGCCGGCGTAGAACGCGGCGGGATGGTGCACCTTGAGCCAGGAGCTCGCGTACACGAGGTAGGCGAACGAGTAGGCGTGCGACTCGGGGAACCCGAAGTCGGCGAACGCCTTGAGCTTGTCGTAGATCTCCTCGCGCACGGCCGGGTCGTCCACCCCCTTCGCCCGCATCCCCTCCATGAGGCGCCCGCGCAGGGCCTCCATCCGCTCGACCGACCGCTTGGAGCCCATCGCCCGGCGCAGCCGGTCGGACTCGGCAGGGGTGAAGCCGGCCACGTCGATCGCCATCTGCATGAGCTGCTCCTGGAACAGCGGCACCCCCTTGGTCTTGCCGAGGGAGCTCTCCAGCAGCGGGTGCAGGTACGTCACCTTCTCCCTGCCCCGCGCCCGCTCGATGTACGGGTGCACGGAGCCGCCCTGGATGGGACCGGGCCGGATGAGCGCGACCTCGATGACGATGTCGTAGAACGTCCGCGGCTGCAGGCGCGGCAGGGTGGCCATCTGGGCGCGCGACTCCACCTGGAACACCCCGACCGTGTCGGCGGCGCACAGCAGGTCGTAGACCGCCGGGTCGTCGTCGGGCAGGCCGTGCAGCGTGAGCCGCTCGCCGGTGTGCGCCTCGATCGAGTCGAACGCGTACCGGATGGCGGTGAGCATCCCCAGACCCAGCAGGTCGAACTTCACCAGCCCGGCGTCCGCGCAGTCCTCCTTGTCCCACTGCAGCACCGTGCGCCCCTCCATCCGCGCCCACTCCACGGGGCAGACCTCGATCACCGGGCGGTCGCACATGACCATCCCGCCGGAGTGGATGCCCAGGTGGCGCGGCAGGCGCAGCATGCGCTCGGCCAGGTCGAGCACCGGGCCGGGGATCTGCCCCTCCTCCTGCGCCGACGGGGGGCGCTGCGCGGGCACGACGTCGTGGGCGTCGTCGGCGCGGCGCACCTCGCCCTCGTCCGTCGCGAGCGGGTCCACGACCCGCCGGCGGCCCTCGTCGCCGTCGGGCCGGGGGCCCTGCCGGTGGCCGAGCTGGCCGAGCGTCGGCGACCAGTCGCGGCGGCCGCGCCCCGGCTGGTGACCCGCGTGCGGGCGGTCGGCGCGGCCCCCGCCCTGTCCTCCCTGTCCTCCCTGTCCGAGCTGTCCGTCCGGGAGCGTCTCCGCCGGCCCCCACAGCGCGGCCACGCGCGCGTCCTTGGCCGCCGTCCGGTTCTCCGGTGCGCCCGCCGCCGCCCGCGCGGCCCCGGCCGCGGCGTCGGCCGCCGGGCTGGCCGGGTCCGGCCCGCGCAGCGACCCCCAGCGCTCGATGGACTTGCTCCAGGCGTCCTGCTGCCCGACGTCGTAGCCGAGCGCGCGGGCCGCGTCGCGCACGGCCGATCGCGGCCGGTAGGAGATGACGTTCGCGACCTGCGCCGCGTGCGTGCGCCCGAACGTCGCGTAGACGTGCTGGATGACCTCCTCGCGGCGCCCGGACTCGATGTCGATGTCGATGTCCGGCGGGCCGTCGCGCTCGGGCGCGAGGAAGCGCTCGAACAGCAGGCCGTGCTTCACGGCGTCGACCGCGGTGATGCCGAGCGCGTAGCAGACCGCCGAGTTGGCGGCGCTCCCGCGCCCCTGGCACAGGATGCCCTCCCGGCGGCAGAACTCCACGAGGTCGTAGACGACGAGGAAGTACCCGGGGAAGGTCAGCTCCTCGATGACGCGCAGCTCGTGGTCGATCTGCGCCCAGGCGCGCTCGTCACCGGGGACGCCGGGGGCGGGGCGCGGCCCGTACCGGTCGGTGGCGCCCCGCCGCACCAGCTCGCGCAGCCAGCTGGCCTCGTCGTGCCCGTCCGGCACCGGGTAGGGGGGCAGGTCCGGCGCCACCAGGCGCAGGTCGAAGGCGCACTCCGCCGCGAGCCCCGCCGCCGTGGAGACGGCCCGCGGGTGGCGCCGGTGCAGCGCCCGCATCTCGGCGGCCGAGCGCAGGTGTGCGACCGGGGCACCGGGCAGCCAGCCGTCCAGGCCGTCCAGCGAGGAGCGCGCCCGCACGGCGGCGAGCGCGCCCGCCAGGTCGGCGTCGCGCGGGCGGGCGTAGTGCGCGTTCGCGGTCGCGACGACCGGCAGGCGCGCGTCGTGGGCCAGGCCGACGAGCGCGTCGTGCAGGTCGGCGTCCCGCGGGTCCCCGGTCGCGGTCAGCTCGACGGCCACGTTGTCGCGGCCGAACGTGGCGACCAGCAGGTCGAGCTCGCGCCGCGCCGCGTCGACGCCGCCCGCGGGGGCGGTGAGCGCGCGTCGGACGGCCCCCTTGCGGCACCCGGTGAGCACGAGCCACTCGCCGCTGGCCTCGGCCCCGAGGCCCTCGAGGTCGTACCGGGCCTTGCCCTTGACCCCCGCCTCCAGGTGGGCGGTCGCGATCGCGCGGGACAGGTTGCGGTAGCCCTGGTCGCCGCGCGCCAGCACCAGCAGGTGGGTGGCGCGCGGGTCGGGGACGCCGGTGGGCGGGTCGAGCACCGGCCGGCTCCCGGCGGTGCCCGGCGCCGCGCCGGGGGTCGCGGGAGCCGGCAGGTGCAGCTCGGCCCCGAAGACCGTGGGCAGCCCCACCTTCCGCGCGGCCTCCGCGAAGCGCACCACCCCGTACAGCCCGTCGTGGTCGGTCAGGGCCAGCGCCTCCAGCCCGAGGCGCGCGCCCTCGGCCGCCAGCTCCTCCGGGTGGGACGCGCCGTCGAGGAAGCTGAACGCCGAGTGGGCGTGCAGCTCGGCGTACCCGCCGGTCGTCCGCTCAGTCGTCGCCCTCTGATGACCGAGACTGCGGTTCCGCTCCTGGCGCGCACCTCGTCCCTCGGCCCCCACCCTCCGCTGCACCTCCGCCTCAGTCATAGAACGCCTCCACCTGCCACACGCCGCCGGTCTGCGCCAGCAGCAGCGCCCGCCCGTCGTCGAGCACCGCCTGCAGGTAGACGCGGCGCGCGCCCCCGCCCCCGGACCACCAGCGCTCGGCGAGCGGCCAGGGACCCGCCCATCCCGTCACCGCGACCGGCCCCCTGCTCCCGCCCGTGTCCCCGCACGCGACGGCGGCGGGCTCGCCGCTCATCGCGAGCCGGGCGTCCACGACGACGTCGTGCCCCGCGGCGTCGAGCACCCGAGCGGGCACCGGGTCGTCCGGCAGCCCGGCGGGCGCGGGGCTGGGCAGGGCGCCCGGCCAGGGCAGCCCGGGGTCGCGACCCGCGCCCCCCTCCGTGCCGAAGGGCACGAGCCGCACCCGGTCGCGGGGCCCGCGGCCGCCCTGCAGCTCCACCGTGAGCACGGCGTGCCCGCCGAGCAGGCCCTGCACCCGCCCGAGCGCCCGCCGGGCACGTTCCCCCTCGCCCGCGTCCGCGCCCCACAGGCCCGGCTGGTGGGTGGTCGCCGGGACGACGTCCTCCGCCGCCAGCGCCAGGTGCGCGATCGGCGCGACGATCGGGTCGGCCTCACCCCCGCGCCGGGTGGACGCCGCGGTCAACCAGCCCTCGAGCTGCCACCGCACGCGGTCCGTGATCCGCGCCGCGCTCATCCCGCCGGCCGCGGCGTCGTCCGTGCGCCACACGCGCTCCAGCACGGCGCCCTCGCCGTCCCCGCCCACGGCCCCGCCGACGTCGTCCCCGCCGAGGTCGACGCCCGCCGTGCGCGCGGTGATCCGCAGCCGCCCGCAGGCCAGCCCGCGCACGGCGAGCAGGTCGTGCAGCGCGGTGGCCAGGCGGCGCGCGGCGAAGGTCGCGACGTCGACCCGCAGCGCGGGCGGGTCGAGCTCCTCCGCGACGGCCAGGTCCTCCTCGATGCGACGTCGCGCCGGCGGGCGCAGGTCGTCGCCGCGGGCCAGCCGCTGCGCCCAGGCGCCGAGGTCGCCGAACCGCGCCTGCACGCTCGCGGCGGGCAGGGCCGCCAGGTCGCCGAGGGTGCGCAGGCCGAGCCGCCACCACAGCCCGGCCGCCTCCCGGACGGCGGCCACCCCGGCCGGGTCGCAGACGGCGTGCACCAGCTCCCCCACCGGGCGGTCCGAGAGGAACGCCGCGGACCCTCCCGGGGGCACGACGGCGTCCTCGCGGGCGGCGAGCACCGCCGCGAGCAGCCCGTCGGCGACGCCCACCTGGCTCTCGTGCCCGGTGCGCGCGGCGACGGCGCCCACCAGGGCCTGCGCCAGCGCGAGCTCGGAGCCGTGGTAGCGCGCCGCCCCGCCCGCCGGCAGCAGGAGCAGCCCCGGGCGGGCCACCTCCAGGCCCGCCACCACCGTCTCGGCCGCGAGCGCCACCGGCTCGAACTCCCGCGCGTCGCGGGCGTCGTCGGCCGCCAGCAGCGCCACCTCGGGGCACCGCTCCTGCGCCTGCCGACGCCGCATCCCGCGCCGCACCCCCTGGGCGCGGGCGACGGCGGAGACGGCCACGACGGTGTGCCCCGCACCCGCCCCGCCGCCCGACCGGGCGCCGAGCACCGCCGCGGGGACGTGCGCGTCCAGGCCGGCGCCCGCCAGCGCCGCCACCACCGGCCAGTCCGGGACCCACAGCACGGCCGTCCGCGAGGTCGCCCCGGCCGGGGCCGCCCCGGACGAGGCCTTCCCGCCCGCCATCACGCCACCCGCAGCCGAGCCGGCGCTGCGGGGTCGTGCGCACCGGCGAGCACGCCGGCGCCCGGTGCCGTGCCCACCGCGTCGGGGCCGCCGACCACGCGCTCCACCCGCAGCGGCACGTCCACCTCGACCTCGACGGGCCGGGCGGCGGCCCCGCGACCGGTGCGCCGCACGCGCAGGGTGCGGCGGCGCAGCCAGCCCGCCCCGTGGTCGACGCCGGACCAGGTGCCGCCCCGCGCGTCGAGGGTGACGTGCGCGCCGGGCCACGACGCCTGCGCCACCAGCACCGCGCCCCGCTCCCGGGCGCGCGCTGCCAGGCGGCGCCGGTCGGAGTCGAGCAGGGCGGCGCCCGGGCCGACGACCACCACGTCCATCCCGTCGAGCAGCGCGGCGAGGGCCGCCGGCGCGTCCGGGCCCGGGGCGGGGACGAGCACGGTCCGCCCGAGCGCGACCCCGGCGTCCGCGGCGGCCAGCATCCCGACGCCCGGCGCCCCGACGAGCGCGACCCACGCCCCGGACCGCGACGCCTCCGCCAGCAGCGCGAGCAGGAGCGTCGTCGAGCCGCGGACGGCGAGCACCGTGCCCGCGGCCAGCCCGCCGTCGGGCAGGAGGGCCGACAACCCCGGGTGCACCGGCAGCAGGCGGCCGCCCGGCACCGTCGCGCGGCCGCCGCCGAGGCGCTCGCCGGTGCGGGGGGCGGCGCGGGGAGAGGTGCGCTGCTCCGCCGCCCGCAGCGCGGCCCGCGCGACGGCGGCCCGGTCGACCGGGCGGTCGGACAGCGGCTGGGCCGCGGTACGCGGCGGGGCGACGACCGTCACGCGACCTCCCCCCGAGCTGCGCCGGGCGACGCCCGGCGGACCACGACCAGCGACGACCAGCAACGACCGCCCGACGACGGCACGACCGCGATCACCATGTTCGAACATCTGTTCGAACACTGCCAGTAGACGTCGCGGCGGCGGCCGCTGTCAACCGCGCAGGTCGGCCGCACGGACTCCCCGCTCGTGTACGCTGCTCCCGACATACCGCGTAGTCGGTATGTCGGGTGGACGGGCTCCCGGGAGCAGACTGGGGCCCTCATCGACGAGGAGGTCGACCGTGCAGATCGTGGGCGCCGTGCTGGACCGCACCGGAGCACCCCCGCCGTACGCCTCCTCCGGAGCGCTGCGCACCAGCACGCTCGACCTCGACCCGCCCGGGCCGGGCGAGCTCCTGGTCCGCATCGAGGCCGCGGGGCTGTGCCACTCCGACCTGAGCGTCGTGGACGGCAGCCGCGAGCGCCCCGTCCCCATGCTCCTCGGCCACGAGGCCGCCGGGATCGTGGAGGCGGTCGGCGAGGGCGTCGAGGACGTCGCCCCGGGCCGCCGCGTCGTCCTGACGTTCCTGCCGCGGTGCGGGAGCTGCGCCGCCTGCGCCACCGACGGCCGGCTGCCCTGCACGGTCGGCAGTGCCGCCAACGCCGCCGGCACCCTGGTGGGCGGCGCGGTGCGGCTGCGCCGCGGCTCCGCCCCCGTCCACCACCACCTGGGCGTCAGCGCCTTCGCCACCCACACCGTCGTGCACCGCACCTCCGTGGTCCCGGTGGACGACGACGTGCCCGCCGACGTCGCCGCCCTGCTGGGCTGCGCGGTCCTCACCGGCGGCGGCGCCGTGATCAACGCCGGCCGCCCGGCTCCCGGCGACCGCGTGGCCGTCGTCGGGCTCGGCGGGGTGGGGATGGCCGCGCTGCTCGTCGCGCTCGCCCTGGGGCACGAGGTGCTCGGCGTCGACCCGGTGCCCGCCAAGCTCGAGCTGGCGCGCGGCTTCGGCGCTGCGGCCGCCACGCCTGCCATGGCTCTCGACGACGGCGCACGGGCGCCCGTCGTCGTCGAGGCCGCTGGGTCGGCGCGCGCGTTCGAGACCGCGCTGGCGCTCACCGCGCCCGGCGGCACCACCGTGACGGCCGGGCTGCCCGGCCCCGACGCCCGCGCGTCCGTCGCGCCGCTGACCCTGACGGCCGAGGCCCGCACGGTCGTGGGCTCCTACCTCGGGTCGTCCGTGCCGAGCCGCGACGTCCCGCGGTACGTCGACCTCTGGCGGGCGGGCCGCCTGCCGCTCGAATCACTCGTCTCGGCCCGCATCGGGCTCGAGGACCTGCCGGCCGCCCTGGACCGGCTCGCCGCCGGCGCCGAGCTGCGCCAGCTCATCACCTTCGACGAGAGGATCACCGCATGACCGCCACCGCCGACTCCACCTCGCGCGCCACCCCGCGCGTCGCCGTCGTCACCGGGGCCGCCCGCGGCATCGGGGCCGCGACCGCCCGCCGCCTGGCCGCCGACGGCCACGCCGTCGCCGTCCTCGACCTCCTGGAGGAGCAGGCCGCCGCGACGGCCGCCGACATCGTCGCCGGCGGCGGGCGCGCGATCGGCCTCGGCGTGGACGTGGCCGACGCCCCGGCGGTCGAGGCTGCCGTCGCCCGCGTGACGGACGAGCTCGGCGCGCCGACGATCCTGGTGAACAACGCCGGGATCCTGCGCGACAACCTGCTGTTCAAGATGTCCGAGGACGACTGGGACGCCGTGCTGCGCGTGCACCTGCGCGGCGCGTTCGTCGCGACGCGGGCCGTGCAGGCGCACATGGTCGCCGCGGGCTGGGGCCGCGTCGTCAACCTGTCCAGCACGTCCGCGCTCGGCAACCGCGGCCAGGCGAACTACTCCGCCGCCAAGGCGGGCATGCAGGGGTTCACCAAGACGCTCGCGATCGAGCTGGGCAAGTTCGGCGTCACCGCCAACGCCGTGGCGCCCGGCGTCATCGCCACCGACATGATCGCCGAGACCGCCGAGCGCATCGGCATGACGCCCGAGGAGTTCCACGCCGCGGCGGCCAAGGACGTGCCGGTCGGCCGCGTGGGCCGGCCGGAGGACATCGCCGCCGCCGTGGCGTTCTTCTGCTCCGAGGAGGCGTCGTTCGTCTCGGGCCAGGTGCTCTACGTCGCCGGCGGGCCGAAGGCGTGACCGCGGCCATCCAGGTCTCCTCCCCCGCCGCGCTGGCCGACGCCGTCGGGCAGCGGGCCACGGGCGAGTGGTTCACGATCGCGCAGGAGCGCATCGACGCGTTCGCGGACGCCACCGAGGACCTCCAGTGGATCCACGTCGACCCGTGGCGCGCCGCCGACGGCCCGTTCGGCACGACGATCGCGCACGGGTTCCTCACCCTGTCGCTGCTGCCCCGGCTGGTGTCGTCGCTGGTCGAGGTGGGCGGCGTCGCGATGGCGATGAACTACGGCCTGGACAAGGTGCGCTTCCTGCATCCCGTGCCCGTCGGCTCGCGCGTCCGCGCGACGACGGAGCTCACCGGCGCCGAGACCGTCGCCCAGGGCGTGCGGCTGGCCTCGACCGTCACCGTCGAGATCGAGGGGGTCGACAAGCCGGCGCTCGTCGCGCAGACGCTGGCGCTGTACGTCCCCGAGGTGTGAGCACCTGTCCTGCCCGGCCAGAGCGGTCGGGCAGGACGCGCGGGGTCATCCTCACGGTATGACCACGCCGGTGGAGATGACGACGATCAAGGTGCCGACCGCGGTGCGCGACCGACTCGAGGCGCGCGCGGAGGCGCAGCACATGACCCAGGGCGAGGCGCTCGAACGGCTTCTCGACGAGGCGGGCGACGAGAACATCCAGGCCTACATCACCGACGCCATGGACTCCTGGGGCGAGGCTCTGGAACGACTCGCGTGACGAGGTACGTCACCCTGACCGACGCCCTCGCCGTCGTCGACCGCAACGCCCGGCTCGTGCGCGACCTCGGCCTCCTGGACTCCGTGTGCCAGCCCGAGGGCACGCATGGATCGGCCAACCGGCTGCACCCGCTGCACGGACGGGAACGAGCGCCTGTCACTGATCCTCGTGCACGTCCACCACGCCATGAACGGGCACCGGTCGGGCAGGATGCTGCCATGACGACGAACCCGCAGGTCGCCCCCGGTCCCCGCCCGCGCGACCAGCGCCGGGCCGACACCCTGGCGATCCTCCGCACCCCGGCGCGGGACGTGTGGGTCGCCACCGCCTCGGTGTCCCCCGACGGCACGCCCGTGCCCTACCTGGTCCCGCTCTCGCTGGCGTGGGTCGACGACCGGGTCGTCCTCGCGCTCGAGGCGACGTCGCGGACGGGCCGCAACCTGCTCGCCACCGGCACCGTGCGCCTCTCGCTCGGGGCGACGCGCGACGTCGTCATGATCGACGCCGTCCTCGAGCGCTCGGTCCGGGTCGCGGAGGCGCCGCCGGAGCTCGCCGAGGGCTACGCCGCGCAGGCGGACTGGGACCCGCGCCCGGGCGGCGAGCACGACGTCTACCTCGTGCTGCTCCCGCGGCGCGTCCAGGCCTGGCGCGAGGTGGACGAGCTGGCCGGCCGCACCCTCATGCGCGACGGCGAGTGGCTCTGAGCGCTACCCGACCCGCTCCAGCACCATCGCCATGCCCTGCCCGCCGCCGACGCACATGGTCTCCAGCCCGTAGCGGCCGCCCGACACCTCGAGCCCGTTGATGAGCGTCGAGGTGATGCGGGCGCCGGTCATGCCGAACGGGTGCCCGACGGCGATGGCCCCGCCGTGGACGTTGAGCCGCTCGTCCTCGATGCCCAGCTCGAGGGCCGACGCGATGACCTGCGCGGCGAACGCCTCGTTGATCTCGACGAGGTCCATGTCGTCGATCCCGAGGCCCGCGCGGGCGAGCGCCTGGCGGCTCGCCCCGACCGGCCCCAGGCCCATGATCTCGGGCGACAGGCCCGTGACACCGGTCGACACGATGCGCGCCAGCGGCGTCAGGCCGAGCTCGTCGACGACGCGGCCGGAGACCACGACGACGGCCGCGGCGCCGTCGTTGAGCGGGCACGCGTTGCCCGCGGTGACCGTGCCGTCGGGGCGGAACACCGGGTCGAGGGTCGCGAGCCTCTCGACCGTCGTGCCGGGGCGCGGGCCGTCGTCCGCGGACACCACCGTGCCGTCGTCGAGCGTGACGGGCGTGATGTCCCGCGCCCAGAAGCCGTCGGCGTTCGCCGCCTCGGCGCGCTGCTGGCTGCGCGCCGCGAACTCGTCCTGGTCGCGGCGCGAGATGCCGCGCAGGTCCGCGACGTTCTCCGCCGTCTGCCCCATCGCGACGTACGCGTCCGGCAGGGCCCCGTCGGCGCGCGGGTCGGTCCAGGTCCCGGCGCCGCCGACGGCGCGCTTCGCCGTGCGCTCCAGCGCGTCGGCGAAGCGGGGGTTGGTGAGGTCGACGCCGGGGATCTCGTCGCTCGACCCGACGGCCATGCCGCTCACGGACTCGACGCCGGCGGACACGAAGACGTCGCCCTCCCCCGCCCTGATGGCGTGGAACGCCATGCGCGTGGTCTGCAGGCTGGAGGAGCAGTAGCGGGTCACGGTGGTGCCGGGCACGGAGTCCCAGCCGTTCAGCACGGCCACGACGCGGGCCATGTTCATCCCCTGCCGGCCGCCGGGCAGCCCGCAGCCCAGCAGCAGGTCGTCGATGCGCGCCGGGTCGAGCCCCGGCACCTGCTCGACGGCCGCGGCCACCATCCGCGCGGCGAGGTCGTCGGCGCGGACGTCCTTGAGCGAGCCCTTGTGCGCGCGGCCGATCGGCGAGCGCGCGGTGGCGACGATGTACGCCTCGGTCATGTCGTGTCTCCTTGGGGTCGGTGCGGTCGGTGCGGCTCGGTGGTGCGAGGGAGCGGGCGGGCCGCTCAGACGAACGCCGCGTGGCCGGTGATCTCGCGGCCGACGATGAGGTTGTTCATGTCCCGGGTGCCCTCGAACGTGTACACGGCCTCCGCGTCGGCGAAGTACCGCGCCACGCCGGTGTCGAGGGTGATGCCGTTGCCGCCGCAGGCCTCGCGGCACAGCGCGACGGTCTCGCGCATGCGGGTGGTGACGAAGGACTTGGCCATCGCGGCGTGCGCGTCGCGCTGGGTCCCGGCGTCCTGCAGCTGGGCCACGCGCACGCACATGGCGAAGCTCGCGGTGACGTTCGCGTACGCCGTGGCGAGCTTGTCCTGGATCAGCTGGTAGCTGGCGATCGGGTGGCCGAACTGCTCGCGCTGCCTCGTGTAGGCCACGGCCGCCTCGTAGGCGCCGACCATGGTGCCGAGCGCCTGCCAGGACACGCCGTCGCGGGTCACGCGCAGCACCTGCGCGACGTCGCGGAAGCGGTCGATGCGCTGCAGCCGGTCGGCCTCGGCGACCTCCACGCCGTCGAGCACGATGTCCGCGTTCTGCACGATGCGCAGCGACTGCTTGCGCTCGATCTTGGTGGCGGTGAAGCCCGGCGTCCCCTTCCGGACGAGGAAGCCCTTGACCTGGTCGTCGGCGGTGTCCTTGGCCCAGACCACGACGACGTCGGCGAAGGTCGCGTTGCCGATCCAGCGCTTGGCGCCGTGCAGCGTCCAGGTGTCGCCGTGGCGGGTGGCGGTGGTGCGCAGCCCCTTGGCCGTGTCGGAGCCGGAGAGCGGCTCGGTGAGGCCGAAGGCGCCGATGACGTCGCCGCTCGCCATCGGGGGCAGCCACTGCGCGCGCTGCTCGGGCGAGCCGCCGAGGCCGATCGCGCTCATCGCGAGCCCGGAGGACACGCCGATGAAGGTGCAGAACGAGGAGTCCACCCGGGCGAGCTCCATGCCGATCCAGCCGCGGAACACGGCCGAGCTCTCGAACGGCGCGCACTCGGGCCACGCCGCCCCCACCGTGCCCAGCTCGGCGAAGGGCTTGAAGAGGTGGACGGGGCACTCCGCGCGCTCCCAGTAGTCGTCCGCGAGGGGTCGCACCTCGCGCTCCATGAACTCGCGCACGGCGAGGACCGCCTCCTGCTCCCGGGGGGTGAGCAGGTCCTGGAAGCCGTAGAAGTCGGCGTCGAGCACCGCGGGGCCGGTGGTCGGGCCGGTGGGGGTGCCGGTGGTCGTGCCGGCGGTCGTGGGGACCGGGGAGGTGAACGTCATCGTTGCTCCGATCGTCGTCGAACGCGACCAGTGTGCACCCCCGTGCATCATTTTCCAAGATGTTGCACGAACCCCGGGCCTCGACACTAGGCTGCGGTCATGCCGGACAGCGCCACGAGCACCCCGACCGCCATTCACGACGACGGGCACGACGACGGGCACGACGGCGCGCCGATCGCGACCGTCGGCCTCGAGGCCGCGCCCACGCCGCTGTCCCTGCGCCTGGCGCCCGGCGCCCACGCCGACGCACGGCGCGCGTTCGACCTCGCGCGCGAGACGTTCGTCGCGGGCCGGCGCCTCGACATGGGCCCCCTGTCCACGAGCCTCGGCGTCGACCGGACGTCCGTGTTCCGGTGGGTCGGCAACCGCGACGCGCTGCTCACCGAGGTGCTGTGGTCCCTCGCCGTCCCGACGCTGGTCCAGGCCGACCGCGCGACGGCGTCCGAGCGCGGGGCGGAGCGGGTCGCCGATCTCCTCACGCACTTCGCGGGCGACCTCATCGCCGCCCCCTACTTCCGGGACTTCCTCGCCCGCGAGCCCGCGCGCGCCCTGCGGCTGCTCACCACCAAGGCCAGCCCCATCCAGCACCGTTTCCTCGCGACCTGCGAGTGGCTGGTGCGCACCCATCTCGGCGACTCGCCGTTCGACGGCGACGGCGGGGGCGGGAGCGGCATCGACCCGGCGTCGCTCGCCTACCTGCTGGTCCGGGTCTCCGAGTCGTTCACCTATGCCGACCTCATCACGGGCGAGACGCCCGAGGCGGGCCGCGCCGCCGTCGCGTTCCGACACCTGCTGCGGGTGCCGTCGACCCCCGCCTGACCCTCCCGCCGAACCTGTCCCCTGCGACCTCTGGAGCACCGATGCCCCGCGCCCGCCACCCGTTCCCGCTGCGGTGGAACGACAACGACCAGTACGGCCACGTCAACAACACCGTCTACTACGCCGCGATGGACACCGCCGTGAACGCGTGGATGATCGCCCACGGCGGGCTGGACCCGCGCGGCGACGTGATCGGCCTGTGCGTGGCGTCGTCGTGCGAGTTCCGCGCCCCGGCGTCGTACCCCGAGGAGCTGGAGGTCGGGATCGGCGTGGAGCGCCTGGGGCGCACCAGCCTCACGTGGGACCTGCACGTGCTCCGGGCCGGCGGCGACGAGCCGATCGCCGTCGGCCGGTTCACGCACGTGTTCGTCGACGAGCCGTCCCGGCGGCCGGTGCCCGTGCCGGACGGCGTCCGGCAGGCGGTCGTCACGCTCCAGGACTGACCGGCGACCGACCGGAACAGCCCCCGCGCGCACCCCGGGACGACCTGGTCGCACCACATACCGACTGCGCGGTATGCTCGCTCGAGCCCCGGGACGATCCGGGTCGACGGAAGGTGGTCATCGATGACCGACGTGCCCGGACTGGACACCGCAGGGCTGCGGGCGTGGCTGGAGCGGGAGCACCCCGAGCTCGCCGGCGGAGAGCTCACCGCGAGCGTGATCGCCGGCGGCCGCAGCAACCTCACGTACCGGGTCGACGGGGCCCGCCTGCCGCTCGTCGTGCGGCGCCCGCCGCTGGGGCACGTGCTGTCCACCGCGCACGACATGCGCCGCGAGCACCGGGTCGTCACCGCCCTCGCGGACGGCCCCGTCCCGGTGCCGCGCACCGTGGACGTCGTGGACGACACCGCCCGGGGCGAGGTCACCGGCACGGTCTTCTTCGTCATGGAGCACGTGGCCGGCACGGTGCTGTCCCGGCCGGGGCAGAACTCCGCGTTCACGGCGGGCGGCCTGCACGCGCTCGGGCTCGAGCTCGCCGAGGTGCTCGCCGACCTGCACGCCGTGGACCCGGCCGCCGTCGGCCTCGCGGACTTCGGCAGGCCCGACGGCTACCTCGGCCGGCAGCTCGCCACCTGGCGGCGCCAGTACGACGCCTCCCGCAGCCGCCCCCAGCCCCGGCTGGACGCCCTGCAGGACCGGCTCGCGGCGAGCGTCCCCGACTCCGGAGGTCGGGCCGGCATCGTGCACGGCGACTACCGCCTCGACAACGCGATCGTCGCCGGGCCGCCCGACGCCCCCCGCGTCGCCGCCGTCCTCGACTGGGAGATGGCCACGCTCGGCGATCCCCTCGTCGACCTGGGCATGCTCGGCCTGTACTGGGACATCCGCGGCCTCACCGCGCGCGACGGGTCCGACGGAGGGTCGGACGACGGCGCGCTGAGCGCCGTCGTCCCCGGCGCCGGCTACCCGGAGTTCGGCGCGCTCGTCGACGCCTACGCCGCGCGGTCGGGCACCGCGCCGCCGGACCTGTCCTGGTACCGCGCGTTCGCCGCGTACAAGCTCGCGGTGATCCTCGAGGGCATCCACTACCGCTACCGGGCGGGCGAGACGGTCGGCGAGGGATTCGACCGGATCGGCGCCCTCGTGGACCCGCTGGCCCAGGACGGGCTGGCGCACGCGCCCACTGCACCGGCGCCCGCACCGGCCACGCCGGCGAGGAGGGCCTGACATGGACTTCGCCCCCGACGCCCGCACCGCCGAGCTCACCGACCGGGTCCGCGCGTTCCTCGACGAGCGGGTGCTGCCCGCGGAGCCGGTGCTCGACGCGCAGCTCGCGGCCGCCCCGGACGACTGGTCGCCGCCGCCGGTGGTGCGTGAGCTGCGGGCCGCCGCGCGCGAGCAGGGCCTGTGGAACCTGTTCCTTCCCGGGGACGGGCCCGCGGGGGAACGTGGCGCGGGCCTCACGAACCTGCAGTACGCGCCCCTCGCCGAGCTCACCGGCTGGAGCCCCCGGCTGGCCCCGGCCGCGTTCAACTGCGCCGCGCCCGACACCGGCAACATGGAGCTGCTCGCCCACTTCGGCACGCCCGACCAGCAGCGCGAGTGGCTCGACCCGCTGCTCGACGCACGCCTCCGGTCGGCCTTCTGCATGACCGAGCCGGGGGTGGCCTCGAGCGACGCGTCGCAGATCGGCACCCGCATCCGCCGCGACGGCGACGAGCTCGTGGTCAGCGGCCGCAAGTGGTGGTCCACGGGCGCGATGAACCCGGGCGCCGCGCTGCTCGTCGTCATGGGCAAGACGGACCCGGACGCGCCCCGGCACCGGCAGCAGTCGATGGTGCTCGTGCCGCGCGACGCGCCCGGCGTGCGGATCGTGCGGCCCCTGACCGTGTTCGGCTACGACGACCGCGACCACGGCGGCCACGCCGAGATCGCCTTCGACGACGTCCGTGTGCCCGCCGCGAACCTCCTGGGCGGCGAGGGCGACGGGTTCGCGATGGCGCAGGCACGCCTCGGGCCCGGCCGCATCCACCACTGCATGCGCGCCCTCGGCATGGCCGAGCGGGCGCTGGCGCTCGCCGGGCAACGGGCGCGCGAGCGCTCCACGTTCGGCCGCCCGCTCGCCGAGCAGGGGGTGGTCCGGGAGTGGGTCGCCACCTCTCGGGTGGAGATCGAGGCGCTGCGCCTGCTCGTGCTCAAGACCGCCTGGCTCATGGACACCGTCGGCAACCGGCAGGCCATGCGCGAGATCCAGGCCATCAAGATCGCCGTGCCGCGCGCGGTCCAGGCGGTCCTCGACCGCGCGATGCAGCTCTTCGGCGCCGCCGGGCTGTCCGGCGACCAGCCGCTCGCCGAGATGTTCGCCGCGGCCCGCGCCCTGCGGCTCGCCGACGGCCCCGACGAGGTGCACCTCGGCTCCCTCGGGCGGGCCGAGCTGCGCGCCTGACCGCCGGCCGGCCCACGGCCCGGCATGCCCCCTCCGTCCACGATCGACGACGACGAAAGGACCGGACATGACCCCGACCCCCGACCCCCGCACGGGCTCCCCCGGCCCCGCGCCCGACGGTTCCGCCGTCGACGGCCCCGGCTTCGGCACGCTGTCGGCGGCGTCGCTGCTCGCGGAGACGGCGCGCCGCCACCCGGACTACCCGGCGCTGCACTTCGCGGGGACCACCACCACGTACGGCGAGCTCTGGGACCAGACCCGCGCCTACGCCGGCGCCCTGGCCGCCCGCGGGATCGGGCGCGGCTCGCGCGTGGCGATGGTCGTGCCGAACGTGCCCGACTTCGCGCGCGTCTACTACGCCGCGCTCGCGCTGGGCGCCGTGGTCGTGCCGATCCACCTGCTGTTCCGGGCGGGCGAGATCGAGTTCGTGCTGCGCGACAGCCGGGCCGACGTCGTGGTCGCGGCCGCTCCGCTGCTCGCCGAGGCCGCGCCCGCCGCCGAGCGCGCGGGCGTGCCCCTCGTCACGGTGCTCGCCCCCACCGCAGAGCAGGGCGGGCTCGCCCTCCCCCGCCTCGAGGACGAGGCCGCCGCCGCGACCCCGCTGGAGCGGCACACGGCGGTGCATCCCACGTCGGCCGCGACGATCCTCTACACGAGCGGCACCACCGGGCTGCCCAAGGGCGCCGTCGGCTCGCACCTCGCCGCGGTGGAGCAGGTGCACTGCTCCCTCATCGACTCCTTCGACCTGCGGCACGACGACGTCGTCTTCGGCGGGCTCCCGCTGTTCCACGCGTTCGGCCAGATGGCGGTGATGAACTGCGCGTTCCGCGTCGGCGCGTCGGTGGTGCTGCTCCCCCGGTTCGACCCGGACCAGGCGCTCGAGCTCCTCGTGGCGCACCGGGCCACGGTGTTCACCGCCGTCCCGACCATGTTCGTCGGGATGCTGGAGGCCGCCCGGCGCAGCGACGCCCGGCCGCCGCTGCGGTACGCCGTCTCGGGCGGCGCCGCGCTGCCGGTGAGCGTGCTCGAGGAGTTCGCCGCCGCCTACGGGGCCGAGGTGCACGAGGGCTACGGCCTCACTGAGACGTCCCCCAGCGTCTCCTTCAACACGGTCTTCGAGCCGATCCGGCCCGGCACGGTGGGCCGGCCGATGTGGGGCGTGGACGTGGCGGTCGCCGACGCGGTGATCGACCACGAGGTGCATCTGCTGAGCGAGCCCGGCGCGCTCGGCGAGGTCGTGGTGCGCGGGCACAACCTGCTCAAGGGCTACCTGGGGCGCCCGGACGCGGACGCCGCGGCCGTCGTCGACGGCTGGTTCCGCACCGGCGACCTCGGCACCCTCGACGCCGACGGGATCCTCGCGATCACCGACCGCAAGAAGGACATGATCATCCGCAACGGGTACAACGTGTATCCCACCGAGGTGGAGGCGACGCTGGTGTCCCACCCCGACGTCGCGCTGGCCGCCGTCTTCGGCGTCGCCGACCCGGTGCACGGGCAGGAGATCCACGCCGCCGTCGTGCCGGCCGACGGGCGCACGCTCGACGCCGACGCCCTCGTCACCTGGGTCCGCGAGCGCGTGGCCGCGTTCAAGTACCCGCGCGTCGTGCACGTGGTGGACGAGCTCCCCCTCGGCCCGAGCGGCAAGATCCTCAAGCGCGAGCTGCCCGGCCGGTTCGCTCCCGTCCCCTGACAGGTGGTGAGCGCGAGAACGGGGACTGTTCGCCGACGAACAGTCCCCGTTCTCGCGCTCACCACATCTACGAGGCGGGGATCCCGTCGTTGCGCAGTGGCACCGGCTGCGGCTCGACCTCGGTCACCTTCCCGCTCCCGACGGCGTAGGTCGCGCCGACGTAGTCCTGCACGCCGTCGGCGACGACGGTGATGCCGACGCCGTCGAACGCGGAGTGGTCCTCCGGGCCGAACATGAGCGGCAGGATGCCGTTGCCCTCGAGCCCGCCCGACTCGACGGCCTCGACCAGGCCCTCGCGCGTGGGCTCCTCGCCCGCGCGGGCCAGCGCCTCGGCGAACAGGTAGCCGACGCTCATGCCGTACACGGTGTTGCCGTCGAACCGCGCGCCGTCGTTGTACTCGTCGTTGATCTGCCGGAACAGCTCGACCCACTCGCCGTCCGGGCCGAAGGGCAGGTAGTTCGCGCTGACGAAGCCCTGCAGCAGGGCGGGCGCCACGTCCTCGCCCAACAGCTCGACGAGCGTGGGGTAGTCGCCGCCCGACGACGACGCCAGCCAGCGCGGGCTCCAGCCCATCTTCGCGGCCGTGCCGACCGCGAGCGCCGTGAAGCCGTTGACCGTCGCGAGCAGGACGCTCTCGCACCCGGCGGCCTGCAGGGCGCCGATCTGCGCGGTGACGTCCTGGTTCGACGTCGAGTACGTCTCGTGGGCGGCGACGCCGTCCGCGCCCACCGCGACCTCGACGCCCGCGAGGAACTCCTCGCCGAAGTCGTCGTCCTGCCCGAGCACGCAGAGCTTCTGCCCGGCGTGCTCGTCGGCGGCGTACTGCGCGAGCGCCGCACCCTCGACCACGTAGTCGGCGTTGAAGCCGAACGTGTTCGGGTGCCCCTCGGGGTCGTCCCACAGGGTGCTGCCGGAGGCGACGAAGAGGTCGGGCACGTCGTTCTGGTCGAGGTAGTCGAGCACGGACGCGTGCGTCGGCGTGCCGAGCCCGCCGAGCAGGGCGAACACCTGGTCCTCCTGCACGAGCTCGCGGACCACGGTCTGGGTGTTCGCGGGGTTGTAGCCGTCGTCCTTGACCACGTACTCGATCGAGCGGCCGTGGACGCCGCCGTGGTCGTTGAGGTACTCGAAGTAGGCATTCGTGGCCGCCGAGATCGATGCGTACCCGGCGGCGGCCGGGCCCGTCAGCGGCTGGTGCGTGCCGACCGTGACGGTGTCGTCGCTGATGCCGGGGGCCGCGGCGGCCGGCGTGCTGCAGCCGGCGAGGGCCAGGCACGCGACGACGGACGCCGCGGCGACGCCGGCGGTGGTGCCGGCGGTGGCGGTGCGGGGATTCCGCATGGGGGTCACCTCTCTGTGGGTTGTGGCAGGGTCGCGGGCGCATCGGTGCGGCCGCGACGTCGCGAGGGGAGGACGTGGGGTCGGCGGCGGGCCGCGGCGCGGGCGAGCCCGCCCGGCCAGGCCAGCGTCACGACGATCAGCAGGGCGCCGAAGACCAGCACGGCGAGGTTGCCGGACAGCCGCTGCTCGAGGTCCGCGGGGACGCCGACGGCGCCGGTGACGGTGTCGACGAGCCACGGCAGCAGCACGACGAGCGCGGCGCCGGCGGCCGCACCGCCGAGGCTGCCGAGCCCGCCCACGACCGCGGCCACGACGAGCAGCAGCGAGAACGCGAGGTCGTAGCGACCGGGGCCGACCGACTGCGTGACGAGGCACAGGACGGCGCCGCCGAGCCCGGCGGCGAGCGAGCTCGCGACGAACGCGCCCACCTTGACGCGCGCGGGCGACACCCCGGAGAGCCGGGCCGCGGTCTCGTCGCCGTGCACGGCCCGCATGCGCAGGCCCGCGTGGCCGGAGCGCAGCACGGCCAGCGGCGTGACGGCGAGCGCGGCCACGACGATCGCCACCCAGGCGTGCCACTGCTCCACGACGACGAGCCGGGACAGCGCCTCGGGCACGCCCTCGAACGGGACCGCGAGGCCCTGGTCGCCGCCGAGCGCCGGCACCTGCGCCGTGAGGGCGGGCAGCGCGACGACCATGGCCAGCGTCAGCCCGGCCAGGTAGGGCCCGCGCAGGCGCGCGCCGGCCAGGCCGAGCAGCCCGCCCACCGCGCCCGACGCGAGCAGCGCGCCGACCAGCCCCAGGACGACGCGCGCGGCGCCGGCCGTGCCGTCGCCGTCGAGACCGGCGCCGGCGACCGCGTTCACGGTGAGGGCGTAGCCGTAGCCGCCCGCCGCCATGAGCACGGCGTGACCGAGGGAGAGCTGGCCGGTGAGTCCCACGAGGAGCGTGAGGCCCGCCGTCGCGCAGAAGGTCGCGGCGACGACGGCGAGCTGGTAGTTGCGGTACGGGTCGAGCAGGAACGTGGCGGCGACCGCCAGCAGGGTCAGCACGGCCGCACGCACCAGGATCCGCTGGGTGCGGGTGAGTCTCCGGGGAGCCTCAGGGGCGGGGCGCGGGACGGTGCGGCGTGCGTCGCGCACGGTGGCCTCCTCGGTCTCGGCGGGTCTCGTGGCGGTCATGCGGCACGCACCTGGGCGGTCGCGAAGATCCCGCCGGGCCGCACCAGCAGCACCAGCGTGAGCAGGGCGAGCACGGCGAGCGGGGCGACGCCGGCACCGAGGTACCCGGTGACGAGGCTGACGAGCACCCCCACCAGGACCCCGCCGACCAGGGCCCCGGTCGGCGAGTCGAGCCCGCCCAGGACGGCGACGGTGAACGCGTGCACGAAGAGCAGGTCGGCGGAGTGGGCGTTGAGGCCGAGCTCGGTGGGCACGAGCAGCAGGGCCGCGAGGGCCGCGACGGCGCCCGACAGCGCCCAGCCGAGGGTGACCATGCGCGGCACGCGCACGCCCAGCAGCCGGGAGACCTCGGGCGCCGCTGCCGACGCCCGCAGCTGCAGGCCCAGCGACGTGCCGTTGAACAGCCACGCCAGCAGCCCGACCACCGCCAGCGCCACGGTCAGCACGAACAGGTCGTACGGCGAGAGCAGGGGGACGCCACCCACGACGAACGGGCGCTCGTCGAACGGCGCGGCCATCGGCCGGTGCCGGGGGCCGAAGGCGATCCCGAGCGCCGACTGCAGCACCATGACGAGCCCGATCGCGACGATCATCCCGGGCAGCGGACTGCCCTGCGGCACGCGCCGCATCAGGCCGCGCTCCACCGCCGCGTTCAGCGCGGCCCCGGCGAGGAGCGCGGCGGCCAGCCCCGCCCAGAAGGACCCCGTCGCGCCGGTGACGGCGAACGCGGCGAAGACGGCGACGGTGGCGACGGCGGCCTGGGCGAAGTTCACGAGGCGGGCGGCGCGCCAGACGATCACGAGGGACAGCGCGAAGAGCGCGATGACGAGCCCCCGGGCGAGCCCGGTGGCGAGGAGGAAGACGAGTCGGTCCATGGGGAGCCTCTCTCGGGGACGCAGGTCGGGAGCCGGTCGGTGCCGGCGGTGCCGGTCAGAAGCCCAGGTAGGCGTGGCGGAGGGCGGGGTCCCCGGCGAGCTCGGCGGCACGGGCGTCGGCCACCACCGCCCCGAGGCTGAGCACGACGCCGCGGTCGGCGATCGACAGGGCGCTCGTGACGTTCTGCTCGGCGAGCAGCACCGTCAGGCCGGTCTCCCGCGCCGTGGCGCGCAGCACGGCCATGAGCTGCGCGACGACGCGCGGCGCGAGGCCGAGCGACGGCTCGTCGAGGAGCAGCACGCGCGGCCGGGCGAGCAGGGCACGGCCGAGCGCCAGCATCTGACGCTCGCCCCCGGAGAGCTGGTGCCCGAGGCTCGCCCGGCGGCGCGCGAGCGGCTCGAACAGGTCGTAGGTGCGGGCGACCGCGGCGCGGCGTGCGGCACGCCCCGGGTGGCACCACAGGGCGCCGAGGTGGAGGTTCTCGTCCACGGTCAGCTCGGTCACGACGCTGCGCCCCTCGGGGACCTGGGCCAGCCCGCGGCGGGCGCGGTCCTCGACGCTCAGGGCGGTGAGGTCGGCGCCGTCGAGCAGGACCCGCCCCGCCCGCGGCGCCGTGAGGCCCGAGAGCGACCGCAGCAGGGTCGTCTTGCCGGCGCCGTTCGCCCCGAGCAGGGCGACGACCTCGCCCGGGGCGACGGCGAGCGCGAGGCCGTCCAGCACGGGCGCGCCGGCATAGCCCACGGTCAGGCCCTCGACGGCCAGGGCGGCGGTCACGCGGCCTCCAGCCCGAGGTAGGCCGCCTCGACAGCGGGGTCGGCGCGCACCTCGTCGGGCGTCCCGCTCGCGACGACTCGCCCGAAGTCGAGCACGACCACCCGGTCGGCCACGGCCATGACGAAGTCGACGTGGTGCTCGACCAGGAGCACCGCACAGCCGTCCGCCACGACGTCGCGCACGACGTCGGCGAGGGCGTCCACGTCGTCCGCCCCGAGGCCGCCGGCGGGCTCGTCGAGCAGCAGGAGGCGCGGGCGCGCCACGAGCGCGCGGGCGAGCGCCACCCGTTTGCGCACGGGGTAGGGCAGGGCGTCGACCGGGGTGCCGGCGGCACCGGTGAGGTCGAGCCGGGCGAGCGCGGCCGACGCGGCGTCGGCGGCGTCGGCGGCGTCGGCGGCTCCGGCCACCGGTACCAGGACGTTCTCGAGCACCGTGAGCCCCGCGAAGAGGCCGAGGCCCTGGAGCGTGCGTGCGAGCCCGCGCTCGAGCAGCCGGGACGGGGACGCGGGCGCGGGGCGCCCGTCGAGGCGGATGTCACCCGCGGAGGGCCGCACCAGGCCGCACACCGCGTTGAAGACGGTGGTCTTGCCCGCGCCGTTCGGACCGATCAGGGCGACGGTCTCGGCGCCCTGACCGGCCTCCCCGTCGGCACGGGCGGACGGGTCGCCCACCGTGAGGTCGACGCCGTCGAGGGCGGTCAGGCCGCCGAAGGTCACGGTGAGGCCGGACACCTCCAGGCGCGGGTGGGCCGCGGGGGTGGTGGGTGCGGGGCCGGGAGCTCCAGGGCTGTGAGCGCCGAGGCCGGGAGCTCCCGGGCTGGGATCGGACGCGGGGATACGGCGGGACATCGGCACCTCTTCGTGTCGGGTGGTGCCACGCTAGCCGATAAACCGACTGGCCGGTATGCCTCGTCGAGACATTCTTCAGAATGTTGCAAGGCCGTGACGTCCGACGCCCGGGACGGGCGCCAGGACGCTCAGACGCCCGCGGTGAGCCCCCCGTCCACGACGAGCTCCGTGCCCGTGAGATACGCCGACGCGTCGCTCGCGAGGAACACCACGGCGCCCGCGACGTCGTCCGGCACGGCCGCACGGCCGATCGGGATCGGCACCGCGTCCGTGTCGATGCGCGTGGTCATCTCCGTGCGCACGAGGCCCGGGTGCACGGAGTTCACCCGGATCCCGTCGCGCCCCAGCTCGACCGCGAGCGACTTGGTCAGCCCGCGCACGCCGAACTTGGAGGCCACGTACCCGTGCAGCCGCTCCCCGCCCCGCAGCCCCTCGACCGACGACACGTTGACGATCGACCCGCCGCCGGCCGCCTTCATCACCGGGACGACCGTGCGGCAACCCAGGAACGTCCCGGTGAGGTTCACTGCGATCACGGCGTCCCACTTGGCCGTGGAGTAGTGCTCGATGGGGGCGGAGTTGGCGATGCCGGCGTTGTTCACCAGCACGTCCACGCCCCCGAACGCCTCGACCGTGGCCGCGACCGCCTCCGCCCAGCCCGCCTCGTCCGTCACGTCGAGGCGGACGTACCGCGCCCGGTCGCCGAGGCCGGTCGCGAGGGCCGCGCCCTCGTCGTCGAGCACGTCCGCGACGACCACGGCGGCGCCCGCCGCGTGCAGGGCGCGGACGTACGCCGCACCGAGGCCGCGGGCGCCGCCCGTGACGAGCGCGACCCGCCCCTCGAGCGGGCGGTCGGGGGCGGTCGGGACGGCACGAGCGGACATGGGGTTCCTCCGGGTCGGGTGCGAGGGAGAGCGGCCTTCCGGCCCGCGATCCGTGGCGGCATCCGGTCGGTTGCCGCGACGGGTCGCGTGCTGGAAGGCCTCGGGGTGGGGGTTCCGTCAGTCGGCGACGCGGACGACGAGACGGCCGGTCGTGGTGCCGCCGGCGAGGCGTTGCACGGCGGCGGGGGCGTCCTCGAAGGGCACGACGTCGGCGACGACGGGCCGCACGGCGCCCTCGGCTGCGAGGCGCGCGAGGGCGTCGTGCGCCGCGTCGACCAGCTCGGGGCGGCGCTGCTGGTAGAGCGCCCAGTGCAGGCCGAGCACGTCGTAGTTCTTCACGAGGGCGTGGTTGGCGCGCACCCGGGGGACGTCCCCGCTCGCGAAGCCGACGACGACGATCCGCCCCTCGAAGGCGATGCACCGCGTCGACTGCTCGAACGCCGTGCCCCCGACCGGGTCGACGACCACGTCGGCGCCCGCGCCACCGGTGAGCTCCTTGACCTGGGCGGCCAGGTCGGCGCCGCGCACGAGGACGTGGTGCGCGCCGGCGGCCGTCGCGACGGCCGCCTTCGCCGGGTTGCCCACGACGGCGATCACCTGGGCCCCCGCCGCGATCCCGAGCTGCACCGCCGCGGTCCCGACACCGCCGGCCGCGGCGTGCACCAGCAGGCGCTCCCCCGGCCGGATCCGGGCCTTGCGGTGCAGCGCGAACCACGCCGTCTGGTAGGCGATCGTCAGCGCGGCCGCCTCGGCGTCGCCCAGCCCCTCGGGTGCCGGGCGCACCGCGGCGGCGGGCAGCACCGCCAGCTCGGACAGCACACCGATGGCGGAGCCCACGACCCGCACGCCCGGCGCCAGGCCGCGGTCGCCGGCCGCGACCCCCTCGCCGAGCGCCACGACGTCGCCGCACAGCTCGATGCCGGGCACGAACGGCGGCTCGGGCCGGACCTGGTACTCGCCGCGGGCCAGCAGGACGTCGGGGAAGTTCACCGCCACGGCGCGCACCCGGACGAGCACCTCCCCCTCCCCCGGCACGGGCGCGGGCACCTCGTCGAGCCGCAGCACCTCCGTGGGCTCGCCGGGGCCGGTCACCCGCCAGGCGCGCATCGTCGGCGCCGCCTCGCGGAGTCCCGGTCCGGCGGCCGTCGTGCGGGAGCGGGCGGGGGTCGTGCCGGGCAGCGTCGTCATCGTCGCTCTCGTCTCGTCGGTGTCGTGCCCGCCCGGTCGTCGGCGCCGCGGCAGGCGTGGTCAGGCCGCGGGGGTCCGGATCCCGCGCAGGAAGAGCTCGGTGAGCTGGTGGGCCACCTCGGACTTGGTCTCGGGGCCCTCGGGCGAGTACCAGTGCGACAGGTAGTGCACGTCGCTGAAGAAGTGCGCCACCAGCAGCGGCCGCGGCACGTCGGTGCGGAAGACGCCCTCGTCCTGGCCGCGGCGCAGGAGCCCCGCGAACTCGTCGTGGTACTCGCGCCGCCGCTGCGTGACCTCCTTGAGCCGCGGCTCGGTGAGCATGTGCATGCTGCGGAAGAAGACGGTGCCCTCCGGGAGGAAGTCGATCGACGTCTCGACGACGTCGACGCACACGGCCCGGACGACGTCCTCGACCGGCCCGCCCGCGGCGACGATCTCGTCGAGGTGGGCCTTCTGCAGCGCCAGCATGCGGTCGTAGACGGCGAACAGCAGGTCGTCCTTGGACTGGAAGTAGTGGTACATGGCGCCCTTGGTGACGCCCGCGGCCTCGACGATCTGCTGCACGCTGGTGGTGGCGTACCCCTGCGTGGCGAACAGGTCCAGGGCGGCCGCGGTGACCCGGTCGGCGACGTTCGTGCTCTTCATGCCCCCATCCTTCACCCGACGGGCGCGATGCTCGCGCCGCCGTCGATCCGGAGCGTCTGGCCGGTCACCCACGCCGCGTCGTCCGAGAGCAGGAAGGCGACCGGGCCGGCGACGTCGTCGGGCTCGCCGAGCCGCGCGAGGGGGTAGCGCTCGACCACGCGCTCCTCGTGCCCCTCGTAGAGCGCGCGGGAGAACCGCGTCCTCACGACGGCCGGCGCGACGGCGTTGACCCGGATCGCGGGCGCCAGCTCCTGGGCGAGCTGCTGCGTGAGGTTGATGAGGGCGGCCTTGGACGCGCCGTAGAAGGCGATGTTCGGGCTGGACGACGTCCCGGAGATCGACGCGACGTTCACGACCGACCGGATCGGCCCGCCGGCGACGGCGTCGCGGGTCCACTCGAGCGCGGACACGACGTTGACCTCGAGGATCTTGCGCGCGACGCCCGGGTCCACCTCGAGCGCGGGCCCCCACGCCGGGTTGATGCCCGCGTTGTTGACGAGGTGGTCCAGGCGCCCGTGACGCGCGGCGACGTGGGCGAGGACGGCCTCGCGGTGCTCGGGGTCGTCCACGCGGCCCGCCACCCCCGAGGCGCGCTCGGGCCCGAGGGCCGCGACGGCCTCGTCGAGCGCCTCCTGCTTGCGCCCGGTGACGACGACCGCGCAGCCCTCGTCCACGAGGCGCCGGGCGACGGCCAGCCCGATGCCCCGGCTGCCACCGGTGACCAGCGCGACCCTGCCGGTGAACCTGCCCGTGAACCTGCCCGTGGACCTGCCCGTGGGGCTGTCGACCGAACCCACCATCGCCTCCTCGCGACCTCCGTCGACGACCGAACGTACCGTCCAGTCGGTTTGCGCGAGCACCGTACCACGGCTCGCCCGCGTTGCGTCCTGGCCAGCACCGCGGGCGGTCGGGCAGCATGACCCCCATGACTGGCCAGGACTTCGATCGACCGCTGCCCCCGGACCCGTACTCGCTGCTCCCCGTCCCCGCGACGTTCACGCTCAAGAGCGCCGACGTCACCGACGGCGAGCCGCTCGCCGTCGACTTCAGCGTCGACGGCGCCGACGAGTCGCCCCACCTCGCGTGGTCGGGCGCGCCGGCCGCGACGCGGTCGTTCGTGGTGAGCTGCTTCGACCCGGACGCCCCCACGCCGTCGGGCTACTGGCACTGGACCGCCGTCGACGTCCCCGCGGACGTGACCTCGCTGGAGCGCGGCGCGGGCGCCGTGGGCGGGGCAGCCCTCCCCGCCGGGGCGTTCCACGTGCCGAGCGACGGCGGGCGGCTCGGCTTCGAGGGCGCCGGCCCGCCGCCCGGCGACCACCCGCACCGCTACGTCTTCGCGGTGCACGCGCTCGACGTCCCGTCGCTCGGCCTGTCCGAGGCGAACAGCGCGGTGCACGTCGCGTTCAACGTCTACTTCCACGTCATCGCGCGCGCCACGCTCACGACGACCTTCCGCCGGTGAGCGGCGCGACGACGCCCGGGTCGCGACCGGGACTCCCGACGCTCGGCGACCTGACGTGGGCGCCCGCGCTCGACCGCCCCGACCTGCTCGCGCCGCCCGTCGCCGACGCGCTGCGCGCCTGGGCCGCGCGGGACGACCGCGTCGGCGGGTCGGTCGCCGTCACCGAGATCGACCCCGACCACGCGGACACGGCCACGCTGAACGACCAGCACGGCCTGCCGCCCGAGGCCTCCGCCAACTGCGTCGTCGTCGCGGGCCGGCGCGGCGACGTCGAGCGGGTCGCCGCGTGCGTCGTCACCGCGGCCACGTTCGCCGACGTCAACACGCGCGTGCGCAAGCTGCTCGACGCCCGCAAGGCGTCGTTCCTGCCCATGGACCGCGCGACCAGCGAGTCCGGGATGGAGTACGGCGGCATCACCCCGGTGGGCCTGCCCGCCGGATGGCGGGTGCTCGTCGACTCCCGTTTCGCCGCGCCGGGTGCGCTCGCGCTCATGGGCTCCGGGGTGCGGCGGTCCAAGCTGCTCATGCCCGGCGAGCTCCTCTGCGCGATGCCGGGCGTCGAGGTCGTCGACGGGCTCGGCGTCTCCCGGTGACCGCCCGCTGACGGCGTCTCAGATGCCGGTGCGTCGGATGCCTCGTTGGTAGGATCGCCAGCTGCCCCGGGCCGCACCGGAACGCCCTCGACCACACTCCTGGAGAGCTCCCTTGTCGCAGCACCGGACGGACGACGCGGCCCTGCCGGACGGCGTCCGGCCGCTGACCGCGGACGATCCCCAGGAGCTCGGCGGGCACCGCCTCCTGGGCCGGATCGGGCGCGGCGGCATGGGCATGGTCTACCTCGCCACGATGCGCAGCGGCCGGCGCCTGGCGATCAAGGTGATCCGCGACGAGTATGCCGAGGACCCCGAGTTCCGCGCCCGGTTCGAGCGCGAGATCACGGCGGCCCTCCGCGTGCGCGGCCCGTTCCTCGCGGCCCTCATCGACGCCGACCTCACGTCGGCGACGCCGTGGCTCGCCACCGAGTACGTCCCCGGCCCGACGCTCGCGCACCGCGTGACGCAGGGCGGCCCGCTGCCGGTGGCCGAGGTCCGCGCGCTCGTGGGCCACGTGGCCGAGGCCCTGTACGCCGTGCACCGCGCCGGCCTGGTGCACCGCGACGTCAAGCCGGACAACGTCCTCCTCGGCCCGGACGGCCCGTGCGTCATCGACCTCGGCATCGCCCAGACGGCCGACGCGACGGCGCTCACGCGCGCGGGGTCGCCGCTCGGCACCCCCGTCTTCATGGCGCCCGAGCAGGCCCGCGGCGAGGACGTCTCCCCCGCGACCGACGTGTGGGCGCTCGGCGGGGTGGCCCTCTTCGCCGCCACGGGGCGCCGCCCGTTCGGTCAGGGGCGGCCGGACCTCATGTACTACCGGGTCGTCCACGAGGACCCGCAGCTGGAGGGGTGCCCGGAGGAGCTCCTGCCGTTCGTCCGGGCCTGCCTCGACAAGGACCCGGACCGACGGCCCCGCGTGCGCGAGATCCTCGACGCCCAGCCCGACCTGCCCGGGCCGGCCGCGCCGCCGACGTCGGCCGCGGCGGCCGCCGACCAGGGGACCGGAGCCCCCGCCGCACCGCCCGCGCTCCCCGGGCCCGCCGAGACCGCGGCGCCTGCGGCGCCTGCGGTGCCTGCCATGCCGGCCGTGCCTGCCGTGGCCGACGTCCCCCTCGCGGCACCGGCTCCGGTCGTCGACGAGTGGTCCAGCACGGCGGACACGTTCGTCCCCGGCGGAGCCGCCCCGCAGCCGCCGGAGGAGCCCCCGGCCGCCCCGCCCGCCCGCCGCCGCGGCCTCGTCCTCGCCGTCGTCGCCGCCGTCGTGCTGGCCGGGGCCGCCACCGGGGCCGCCCTGCTCCTGCGGGACGACGAGGTGTCGCCGCCCGAGTCCCCCCGCGCGACGGCGTCCGAGGCCGCGATCGACACCTGCCTCGTCGGGCGGTGGACGCAGACGTCCATGAGCGACACCTGGGAGCAGCCCGAGCTCGGGGAGCCCGTCGACGTCACCGGGTGGGACGGGCGCGTGCTCGAGTTCCGCGCGGACGGCACGGAGATCGCCCGGTTCGACGACGCCGACCCGCTGCGCGGCACCCACTCGACCCTGGGCGAGATCGTCCAGACCTGGAGCGGCACCGCGACGTTCCACGTCACGACGACGGACGGCGTCCTGCACGTCGAGGACGTGGACTACTCCGACGTCACCGTCAAGGACGAGGTGGCCGGGACGGCGCAGAGCAGCCGGCCCGTGTCCGTGCCGGGCGCCGACGTCGACTACGAGTGCGACGACGCCACCATGACGCAGCACGGGGGCACCTACGAGGCGGCGTTCGACCGCCTGGGCTGAGGCGCCTCCCAGCTCGCCGTCGCCGTCAGGCGGGGACGAGGAGCGCCACCGCGACGCCCGCGACGAGCGCGGGGCCGTACGCGAGGTGGGCCTTGCGTCCCGCCCCGCGCGCCAGGAGCGCCACCGCCATGAGCGCCGCCACCACGCAGGTGGCGACCAGGGCCGTCACCACGCCCGACACGCCGAGCGGGCCGACGACCAGGCCGGTGACGACCGCGAGCTTGACGTCCCCCAGCCCCATGCTGAAGAACGCCATCACCGCGAACAGGATCCCGAGCACGAGCGCGCCGCCGAGCGCCCGGCCGAGGACGCCCCAGTCGCCGGCGACCGCGGCGGGCACGGCGACCGCGAGCGCGACCGCCGGCCCCCACACGCGGGTCACGGCGTCCGGGACGCGGTGCACGTCCAGGTCGATCCACACGAGCACGGCCCCGCCGACCAGGTACACCACGGCAGCGGCCGTGAGCGGCCACGGCTCGAACCCCGCGACCGCGCCGCCCGCGGCCGCCATCGGCACCACCGCCCACGTGCGCTCGAGACGGGAGCGCGGCTCGTCGGTGTCGTACCGGTACGTCCCCGTCCGCAGCCACCGCCACAGCACGACGCCGGCGAGCAGCCCGACGGCCGCCCCCACGAGGACCGCGGCCGGCGCGGGCGCGACCAGGGGCACGTCCGTCAGGGCGCTCAGAGCGCGCCGGCCATGAGGCCGTCGAACTCGGAGCCGGGATGCCGGAGCGCTGCGAGGAGCTGCGCCGTCCGCGGCGTCAGGTCACCGCCGAGCGACTCGGTCGCGGTCAGCAGGCCCTGCACCGCGGCGGTCTCGGACGCCGCGTCACGGCTCTCGTGGGCGGCGAGCACCCGCAGGCGCCACAGCGCCTCGTGCGTGGGCTCCGCACGCAGCCCGACGCCCACCGCCTGCTCGGCGGCGCGCCAACGCCCTTCGAGCACCCGCCGGCGGGCCGCCTCGCAGGCGACGTCCACGACGTGCGCCGAGAGCCGCTGGTGGTCCGGCTCCGCCCACGCGTACCGGCCGGGCCGAGCACCCGCGAACGGGGCGCCGCGCACCAGCTCCAGCGCCCGCTCCAGGTCCTCGGTCGCCGCGGAGGACACGTCGTCGCCCACGAGGGTCTCCCACGCCCGGACGTCGGAGCCCACGTCGTGCAGCGTGAGGCGGCCGCCCGACGCATCGCGGGGCAGCCGTTCCCCGCCGTCGGACGCCGGCCCGAGCCACCGTCGCAGCCGCGCGACGGCGGTGGACAGCGCGCCCGCGCGCGCCGCCTCGGCCAGGCCCGGCCAGAGCGCGGCGCCCGCCTCCGCGGCGGTCGCTCCGGGGCGCAGGGCCAGGAAGGCCGCGAGCTCCTGCAGACGCGGCCGCTCCGCCGGGTCGACGGGGCCGTCCGCGCCCTCCAGGGACACGGCGCCGAGCACGCGGATCCGCGGAGACGCCCCGGCCGGCTCGCGCGCCGCGACGTGCGTCGGGTCGCCGTCGGTGCCGTCGAGGTCGCCGTCCACCACGACGTCGTCGACCGGGACGATCGCCTCCACCTCGGCGAGCGACGGTTCCTGCACGTGCGTCGGGTCGCCGGCGGGCTCGGCGCTCGCCACCGCGACGAGCTCCCGCAGCGGCGCGAACCTCCCCGCGGCGAGCCGCTGGGGCCGGAGCTCCATGCCGGCGGGCGCGAGCTGCGCCCGTGCCGCCCCCGGCCCGACCTGGAGGCTCCAGCCGGGCTCGCCGCCGAGGGCCGACGGCGCGGCCCCGTGCACGATGCTCGCCACAGCGATCCGAGGGCCGTCGTCGACCAGGGCCGCGAGGCGGGCACGCTCGGGCTCGGGCACCGACGCGCCGAGCACGACGACCTCCGGGCTCCAGGTGTCGGGGGCGAGCCCGGCGGCGCGGGCCGCGCCGACGCTCGTCACGCCGGACAGCGCCAGGGCCCGGCGGTCCGCCTCCGCGCGCCGGCTCAGCTCCTGCCGCAGGGCGCCGACGGAGTCGTGCCGGCGGACACGACCGGTGCGCAGCGTTCCCTCCAGCTCGACGAGGGTTTCCGCGAGACGGTCGCCCGGCGCGCCGACGAGGTTGACCTGCAGGTCGTCGGCCCAGGCGGAGGTGGCCAGCTCGACGACGAGCGCCGCCACGACCTCCCCGGCGTCCTGCGCGGCCCCCGTCACGGCGAGGGTCCCCACCGTCTCGAGGTTGAGCAGCACGTGGCACGGGCCCTCGTCGTGGCCGAGGGTCACGAGCGCCGGGTAGGGCGCGGGGACGGCGGCGAGACCGCCGCCGTACGTCTCCTCGAGGCGACGCACGCCCGCGCGGTCGAGGGACCACACCGTGCCCGTCGGGTCCGCCGACCACGGGGCGGCGAGCTCGGCGGGGGCGGTGAGGTAGAGGTCGACCGCCGCCTCGCCGAGCCGGACGGCCCGCAGCACGGGCAGCGGGCGCCGGGCGTCCGCGCACTGGCGGGCCAGGGCCCGCAGGGCGAGGTCGACCCGCGCGACCGACAGCGGGTCGGCGAGCGAGCGCGAGTCCTGCTCGAACGCCGCGGCCTCCCCCGACGGCAGCGGCGTGCGCTGTCCGGGCAGCCGCCGCCGCTGCTGCTCCCGGCGACGGCGCGCGACCAGCGCGACGACGCCGGCGGCGAGCAGCGCGCCCAGGCCCGCCCCGCCCGCGACGCGCCACGGCGCCTGCACGCCCAGGTCCGCGTCCGGCGCGGGGATGGCCGTCTCCTGCACCGCGGGGGCCGTGTCGGGAGCAGCCTCGGCAGCGGTCTCGTGGACGGCGTCGACGGCGGGCGCGGCGGCCGGCTCGACCGCCTCCGCGGCCCGCTCCTCGGCGGCCGACGCCGTCGTGGCGGACTCCCCGGCCCCCGGCACCTGGAGGGTCCAGCCCGGCAGGATCAGGTCGGGGTCGGTCAGGCGCGCGCCTCCCGGCTGCGCGACGTCGCGCGACGCCTCGAAGATCTCCGGGTATCGGTCCGCGTCACCCAGCTCCTGCGCCGCGATCTGCGAGAGGTTGTCGCCGGCCTCGACGACCACCGTGCCGGCCTTCTCGTCCCGCGCCGCATCCGGTGCGTCGTCCTGCGCCTGCGGCGCGGGGACGGTCAGCACCCAGCCGGGCGTGAGGAAGTCGGGGCGGTCGGCGAGCGTGCCGGCGTTGAGCGCGACGATCTCGCGGAACCGCTGACCGTCGCCCAGGTAGTGCTCGGCCAGGGACCACAGCGAGTCGCCGTACTCGACGGTGTGCTGGACGGTCCGCGCGGCCTCGTCGTGGTGCGCGGCCTGCTCGACCGGTGCCTGCTCGGCGGCGACCTGGGCCCGCGCCTCGCGGATGAGGTCGGACGAGATCGGGGCCGCCCCGGCCCCCTGCCCGGCGGACTGCGACGCCAGCGCGGCGTCGAGGGCCAGCTCCCCCACCCCGGCGCTCTGGCCGTGCACGGCCTGCTGCACGGAGACGACCGCGACGACGTCCTGCGGCGCCCCGGCCGAGCCGCCCTCCAGGGCCGTCGCCGTCGTCGCCACGGGCACCGTGGTGAAGAGCAGCAGGGCGGCCGCCACGAGCCCGCGGGCCGCGTTCTGCGGCAGCCGCAGGCCCACGAGCCGCGGGGCGCGCACCCCGCGGAGCTGCGCCACGAGCTCGACGACGATGCTCACCGCGAGGAACGCCCACGCAACCCACGCCGCCGCCTGGAGCAGCAGCATGAGCAGGGAGCCGTCGTCCGGCGACGTGAGCATCGACAGGAGGGTGTCGGGCGAGAGCAGCCCGTCCTCGAGGGGGTTCGCCCCGACCGCCAGGAGCAGGTACGGCACCCCCACGGTGACGCCGACGAGGAGCAGCAGGGCCAGGAGCCCCTTGAGGCGGCGCATCACTGCTCCACCCCCTCGAAGGCCCGGACCACGCGCGCCTCGCCCTCGCCGGACACCGGCATCGCGCGGATCCCGATGATGCCCAGGAACTTGGGCTGGTAGGAGTCGGTGGTGTTCACGACCACCAGGTCACCGGCCACGGCGACGTTGGTGACCACGACCCCGGTCGTGCTGGCGTACGAGCGCGCGGCCGCCCCCGCCGCGGCAGGGTCGATCGAGACCCCCGTGCCGCGCAGCGCGTCCGACGCCACGACCGCCTGACCGCCGGCTCGCGCCGCCTGCTGCGCGACGTCGCGCGCGTGCTGCTGGGCGAGCACCTGGCCCGAGAGGTCGACGGCCATCCCGACGACGACGATCATGACGAACGCGCCGAGCGCGAGCCAGATGGAGACCGAGCCACGCTCGGCGGTGCGGCTCGTGCGTCGCGCGCGGAGGCGCCGGGGGACGGTCCTGGCGGGCATGCTTCAGCGCTCCCGGTAGGTGTCGATCGGGCTGTCCATGGTCTTGGCGATCCGGATCGTCCCCGGGAGGCCGGGGACGGCGAGGTCGCCGACGCCGACGTCGCAGGTCACGGTCGCCGAGACGCTCGAGGCGACGCCGACGGCGTTCCCGAAGCCGTTCGTGTTCACCGCGACCTGCGGGGCGCAGTGCAGCCCCTTCTCGTCGAGGCTGCGCCGCGCGGCCGCGACGGCGCCGGCCTCCGCCTCCGCCTGGGTCCGCGCGATCGACGCGGACCGGGCGGCCTCGGTGGCGGCCGCCTCGACGGACTGGCCGGCGAGCGCCACGCGGCCGCCCGCGAACACCAGGCCCATGATCAGCAGGAAGGCGGGGACGCCGACCGCGGCCTCGATGGCCGCGGACCCGCGCTCGCCGTCCTGCATCCGACGGCGCAGGGCGCGCGCCAGCCGGGTCATCCGGTGAGCCTCTCGACGGGCAGGCTCGCGGACTGCGAGATCTCCGGGTTCCACAGGGGGACGATCGACTGGGCGCTCACGCGCACGGTGACCGTCACCTCGGTGGGCTCCGGCCGGACGGTGATCCCCCTGCCCGTCAGTCCGCCGCCGACGTCCGCCAGGTAGTCCGACGCCGCCGCCTCGCCCGCGCCCGCGGTGCCGTTCTCCGCCGCCGCCGCGCGCACGCCCTCCTGCGCGGCCGCGTACGCGACCGTGCGGGCCTGGTACCACAGCCCCGCCTGGATCCCCGCGAACATCAGGGTGAACAAGGCGGGCAGGAGGAAGACCATCTCGATGGTCGAGGACCCACGCTCGCGCGCCCCGCGGGCACGAGGCCCGCGGGGTCCCTGCACGTGCCTGGGCCGACGGGTCACTTGATCTTGGCCGACTCGCTGGTGACGTAGTTGGTGATGACGCCGACGACGATGGCGACGATCCCGATGACGGCCACGGCCCACAGGACCTTCTCGATGGTCTCCGAGCCGGTCTCGGGCTCGGTGGCGAGCTTGGTGCGGGCGCGGTCGGCGACGTTGACGCCGAAGGTGTGCAGGGTGGCGATGAGCTGGAGCATGGGTGTTCCTATCCGGGGAGGGAGGTGGTCGAGAGCACGTCGACGAGAGGGCGTCAGATGCCTCCCATCACGTTGAGGAGCGCCGGGGTCACGAGGATCACCATGAATACCACGCCCAGCAGCGACATGGGCATGTTGATCCGCTCGCTCACGGCGTTCGCCTTGCCGCGCTCCGCGTTGAGCATGGCCGCCCGCATGGCGGCGGACCGGGCACGCAGGTTGTCGTACACCTGCGAGCCCTCGCCGCTCATCCGCATCACGTCGGCCAGGTCGTCCAGCTCGGGCAGGCCGAGCTCGTCCGCCAGGTTCTGCAGGGCGTCCCACGGGGCGACGCCGTTCCAGCGGGAGCGCTGGAGCTCCTCGCCGATGCGGCGGAACACCCACGAGTCGCCGATCTCGGCGGCGCTCTCCATCGACTGCCGGGAGCCGGCGCCGGAGAGCCGCTCGAGCGCGACCAGGTCGATGTAGGCGCTCAGGGCGCGCGCGAAGTCCGTGCGGGCGTGCTTCGCCTCGGTCCGCACGTCGATGTCCGGCGACACGAACAGCACGACGCCGAGCCCGAGCGACGCGACGGCCGGGATCGTGAACGGCAGGGCGGGCCCGCCCGCGACGGCCAGCATGAGCGTCAGCACGGGCGGGATGACGAGGCCGACGACGCCGTACAGCACCTTCTTGCCGTAGTAGCGGTGCACCGGGATGCGCAGGAGCGCGAGCTCCTTGGTCGGCGTCCTGCCCCAGGCCGCGGCGGGGAACCGTTTGATCGCCCACACGCCGACGCGCTCGTAGCGGTCGCCCGCCACGAGGTCCGTCTGCAGGGTGGCGCGTTCCTTCGCCGCCTCCTGCGAGTAGCGGCGCACGACGTCGGTGACGTCCGGGCGGCTCGGGGCCAGGCGCCACACGAGCAGCCCGATGCCGAGGCCCACCAGCGCGCCGCCCAGCAGCGCGATCTGCAGCCCGGTGGTCATGACCGCGCCCCCTCACGGGCACGCTCGCCCATGAACCGCGGCAGCGCCTCGCCCTTGGACATCCGCCGCATCATGACGAGCAGGCCGACGTACGCGGCGAGGTAGGCCGTGATGAGGACCTGCCCCAGCGGCGAGGAGTACGGGGCGATGTAGTCGCCCGTGAAGGCCAGCACGAGGAGCACGCCGGCGGTGATGATGGTGACCCAGCGCGCGGTGGCGCGGGGCTTGGCACGCTCCGCCTCGATCTCGCGGCGCGCGCGCACGTCGTCGGCCACCGACTGCGCCAACGACTCCAGCACGGACGCCAGACCGGCGCCGCGGCGGCCCGCGCCGAGGATGAGGGTGGCCGCCACGACGTCGCCCGTCGCGTCGTCGAGCTCGTCGCCGAACGCCCGCACCGCCGCGACGGTGCCCCAGCGGGCGCGCAGGCGGGCCACGAGGTTGGTCACCTCGGGCCGGATCTCCTCGGGCGCCGACCGCAGCGACATGCGGATGGCCTCCTCGAGGCCGACGCCCACGGTGAGCACGCCGGCCAGGCTGCGGGTCCACTCCTCGAGCGCCTCGAGCCGGCGGATGGTCTGGCCCGAGCTGCCGGCGCTGAGCAGCACCGGCAGCCCGATGCCGGCGACCGGGCCGAGCACGACGGCCACGATCCACCCCGTGATCGCGTAGACCACGATGCCGCCGACCAGGCCCGCCGCCGCGAGGATCTTCGTCTGCCGGTCCACCGCGGCGAGCCTGCCGGCCAGGCGTTGACGGCGCGGGGCGGCGTCGTCGACCGGCACGCGACGCACACCCACCACGACGCCGATCACACCGGCGACGAGGAGCGCGCCGCCGAGGGCGGGCAGCAGGGCCGTCATCGCAGGCCACCCTGCTGGGCGCCCTCGACCAGGTAGGACGTGAGGTCGAAGCCGAATCGCTCGAGGTCGCGCAGCTCCTCCGGCATCGTGCCCGGGACGGCGGGCCCGCCCTGCGGGTTCGGCGTGAAGACGTGCGTCGTCGCGTACCCGACCGCCTCCTCGCCCGGGGCGATGTGCACGATCTCCGACACCCACCGGTCGCGCTGCCAGCGGGTCCCGGTCGCGTCGAGGGGGCGGGTCTGCAGCCCGACCTGGACGACGAGGTCGACGGTCTCGGCGAGCTTCGACGTCGCCAGCTCGCGTGTGACGTGCGGGCCGGCCTCCATGGCACAGGTGACGAGCTTGCGGATCGCGCCCGAGCCGTTCGCGGCGTGGGTCGTGGAGATGGAGCCGGCGCCCGACTCCATCGCCTTGATCATCGCCCAGACCTCCTTGCCGCGGACCTCACCGACGATCTGCCGCGACAGGTTGAACCGGAACGAGTTGTAGATGGCCTCGTCGAGCGTGAACTCGCCCGCCTGGCGCCCGTCGGCGCCGATCTCGCCGGAGCCGGGGCGTGCCTCCCAGGCGTGGACCACGTCGTGCACCTCGGGCAGCTCGTGCAGGTGGAGCTCGAACTCGGTCTCGAAGGTGCCGATCTGCTCGTACCGCGGGATCTCCGCGCACAGCGCGCGCACGATCGTCGTCTTGCCGGCGCCCTGCGGCCCCGCGACGACGATGGACTTCTTCGCCCGGACGGCGGCACGCAGGAACGACGCCTGCACGGCCGACATCATCCCGAGCTCCACCAGCCGGTCGAGCCCGACCTTGCGCATCCGGTGCCGGCGGATCACGACCGACGTGTTCGCCGTGACCCACGACGCGGCCGCCAGACGGGAGCCGTCGTCGAGCCGCATGTGCAGGTGCGGGCTGGCCGGGGAGAAGCTGCGCGCGTTGGAGTCGGAGCGGGTCGCGATGAACGCGAGGTTCTCGCGCAGCTCCTGGTCGGAGTCCGCGACGGGCTCGACCTTCACGAGCTCGCCGGTGGTCTTCTCGACCCAGGCGTTGTCGTGCGGGCTGATGATGATGTTCTCGACGTCGTCCGCGTCGACCAGCGGCTGCAGCCGCCCGAGCCCGAACAGCGAGTCGTGGATCGCCTTGGCGAGCACGCGCTGGTGCTCGATGCTCCACGCCGCCCGCCCGTCGTGCAGGAGGTCCGCGGCGGCGTCGTCCAGGATCTCCTGGATGATCGCGCGCCCGAGCTCCCGCTCGGCCTCGAGGTCCTTGCCGCGGTCCTCGCCGAGCCGCTCGGCCAGCCGCGTCGAGGCCAGCCCGCGGAACTCCGCGACCTGCTTCCAGTCGACGCCCCTGGGCTGGGCGAGGAAGTCCGCCCGCCCGGTCGCACGGGTCGCGTCGTGGGCCGTCCCCTGGGTCGGCGTCTGGGGCGGCATCTGGGGCGGCATCTGGGGCGGCACGGTGCCGTTCGCCGGCATCGCACGCTGGGGTGCGACGGGGGCGGGGTGCCCGCCGGCCGGCCACGAGGACGGGACCGGTGCGGGCGGGGCGACGGGCGGGGCGACGGGCGGGGCGACGGGCACGGTCGGCGGGTGCGGCACGACGGGGGCGGCGGCGGGCCCGCGAGGGGTGGTCGACTCGTCGATCGGCCCGGCCAGCGCGTGCGCGGGGCGGCGCACCACGGTCTGCTCCGGGTCGTCCGACGTCGGGTACGCGGTGAAGATCGGCAGCGAGCTGGGGTCCGGCGGCGGCGTGCTCACAGGGCGCTCCTCTCCGCGCCGAGGTCGAGCTGCTGGCGCGACCGGGTCACGCGCGAGCCGATGCTCTGCACGGCGGCGCGCACGGACTTGTTGAGGCCGGAGGTCGAGAACTTCTTGGGGCGCTTGGCCCCCAGCGAGTACACCTCGGCCGAGGCCGGGTCCCAGTCGAGGCCCGCGACGACCGGCACCTGCAGCACCTTGGCGACCTCTCCGCTGCCGTACGGCCTGCCGGGCCCGACGACGAGCGCGCCCAGGCTCTCGATCGCGCCGACGCCGGTGAACGCGTCGCGCAGGCTGTGCGCCCACGAGCTCGCGGCGACGAGGGCGGGCAACGAGCTGTGCGTCGTGAGCAGGGCCAGGTCCGCATGCGTGAGCAGCTTGGTCGGGGAGCCGACGAGGCCGAGGCGGCCGGCGTCGACGATCACGTCCTGGCCGTTGCTCTCCAGCGACCTGAAGACCGCCGACAGCGGCTCCCAGAGCTCGTCGAGCGCGCGCGACTGGAGGTGGTTCATGGCCCCGGCGAGGTACTGCACCTGGCTGTCGGGGAAGCTCATCAGCGCCCGCGGCAGGTCCTCGGCGAGGGTGCCCTGCCGATGCGAGACCGCCAGGTCCACGACGGTCGCGTCGGTGGGCATCTGGGCGCCGCCGAAGTAGCCGGCGGGCACGGCGCGCGCGCCGGTGGGGTCGGCGTCCACGAGGACGACGGGGCGGGGCCAGGACAGCGCCAGCGCCAGCGCGCTGGTGGTCACCCCGGGCGACCCGTTGGCGGACGTCAGGACGATCAGTGCCATGGGCCCGTCACTCCTGGCTGTCGACGACGATCGCGGCGCTGCCCTCGGCGGACGCCGACGCGACCTGCGGCGCGTCGTCCGCGGAGACCTGCACGTTGACCAGCGTGTTGCCGGTGACGGTGTCGGTCGTGACGCCGACGACGACGCCCTCGACGGCCGCCGGCTCCGCGGCGTCGCCGCCGCCCGCGGTGGTGGACACGATCCGTACGTCGTCGCCCGACCGCACCTGGCCGGCGGGCAGCATGGCGGCCGTGACGCTCACGCCCACCACCGAGTTCCCCGCGGACGGCACGGCCGCGTCGGTCACCTGCTCCGCGGTGACGACGCCCCCGGCGACGATGTCGAGCGCCGCGTGCTTGCCCACGACGGCCTCGGCGCTGCTCGCCGGCACCGCCTGCAGCGCGGGGTCCATCCCGATCCGCACGGTGACGAGGTCGTCGGCGTCGATGACCTGCCCGCGGTGGATCGTCTCGCGGACGGTGAGCACCTCCTGGCTGTTCGACATGGACTGGAAGGCGAACGCGCTCACGAGGGCGCCCACGCACACGAGCACGACGGAGAGCGCGATGAGCGCGGGGCGCCGACGCATCTTCGGCGGAGGCGCGATCTGACCCGCCGGTGCGCCGGACGGGTCCGCGCTCCCTTGGCTGCGCGCCCGGGTGTTCTCCGGCACAGGCGTCGTCGTCGTCATGTCGTGAGGGCCTCTCGGTGCGGGTCAGAGCACGGCGTGCTCGACGGCGGCGTCGTCTCGCCACCGTGAGGAGTTCGGTGAGGTCGTCAGGCTCGGCCAGAGCATGCCAGCCGGATCGCACCCTCTAGATACCACGCCACCGCGATTGACCCAGCACATCGTCCGCCTCGCGAGACAAGACAGTACGTCTCGCGGACTGAGAATTTCGCGCTTATCGGACATCCCGCCGAAACGCGCCCGGCAGGTGCCGGATCAGCACTCCGCGCGGCCGCGGCGCCAGTAGCCCATGAAGGCGACGGCCTTGCGGTCGACGCCCTTCTCGGAGACGAGGTAGCGGCGCAGCGTCTTGATCGATCCGGCCTCGCCGGCGAGCCACGCGTAGAGCACCGTGTCCTGCGCGAGCGGCTGGCCGGTCGCGTCGACGGGCACCTCCCAGAGGATGTCCGCGTCGATGTCGACGTCGGGCAGCTCGCCGTCCAGGTCGACGCCCGCGGCGGTCAGTGCCGGGCCATCGACCTCCGCGGCCAGCAGCTCGGGAGCGGCCGGCGCGTCCGCCGACGGGCGCACGCCCATGGCGAGCAGCCGGTCCGCGGCCTCCTTCACGGCGGGCACGAGCACGTCGCCGTGCTCCCGGTCCTCGCGCGGCAGCCACGAGATCCGCACGCCGGCGGGCGCGGCCAGGGTCCAGCGGTCCTCGCGGTGCGGCACCTCGAGGAAGACCTCGCCGACGGCGTCCGCCGGCAGGGACTCGCAGATCGCGGCGATCGCCGGGACGGCGGTCTCGTCGCCGGCGAGAAGCAGGGCGTGGCTGCGGGCGGGCGGGTTGAACTCGAGCCCGCCGTGCGGCCCGTCCGTGTACGCGGCGTTGGGGCCCATGATGACGAGCGGGGCGCCCGGCTTCGCGCCGTTGGCCCAGCGGGAGGCGGGCCCGGTGTCGCCGTGCAGCACGATGTCGACGTCGACCTCGCGCAGGTCCTGCCGGACCGCGCGCACGGTGTAGGTGCGCAGCGGGTTGCGACGCTCCTCGGGCAGCGCGCGCCACGACGTGAACCAGTCCGGGTTCTGCCGGTCGAGGTACTCCCAGCCGCCGCAGGGCGCGGGGAGCAGGAACTTGATCCGCTGGTCCTTGCCGTTGTCGGCGAACCCGTCGAGGTCCTCGCCGGTGAACGTGATGCGGATGAACGACGGGCAGAGCCGGGTGACGCGCGAGACGGTGACGTCGAACATGCGGTACGGCTGCTCGGGGACGACGTCCTGCACGGCGGTCTGGTCGGCGCGCTCGGTCGCCTCGGCGGTCTCGGTCACGGTGGTAAGCCTAACCTCACCTCGCCCGGGGTCCGCAACCCCGGGTGACCGTCGTCACACGGCCGCGTCCGACGCTACGTCGCCGCCTCCACCGCGCCGGACGCACGCACGACGACGACCGGGCAGGCGGACGTCCGCACCAGGGTGTGCGTCGCGGAACCGAGCAGCAGCGACGCGAAGCCGCCGCGCCCCCGAGTGCCCAGCAGCAGCCGCTCGGCACCCTCCGCCTCGCGGTGCAGCACGCGCACCACCTGCCCCTCGCGCGTCTCGCCGAGCACCTCGAGCGCACCCTCGGACGCGCCGCGCTCCCGCAGCCGCTCCTCGACCCGGGCCAGGCCGCGCTGCAGCACCGGCCCGGCGTCGGCCTCGGTGATGTCGTGGGCCTCGTGCTCGGTGGGGCCGCGCGACGTCACCCACTCCGCCACCCCGGGCCGCCACACCACGACGACGCGGAGCGCGCGCCCCAGCCGCCACGCGGTGTCGACGGCGGCGTCGAGGGCCACGCCGGACTGCTCGGAGCCGTCGTAGCCGACGACGACGGGGGCGTCCGGCGGCAGGTCGGCCCGCGGGCCCTCGGCGGGCACGACCACCACGGGGCAGTGGGCGTGCGCCGTCACCTGCAGCACGACGGTGCCCCGGATCGCCTCGTACAGGCCGCCGTGCCGGGTGGCGCCCAGCACGAGGGCCCCGGCGTCGGCCGACATGCCCACGAGCGCCGCGGACGGGGAGGCGTACTCCACGAAGGTCTCGACGGTCGCGCCGGGGACGATGTCGCGGGCGCGGGCGGCCGCCTCCTCGACGACGGGCCACGCCCCGCCGTCCCCCCGCTCCCCCAGGTCGTCGCCGTGCGGGCGCGCGGCCACCCCCGTGTCGTGGGCGTCGCGCACGTAGACGACGCGCAGGACGGCGCCGCGCGTGCGCGCCTCCCGCGCCGCCCAGGCGAGGGCGACGTCGGCAGGCTCCGACGCGTCGTAACCGATCACCACCGGGGCGGCACTGTGCTCGTCCACCCCGCCATCGTCCCTCGCCGCGGCCCCGCTCGAAAGCGTGGGTCCGCTCGAGGGACCGTCAGGCCGTCGCGCGTCCCCGCGAGCGCCAGAGCAGGTAGACGAAGTACGGCGCCCCCAGCAGCGCCGTCCCGAGACCCGCGGGGATCTGCCCCGGCGCGATGACGACGCGGCCGAGCGTGTCCGCCGCGGACACCAGCACGGCCCCGACGAGGATCGCCACCGGCAGCACCCGCGCGTGCCGGGCGCCGACCAGCGCGCGTGCCGCGTGCGGGGCGACGAGCCCGACGAAGCCGATGACGCCCACGGCGCACACGGCGGCTGCCGTGGTCAGCGCGGCGGCCCCGAGCAGCACCAGCCGCGAGCGGTCCACCGGGAGGCCGAGGACGCGCGGGGTGTCCTCGTCGAGCGACAGCACGTCGAGCTCGCGGCGGTAGGTCGCGGCGAGCGGCACCATGACGAGCAGCGCCAGGGCGACGGGAAGGAGCTGTTCCAGGCTGCGCCCGTACGTCGAGCCCGACAGCCACGTGAGCGCGAGGTTGACGTCCCACGGCGCGATGACGAGGACGACGAGAGTGATGAGCGCCGTCGTGCCCGCCTGCGCGCCGATACCGACGAGCACCAGACGCTCGGAGCCCAGCCCGCCGCGCGACGACAGCAGGTACACGAGGGCGAACACGCCGAGCGCGCACGCGCCCGCCGCCGCGGACATCTGCCAGATGCCGACCCCGGGCACGAGCAGGATCATCAGCACGGCGCCGAGGCCCGCGCCCGACGTCACGCCGAGCAGGCTCGGCTCGGCGAGCGGGTTGCGGCACACGGCCTGCACGATCGTGCCCGCGAGCGCCAGCGCCGCTCCCGCCAGCACGGCGGCGAGCACGCGCGGCACGCGCTGGTCGAGCACGAAGCTCACCTGCCGCCCGGCCACCCCCTGCACCCAGTTCGACACGTCGCCCAGCAGCACGACCCGGTCGCCGAGGAGCAGGCCGGCGACCACGGCCACCACGAGGGCGACGCCGAGCAGCACCAGGACCGCGACCACCCGCGCGCGCGAACGGGGCCGGCCGAGGGCACCCCGGGCGCCGCGCGCCCCGGCACCCGAGTCGCGCAGGCGCCGCGCCATCCACACGAGGATGCCGGCACCGAGCACGCTGGTCACGACGCCGGTCGGCACCACGACCGACGCCTGACCGGGCAGGATCGCGCGCAGCAGCACGTCCGCGCCGAGCACCACGACGACGCCCACGAGGGCGGCGAACGGCAGGAGCAGCACGTGCCGGCCGAGGCCGGGCACCTTGCGCCCCACGAGCCGGGCGATGACGGGAGCCGCGAGGCCCACGAAGCCGATGGGTCCGGCCACGGTGACAGCGATCGCGGCGAGCAGCACGGCGGCCAGGACGGCGAGCACGCGCGTGCGGCGCACGTCGATGCCGAGCACGCGTGCGGCGTCGTCCCCCAGGCCCAGGAGGTCGAGCCGGCGGGCCAGCAGCAAGGCGGCGGCGACGCCGACCAGGACGACGGGGGCCGCCATGCTCACCGTGCGCGTGCCGGACTGCACGATGCTGCCGCTGCCCCACGCGAACAGGCCGGTGGTCTCCTGCTCGAAGAGCACGAGGAGCACCATCGTCAGGGAGTGCAGCGCGAGCATGATGGCCGAGCCCGCCAGCACCAGGCGGGTGGGCCCGTCGGCTCCGCCGCGCGCAAGGGCGAGCACGAGCGCCGCGGCGGCCAGGCCGCCGACGAACGCGAGCCCGCCCTGCAGGTAGAACGGGACGGACAGGCCGAGGGCGGCCGCCGCAACGACCGTGACGTACGCGCCCGCGTTGACCGCCAGCGTGTCGGGGGACGCGAGCGGGTTGCGCGCCACGGACTGCAGCACCGCACCGGCCACGCCGAGCGCGACGCCGACGAGCAGCCCCGCCAGGAGGCGTGGCAGCCGGGACGAGACGAGCACGGCGACCGTGCCGTCGGCGTCGGACCCGACGAGGGCGCGCAGCACGTCGGGCACCCCGACGTCCGCCGTGCCCTGCGTGAGGTGCACCGCGGCCAGGACGAGCACCGCGACGACGGCGAGGACGAACGCCGCCACGACACGGACGGGTGCCGCCCGCCGCCCCGGCGCGGTGACGGGGGCGGCGGACGGCGGCGAGTCGGTCACGGACACGTGCTGCGGGCGATCAGGCGAGCGAGTCGACGAGCGCGTCGATGTACGCGGCGCCCGACAGCGGGCCGCCGAACATCCAGATGCCGTCGGGGATGCGGTGCACGTCGCCGGCCGTCACGAACGGCAGCTGCTCCCACACCTTGTTGCCCTTGAGCCCGTCGGCGAACGGGTCGGCCTCGGCGTCGTTCGCCGCGTAGACGAACTGCACGTCGCCGAGCTTCGTCAGGCCCTCGACGTCGGTCTGCGCGAGGCCGTAGTCGGGGTCGCCGCCCTCGGTCCAGGCGTTCTCGAGGCCGACGGCCTCGCCGAGCGCGCCGAAGAAGGACCCCGGCGTGTACATGCGCACGGAGACGGTGCCGTTGGCGATCCAGCCGTCGGCCATCGCGAACTCGGCGCCGCCGAGGTCCGCCTCCTCGAGCGCGGTCCTGCCCTCGGCGACCTTGGCGTCGAAGTCCGCCAGCGCCTGGGTCGCCTCGTCCCGCTTGCCGGTGACCTCCCCGAGGGTGGTCACCGTCTCCTTCATGTAGCCGAGCGGGTCCTCGCCGTCGGAGCCGCGCAACGTCAGGACGGGCGCGACCTCCTCGATCTGCGCGATGACGTTCTCGGGGATGTCGGTGGTCGTGACCACGAGGTCCGGCTCGAGCGCCGAGATGGCGTCCAGGCTCGGCTCCCCGCGCGTGCCGACGTCGGGCGTGCGCTCGTCGATCGGCGCGACCGTGTCCCAGGTGTTGTACCCCTCGACGTCCGCCTGGCCCGCCGGCTCGACCCCGAGCGCCACGAGGTTCTCCGTGAGGCCCCACTCGAGAGAGACGACCTCGGTGGCGGGGGCGTCGAGCGTGTGCTCGCCACGCTCGTCCGTGTAGGTGACGGGGCCGCTCGCGGCCGACGACTCGGGCGCCGCCGCCTCGGCGGGGTCCTCCGTGGTGCCGCACGCGGCGAGGGCGAGCGCGGCCACGGCGGCGGTGGCGCCGACGAGCAGGGGGCGGGTGGGGATGCGCATGGGTGTCTCGGTGTCCTTCGAGTCGGTGCGCCGCGGGAGCGGGCGCGACGGTGCCGGGCGGGGGCGCCGGCGAGTGGTGGTGGTCCGGTGGTCCGGTCGCGCGAGGTCAGACGCCGCGCGCGTCGTGCCGGCCGACGGCCTCGCAGCGGGTGCGGCCGGTGTCCGGGTGCGTGGTGACCTCGACGCGGATGCCGTACACCTCGGTGAGCAGCTCGCTGGTGAGCACCCTGGCGGCGGGGCCGGACGCCCGCACCTCGCCGCGGTGCAGCACGACGACGTGGTCCGCGACGGCGGCGGCCTGGTTGAGGTCGTGCAGCACCACGCCGACGGCGACGCCGTGCTCGGTGGCGAGGTCGCGCACCAGGTCGAGCAGCTCCACCTGGTAGCGCAGGTCGAGGTAGGTCGTGGGCTCGTCGAGGAGCAGCACGCCGGTGTCCTGCGCGAGGCAGGTCGCGAGCCACACCCGCTGCAGCTCGCCGCCGGAGAGCTCGTCGACGCCCCGCTCCGCCATCTCGGCGACGCCGGTGACGTCCATGGCGTGCGCGATCGCGCGCGGCCCGTCCGCGTCCGCGGAACGGAAGCGCCCACGGTACGGGTGCCGGCCGTACGCGACGACGTCGCGCACGGTCACGCCGCTCGGCGTCGGATGGCTCTGCGACAGCAGCGTGACGCGGCGGGCGAAGTCCTTGGGGTGCAGGGCGAGCGCGTCGGTGGCGCCCTCCCCGTCAGCGGCGTCGCCGTCGGCGAGCGTGACGGAGCCCGCGTCCGGGCGGTGCAGGCGCGCGAGCGAGCGCAGCAGCGTCGACTTGCCGGAGCCGTTGGGCCCGAGCAGCGCGGTCACCGCGCCGGGCCGCAGCTCGATCTCCGCGCCGTCGACGACGGTGCGGCGGTCGTACGACAGCCGCAGGCCGCGCCCGGCCATCGCGACGGCGGGACGGGACTCGACCGCGGGGGGCGCCGAGGGCGCCAGGGTCTGACTCACGTAGGTGAGGCTAACCTTCACCTCCGGGTTTCGTCATCCCCCCGTTGCGTAATTCAGTGTGGCGCGGGTCACCGGCGGACCCCTCGGCGACGACCCCGTCCTCCTGTTGACAGGAGCATCGACCTTCGTCAGGGTGGTCGAACTGGTCTAGACCAATGGAGGTTTCCATGACCACCGTCAGACGACGACTCGCCGCCGGCACGCTCACGGCCACGATGCTCCTCGCCGCCGGCGTGACGACGACCGCGTCCGCGTCGCCCGCCACCCGGGACGACCTTCCCACCGTCAGCCCCGCCCCGCAGGAGATCTGGCGTTCCGACGACGACCTCCGCCTCCCCCGGTCCGTGGACGTCGTGGTCGACGCCGACACCGATGACGCGGCACGCGACGCGCTCACCGGCGCGCTGCGGGAGCACGGGGTGCGCGCCGTCGTCCGCGACGCGGACGACCGCCGCCCGGCCCGCGGGGAGGTCCGGCTCCTCCTCGGTGACGCGTCGCGCACCGACGTCCGGGCCGCCCTGGGCCGCGTCACGGTGCCCGACCACGACGAGGCGTACGCGGTGCAGGTCGACGGGCACCGGGGCCGCGGCACCGTCGTGCTCGCCGGGGCGGACGCGACCGGCCAGTTCTACGCCGTCCAGACCCTCGAGCAGCTCCTGGTCGACGGCCGCCGGGGCACGACGCTCGCCGGCGCCACGGTCCGCGACTTCCCCGCCATGCCGCTGCGCGGCACCATCGAGGGCTTCTACGGCGAGCCGTGGACGCACGCCGAGCGGCTGGACCAGCTCGCCTTCTACGGCGACGTGAAGGCCAACACCTACGTCTACGCCCCGAAGGACGACCCGTACCACCGCGAGAAGTGGCGCGAGGACTACCCGGCCGACAAGCTCGCGGAGCTCGCCGAGCTGGTCGAGGCCGCGACGGCGAACCACGTGCGCTTCACGTTCGCGCTCTCCCCCGGCAACAGCGTCTGCTACTCCGGCGACGAGGACATGGCGGCGCTGGAGCGGAAGTTCCAGGCGCTGTACGACGTCGGCGTCCGGGCGTTCAGCGTCCCGCTCGACGACATCGACTACTCGCGCTGGGCCTGCGACTCCGACCAGGTGGCCTACGGCGACCCGTCGCCGGGGAACGCCGGGAAGGCCCAGGCGGACTTCCTCACCCGCGTGCAGCAGGGCTGGATCGAGACGCACGACGGCGCCCGGCCGCTGCAGATGGTGCCGACGGAGTACTACAACACCACGGAGTCGCCCTACAAGGCCGCGCTGCGGGAGATGGACGAGGACGTCGTCGTCATGTGGACGGGCAACGACGTGGTGCCGCAGTCGATCTCGGTGGACCAGGCGGTCGAGGCGGACACCGTCTTCGGCGGCCCGACCTTCCTGTGGGACAACTACCCGGTCAACGACTACGGGCAGACCAGCGGACGGCTCCTCCTCGCGCCGTACGACAAGCGCGAGCCGGGTCTGTCGGACCACCTGGCCGGGATCGTCTCCAACCCGATGAACCAGGCCGCGGCGAGCAAGGTCGCCGTCTTCGGCATCGCGGACTTCGCGTGGAACGACCGCGGGTACGACCGCGACCGGAGCTGGGTCGAGGCGATGCGCTACCTGGCCCACGACGACCGCGACGCGGTGGAGGCGCTCCTGGCGTTCGGGGACCTCAACCACCTGGCGCCGAGCTTCGGCGACCCGTGGCAGCCGCAGGCGCCCGCCCTCGCGGCGGAGATCGGCGACTTCTGGGAGCGCTGGGAGGCCGGCCACCAGGCGGCGGCGATCGCCCGCCTGCGGGACGACGCCCGGACGGTCGCGGGCATCCCCGAGACGCTCCGGCGGTCCGGTGTGGACCCCGCCTTCGTGTCGGACGCCGCGCCCTGGCTGGAGGCGACCGACCTGTGGGGCGACGCGTTCCTCGCCACGCTCGACGCCGCCCGGGCCGACCTGCGCGGTGACACGGCGCGACGCGACGAGCTCCTCGCCCGGGCCGACGCCTCCGCCGAGGCGGCCGCCCAGGTGATCGTCGACCCCCCGGACAACCGCTGGGGCGCCGCCCCGGTGAAGCTGGGCGACGGCGTGCTCGACGTCTTCCTCGACGACCTGGCGGCCGAGCTGAAGGGCTGATCGGGTCGCCCGCAGGGGGCGGACGACGGGGGTCGGTGCGACGCGCCGGCCCCCTCGTCCGCGCCGGGATCAGGCCCGGGTCGCCCAGAACGCCACGGCCGACGCGGCCGCGACGTTGAGCGAGTCCACTCCCCCGGCCATCGGGATCCGCACGACGACGTCCGCCGCCGCGACCGCCCCTCGCGAGAGCCCGTCACCCTCGGTGCCGAGCACCATCGCGAGCCGCTCGGGCGGGTCGGCCACCAGGTCGTCGAGGGACACGGAGTCGTCGGCGAGGGCCAGCGCCGCGACGGTGAAGCCGTCGTCCTGCAGCGCGTGCAGGCCGCCCGGCCACGACTCCAGCCGCGTCCACGGCACCTGGAACACCGTGCCCATCGAGACCCGGACCGACCGGCGGTAGAGCGGGTCGGCGCAGCGCGGCGAGACGAGCACCGCGTCCACCCCGAGCGCCGCCGCGGAGCGGAAGATCGCCCCGACGTTCGTGTGGTCGACGATGTCCTCCAGCACGGCGACGCGGCGCGCGCCCGCGCCGGCGCGCGCCCCGGCGAGCAGGTCGTGCACGGAGGGCAGCACCGGCCGGTGCATGGCCGCGAGCGCCCCGCGGTGCAGGTGGAAGCCGGTGATCCGCTGCACGACGTCGTCCGGGCCGACGTACACGGGGACGTCGGGATGGGCGGCGAGCACGTCTGCCAGGGAGTCGAGCCACTTCTCGCCCATGAGGAACGACCGGGGACGGTGGCCCGCCTCGAGGGCCCGCCGGATCACGGACGACGACTCGGCCATGTACAGCCCCTCGGCGGGCTCGCGCACGGAGCGGAGCTTCACGTCCTTGAGGTCGGTGTAGTCGTGCAGGCGCGGGTCGGCGGGGTCGGTGATGCGGGTGGTGCGGGCGTCGTCGACGCCGGGCTCGGGGGTGCTCACCGGGGCATTCTCCCCCGCGCGCAGCCGCGCCCCCCACCGGTCCGGTCCCTCCGCCCCTCAGCGCGCGAGCACCTCGGCAAGGGTGCGCGCCGGGCCGGAGGAGCGCCACGCGCCCGGCGTCGCGCCGTGCCGCCGCACGAAGGCGCGGTGGAACCCCGGCACCGAGTCGTAGCCGACCTGCCGGGCCACGCGCTCGACGCTCGCGTCCGGGTCGCGCAGCAGCCGCGCGGCCGCGTCCATCCGGCACCCGGCCACGTAGGCCATCGGCGGCTCGCCCACGGTGCGGGCGAACCGGTCGGCGAACGCGGACCGGGACAGGCGCGCGACGGCGGCGAGCGACTCCAGCGTCCATGGCCGCTGGGGTTCCGCGTGCACGGCGCGCAGCACGGGCCCGAGCGCCGGGTCGCGGAGCGCGGCGACCCACCCCGACGCCGGCTCCTCCGCCTCGAGCCAGCGGCGCACCACGTGCACCAGCAGCACGTCGGCGAGCCGGGCCGTGACGACGTCCGTGCCCGGCCGCGGGTGGCGCACCTCGTGGTCGATCGCCGCGACGACGGCGCGCACCCAGTCGCCGTCCGACCCGTCGTCGCCCGCGCCCGGCCCGCTCGCGGCGTCCGGCGCCCGCAGCACCGCCGGCAGGCTCGCCAGCAGGCGGCCGACCCCCGGGTCGGTGAACCCCACCGCCCCGCACACCAGGGCCGCCGGGCGCCCGCCCCCGTCGATCCGGAGCTGCTCGTACCGGTCGGCGACCACCGTGCGGTCGACGTCCCAGAGCCCGGTGGCCGGGTCGTCGGCGGTGCCGGTGATCGCGTGCCCGGCACCGTGCGGCACCAGCACGAGGTCTCCCGGGCCCAGGTCGTGCCGCCCGCCCTCCACGTCGACGACGGCGCGGCCGTCGAGCAGCAGGTGGAACATCAGGACGCCCGGCAGCGCCGGCATCGCGATGCCCCAGGGCTCGGAGAACCGGCCGGTGGAGCAGAAGACGGCGTCCATCTCGAGGGTCCCGAGCACGTCGGCCCAGGGGTCGACCTGCGGCTTTCCGGCACCGGGGACGGGGAGCAGGGCGGCGTCGCTCATCCCGCCATCGTCCGCCCGTCCCGGACGAACGGTCAAGACTCCTGGATGACACCTCATGGTTCGTCCGGTGATCGGGCGGAAGTCTGGAGCCAGACGCCGGGACCGCACGGGGCCCGGCACGACGAGGAGGACTCTCATGGACGTCTTGGTGGTCGGAGCGACGCGGGGCAGCGGCCTCGCCGTCACCCGCGAGCTGGTGGCCGCGGGGCACCGCGTGACCGCGTTCGGCCGGACGGCGAGCACCGCGTTCGCGGCACCGGTCTCAGGTCTGGACGCGCAGCGGGGCTCCCTGCGACCCGTCGACGGCGACGCCCTCGACCCGGAGGCGGTCGCCAAGGCCGTCGCCGGGCAGGACGCCGTCGTCGTCACGCTCGGCATCTCGGACAACCCGCTCACCGTGCAGTGGCTGCGCCGGTCGAGCACCCCGCCCGACGTGCGCTCGCGCGGCACCGCGACCGTGGTCGCGGCGATGCGCGAGACCGGCGTGCGCCGGCTGGTCGTGCAGAGCACGTACGGCCTCGGCGACTCGTGGGCGCACCTCGACCTCACGTGGAAGCTGGTGTTCCGGTTCGTGATCGGCCGCCAGTTCACCGACTCGGGCCGGCAGGAGGAGGTGGTGCGCGGAAGCGGCCTCGACTGGACCCTCGTGCGGCCCGTCTCGCTCACCGACGCCCCCGACGACGGCACGGCCGTCGGCCCCGCCCACGTCACGACCGACGACACCCGGCGCGGGCTCAAGGTGTCGCGCACGCAGCTCGCGCGCGTGCACGCCGGCGCCCTCGCCGACGCGGGGACCATCGGCGCCACGCTCAGCGTCTCCGCGTGACGCCCGCACCATCCCGCGGGGCCCCGACCGGCGCGAGCCTGTCGGGGCCCCGTGCCACGATCGCGGGGTGACCTCCGACGCGACCTCCGCCGTGACCTCCGGCACCGCCCCGGCCCGCACTCCCGCCGTCGTGCTCCGCGACCGCACGGCGGCCGACCTGCCCGCCCTCGTCGACGTCCTCGCCGCCCAGCAGCCGGCGTCGGGCTACCCGCACCGGTGGCCGCTGCCCTTCCCGACCGAGGAGTTCCTGGTGCGGCCGGACGAGGAGCGCGCGTGGGTCGCCGAGCTCGACGGCGCGGTCGTCGGGCACGTGAGCGTGACCTCCGTGCCCGACGACCGGTTCGGCGCCATCTGGTCCGCCGGCGCCGGCCGCCCCGTCGAGGAGCTGGGCTGCGTGTCGGTCCTCTTCGTCGGCCCGGGCGCGCAGGGCCGCGGGGTCGGCGGCGCGCTGCTCGACGTCGCCGTCGCGCACCTGCACGCGCAGGGGCGCACGCCGGTGCTCGACGTCGACGACCGCGACGGCGTCGCGCACGCCGTCTACCTGCACCGCGGGTGGCGCGTGGTCGGCGAGGCCCGGTTCGACTGGCAGCGCGAGGGGGCGCCGCCCGCCCGGATGCTCGTCCTCCCCTGATCCCGGCCCGCGGGGAGGATCGGGCGAGCGGCGGGGTCAGACGCCGGCGGGACCGGCGACCGCGTCCTCCTCGTCCACCGCGGGGGCGCTGAACTGCGACTCGTACAGCCGCGCGTAGGCACCGCCCGCCGCGAGCAGCGTGTCGTGGTCGCCCTGCTCCACGATCTGCCCGTGCTCCATCACGACGATGGTGTCGGCGTCACGGATGGTCGACAGACGGTGCGCGATGACGAACGACGTGCGGTTCGCCCGCAGCGCGTTCATCGCCTGCTGCACCAGCACCTCGGTACGGGTGTCGACCGAGCTCGTCGCCTCGTCGAGCACGAGGATCTCCGGGTCGGCGAGGAACGCGCGGGCGATGGTCAGCAGCTGCTTCTCGCCCGCCGAGAGCGAGGTCGCCTCGTCGTCGAGCAGCGTCGCGTACCCGTCGGGCAGCGTGCGCACGAACGGGTCCACGTGCGTGGCCTCGGTGGCCGCGAGGAACTCCGCCTCGCCCACCTGGTCGCCGTCGCGCACCCCGTAGCGCAGGTTCTCCTCGATGGTGCCCTTGAACAGCCACGTGTCCTGCAGCACCATGCCGATCCGCGAGCGCAGGTCGTCCCGCGTCAGGTCGCGCGTGTCCACGCCGTCCAGCGTGATGCGGCCCTCGTTCACCTCGTAGAACCGCATGAGCAGGTTGACGAGCGTCGTCTTGCCGGCGCCCGTGGGGCCGACGATCGCGATCGTCTGGCCGGGCTCCGCCACGAGGTCGAGGTGCTCGATGAGCGGCGTCTCGGGGTCGTAGGAGAACGAGACGTCCTCGAACGCCACGCGGCCGCGGACGTCGCCGAGCCGGCGGGGGTCCGCCGGGTCCGGGTCCTGCTCCGGGGCGTCGAGCAGCTCGAACACCCGCTCGGCCGACGCGACGCCGGACTGCAGCAGGTTCATCATCGACGCGATCTGCGTGAGCGGCTGCGTGAACTGCCGCGAGTACTGGATGAACGCCTGCACGTCGCCCAGGGACAGCTGCCCCGAGGCCACGCGCAGGCCGCCGATCACGGCCACGATCACGTAGTTGAGGTTCGCGAGGAAGCCCATCGACGGCTGCATCGTGCCGGAGATGAACTGCGACTTCCGCGACGCGTCGTAGAGCGCCTCGTTCTCGGTCCCGAACTTCTCCGCCGCCGCCTCCTGGCGCCCGTAGACCTTCACCAGCGAGTGGCCGGTGAACATCTCCTCGACGTGCGCGTTGAGGCGCCCGGTGGCCGCCCACTGCGCCACGAACTGCGGCTGCGACCGCTTGGCGATCTGCATGGTCAGGACCACCGACAGCGGCACGGTCACCAGCGCCACGAGCGCCAGCACCCACGAGATCCAGAACATCATCCCGAGCACGCCGATCACCGTGAGCACGGAGGTCACGAGCTGCGCGAGCGTCTGGGTCGTCGTCTGCGCGACGTTGTCGATGTCGTTGGTGACGCGCGAGAGGATCTCGCCCTTGGCCTGCTTGTCCACGTAGCTCAGCGGGATGCGGTGCAGCTTGGCCTCGACGTCGTCGCGCAGCCGGCGCATCGTGTTCTGCACGGCGATCGTCATGATCCGCGCCTGCAGCCACCCGAAGAGGAACGCGCCCAGGTAGATGGCGAGCACCCACAGGAGGATCTCGCCGAGGCGGGTGAAGTCCACGCCCCGGCCCACGACCACGTCCGGCAGCGAGGAGATCAGCCCGGCCTGGGCGCTGTCCCCGGAGGCGCGCAGCATGGCGGCGGCCTCGTCGCCGGTCGTGCCCGCGGGGACCCCGGCCAGGGCGAGCGCCTTGCCGACGAACCCCGCGAAGATGACGTTGGTCGCGTCGCCGAGGATCTTCGGGCCCGCCACGGTGAGCGCCACCGAGACGATGCCGCACAGGGTCAGCAGGACGACGCGCGCCCGCTCGGGACGCATCACGCGGGCGAACCGCACGAGCGACCCGCGGAAGTCCATGGCCTTGGCGCCCGGGGCCCCGCCCATGCCACCCATGGGGCCGCCGCCGCGCGGGCCGCCGGCGGGACGGGCAGGGGCCTTGCGTTCGGTGCTCATGCCGCCTCCTCGAGGGACATCTGGGAGGAGACGATCTCCTGGTAGGTCTCGTTGTCGGCCAGCAGCCCGGCGTGCGTGCCGCGCCCGACGATGCGGCCGTGGTCGAGCACGAGGATCTGGTCGGCGTCGCGGATCGTCGCCACGCGCTGCGCGACGACGAGGACGGTCGCGTCCTGCGTGCGCGGCCGCAGCGCCGCGCGCAGCCGCGCGTCCGTGCTGTAGTCGAGCGCCGAGAACGAGTCGTCGAACAGGTACACGCGCGGGTGCCGGACGACGGCGCGCGCGATCGCGAGCCGCTGCCGCTGACCGCCGGAGAACGTGGTGCCGCCCTGCGCCACCGGCGCCTCGAGCCCCTCGGGGAGCGCCTCGACGAAGTCGCGCGCCTGCGCGATCTCCAGCGCGGCCCACATCTCCTCCTCGGTGGCGTCGGCCTTGCCGTAGCGGAGGTTGTCCGCGACCGTGCCGCTGAACAGGAACGCCTTCTGCGGCACCAGGCCGAGCTGCGACCCGAGGTCACCCGTCGCCAGGTCGCGCACGTCGACGCCGTCCAGGAGCACGCGGCCCTCGGTGACGTCGAAGAGCCGCGGCACCAGGTTGAGCAGCGTCGTCTTGCCCGCGCCGGTCGAGCCGATGATCGCCGTCACCCGGCCGGGCGACGCGGTGAACGCCAGGTCGTGCAGCACCGGCTCGTCGGCGCCCGGGTAGCGGAACCCGACCCCCTCGAAGCGCACCTCGCCGCGCGGCCCTTCGCCGTCGGCCAGGGAGGAGAGGCTCACCGGCGCCGCCGGCTCCGTCACCGACGTCTCGGTCTCGAGCACCTCGCTGATGCGGCCCGCGGCGACCGAGGCGCGCGGCACCATCATCACCATCATCGTCGACATCATCACGGCCATGAGGATGTACATGATGTAGCTGAGGAACGCCATGAGCGCCCCCACCTCCATCTGGCCGTTGTCGATGCGCTGCGCGCCGAACCAGAGCACGGCGACGCTGGAGGCGTTCATGATGAGCATGACCATGGGGAACGCCAGCGCCATCAGCTTGCCGGCGTTCAGCGACGTGTCGTACAGCGCCTCGTTGGTGGCGCCGAAGCGCTCCAGCTCGCGGTTCTCCCGGACGAACGCGCGCACCACCCGCAGGCCGGTGATCTGCTCGCGCAGCACGCCGTTGATCGCGTCGATCCGCTTCTGCATCGCCTTGAAGTACGGCACCATCCGCCACATCAGCAGGCCCATCGCGATACCGAGGACGGGCACGACGACCAGCAGCAGCGCGGACAGCTCGACGTCCTCCTGCAGCGCCATGATGACGCCGCCGACCAGCATGATCGGCGCCATCACCATGATGGTGAACGTCATGAGCACGACCATCATCACCTGCTGCACGTCGTTGGTCGTGCGGGTGATGAGGGACGGGGCGCCGAACTGCCCGAGCTCGCGGGCGGAGAAGCCCTGCACGGAGTCGAACAGGTCGCGGCGCACGTCGCGGCCCAGCGCCGTCGCGGCCCGGGCGCCCAGGAACACCGCGCCGACCGCGCACAGGACCTGGACGAGGCTCACGAGGAGCATCCAGCCGCCCACGCGCATGATGTAGGCCGTGTCACCGGTCGTCACACCGTTGTCGACGATGTCCGCGTTGAGGGACGGCAGGTACAGGGAGGCGAGCGTCGCGAGCAGCTGGAGCACCAGCAGCAGGCCGACGGCGCCGGCGTACGGGCGCAGGTAGGTCCGCGCCAGGGAGACGAGCATCAGGGCTCCTGGGGGTGGGGGGTCCGGGGCGTCGCCGCCCCTGGGGGGTTCTCGGACGGAGCGTTCGAGGCAGTGTTCGTCGTCGTGGTGGCCGCGGGCACGTGTTTTTCCCCTCGATCCTCCGCGATGCCGTGCACGAGCGCATCGGCGACGACCCGGGGCGAGGGCGCGGGCAGCAGGTGGTCGACCCGCGCGTGCGTGCCGGCGATGCTGGCCTCGACGAGGGCCACCGCGACCTCGATCGGCACCCGGAGCCGGTGCTCGTCGGGCTGCAGTACCCCGATCAGCCCGGCGACGGTGGCCTCGCGCTGCTGCTCGCGCTGCTGCGCCAGCTGCGCGCGGAAGTCCTGCACGTGCCCGGGCTCGACCTGGTCGCGCGCACCGGTGCGGTGGTGCAGCGCGCGCAGCACGCCCATCCAGCGCATGACGTCGGTCATCCGGCGGCGGCCGAGCTCGATGACGCGCTCGAGCCGCTCCTCGAGGGGCGCCTCCCGGTCGATCGCCGCGAGCTCGGCGCGCGTCTCGACCGGCCCGGAGGCCCGGTGCAGGCCCTCGACCGCCACCGCGCCGATCAGGGTGAGCTTGTCGCCGAACGCCCGGAACAGGGTGCCCTCGGCGATGCCCGCGGCGTCGGCGAGCTCGCGGCTGGTGACGTCGAGGCCGAACTCTCCGACGAGCGGGAGCACGGCGTCGATGATCGCCGAGCGGCGGTCGTCCGGCGCCATGGGCGCGGCGCGACCGGTCGGCGTGGGCGTGGGACTCATGCGCGCCACACTAAATGAGTGAGCACTCACTCCGCAACGTCACGCGCGGACCTCCCCCCTCCCGGACGGCCGGACGGGCACGACGAGAGGGCCGCCACCCCACGGGGTGACGGCCCTCTCGATCGCAACCCTGCGCGACCTACTGCTGCGGCTCCTCCGGCTCGCCGCCGAGCGAGCGCGGCTGCGCCCCGGGAGCCGGCGGCGCCGTCGGGCCGTCGGACGGCCGCTGGCCGCGCTCGGCCGACGGGTCGAACGGCGCGCCCGAGCGCGTGCCCGCGCTCGTCGCGTCGGCCGTGGCGGCCTCCGCCTGGCGCCGCGCCTCCGCGAGCGCCTCGCCCGGGTCCTCGAGGGCCTGCGCGGGGAGCGACGACGGTCGCGGCCGCGCCTCGGCCCCGCCCTCGTCGCCCGACGGCGGGGTCGGGATCCCCGGCGTGCCCGGCACGCCACCGAAGCCCTGGGCGATGGACCCGAGGGCGGCGGTGAACTCGGTCGGCACGACCCACAGCTTCGAGGCGGTGCCGTTCGCGATCTGGGGCAGCATCTGCAGGTACTGGTAGGCCAGCAGCTTGGGGTCGGCGTCACCCTGGTGGATCGCGTCGAAGACCTGCAGGATGGCGCGGGCCTCACCCTCGGCCGTGAGGATAGCCGACTGGGCGTTGCCCTCCGCGCGCAGGATCTGCGACTGCTTCTCGCCCTCGGCCGTCAGGATCTGGGACTGCTTGACGCCCTCGGCCGTGAGGATCGTGGCGCGGCGGTCGCGCTCGGCGCGCATCTGCTGCTCCATCGCACCCTGCACCGAGGCGGGCGGCTCGATCGACTTCAGCTCGACGCGGTTCACCCGCACGCCCCAGCGGCCGGTGGCCTCGTCGAGGACCCCGCGCAGCTGGCCGTTGATCTGGTCGCGGCTGGTGAGCGTCTGCTCCAGGTCCATGGACCCGACGACGTTGCGCAGCGTGGTGACCGTGAGCTGCTCGATACCGGTGATGTAGTTCGCGATCTCGTAGACCGCCGACTTCGGCTCCGTCACCTGGAAGTAGATGACCGTGTCGATGCTCACCACGAGGTTGTCGCTCGTGATCACCGGCTGCGGCGGGAAGGACACGACCTGCTCGCGCAGGTCCACGCCGGCGCGGATGCGGTCGACGAACGGCACCAGCAGGTGCAGCCCCGGCTCGAACGTCTTGTTGTAGCGGCCCAGGCGCTCGACGATCAGCGCCGTCGCCTGCGGCACGATGCGCACGGCCTTGACCAGCGCGACGATCAGGACGATCGCCAGGATGATGAGCACCACGTAGAGCACGATGGTGCCTGGTTCGGTATCGGACACGTCGGTCCCTTCCGTCGACCTGGTCGACATCAGACGGTGCCGCCGGAGCACCCGGCGGGTCGTACGGGTCCCTGCTCGGTGCGGTCAGGACCACCCGAGCCACAACCGTCAGGCGGTGTGCTCGGGCTGCTCGTGCGTCGTCGCGACCGGCTCGACCACGGCGGTGGCGCCCTCGATGCGCAGCACGCGCACCTCCGCTCCGACCGGGACGCGCCCGGTGGAGTTCGGGATGCCGTCGTCCTCGAGCCGGGCGCTCCAGACCTCGCCCTGCAGCTTGACGCGGCCGCCGGTCTCCGTGACCTCGGCCAGCACGACGGCCGACCGGCCGATCTGTGCCGCGGCGTTGGTCTCCACGAGAGGCGTGCGCTGGCGCAGGTGGCGCAGCAGCCACGGGCGGAGCGTGAAGAGCAGCAGCGCCGACACGATGCACGCCACGACGATCTGGAGCCAGAGCTCGCCGCCGGCCGCGGCCGTCACCGCACCGCCGAGCGCGCCCCCCGCGAGCATGATCAGCACGAGGTCCAACGAGAGCATCTCGATCGCGGCGAGCAGCAGCGCGCCTCCGACCCACCACAGCCAGGAGTCCACGGTTCTCTCCCCTCGTCGTCCCTCGCGGGAGCGTGCGGTGCCGGGAGACCCTCAGAAGAGCGACGCCCCCGCCACCATGTTTTGCACAGACTTTACCAAGCCTGAGCCGACGCGGGAAGCCGTTTCAGCGACCGGCGGGTCGCGCCGCGCGGGCCAGCCAGCGGCCTCCGCCGTGGGCGACCATCAGCGGGGTGCCGAACGCCTGCGAGAGGTTGTCCGCGGTGAGCACCTCGTGGATCGGCCCCGCGGCCTGGATGCCGCCGCGCTTCATGAGCATGAGGTGCGTGAACCCCGGCGGGATCTCCTCGACGTGGTGCGTCACGAGCACCAGGACCGGCGACGCCGGGTCGGCCGCGAGCTCGGCGAGCGCCCCGACGAGCTCCTCGCGGCCGGCGAGGTCCAGGCCCGCCGCGGGCTCGTCGAGCAGCAGGATCTCCGGGTCGGTCATGAGGGCGCGGGCGATCTGCACGCGCTTGCGCTCGCCCTCCGACAGCGTGCCGTAGAAGCGGTCCGCCAGGTCGGCGACGTCGAACGCCGCCAGCAGGTCCTTGGCGCGCTGCTCGTCGAACTCCTCGTACGTCTCCTGCCAGCGGCCGGTCACTCCGTACGCCGCCGTGAGCACGACGTCGCGCACGGTCTCGCTGCCCGGGATCCGGTCGGCGAGGGCCGCGGAGGCGAAGCCGATACGCGGGCGCAGCTCGAAGACGTCGACGCGGCCCAGCCGCTCGCCCAGGAGCTCGGCGGTGCCGGCCGTGGGGTGCGAGCGCGCGGCGAGGATCTGCAGCATGGTCGTCTTGCCGGCGCCGTTGGGGCCGAGGACGACCCAGCGCTCGCCCTCGTTCACCTGCCAGTCCACGGCGTCGAGGATGGTGGTGGTACCGCGTCGTACGGTGACGCCCTGCAGGTCGAGAACCGCGCTCATGAGGCCCGACCCTACCCGAGCCGTGCGCCGGGACGGCCCGCGTCCCGGCCTGCGACGACGGTGCCGGGACGTCTACCCTGAGGCCCGTGGAGACCGACCCGACCGCGCTGCCCCGCAGCGTCGTGCTCGCGCTCTGGCTCGCCACCGCCGGCGCCGCGCCCGGCGTGGTGGTGCGCAACGTGCAGGGCGACGACGAGCCGCACGGCGTCGTCGGGCTGCCCGGCCGCGCCGACGAGGACGACGCCGACCTGCGCGACCTCGTCACCGCGTGGCTCGCCGGGCCCCGCGAGGTCTGCGCCCTGCTGCCCGCGCCCGGCGACCTGGGCGGCGCACCCGCCGCGGTGAGCGCCGAGGCCACGGACGCCGGGGAGTGCGTGATGATCACCACCCCGGCCGGGTCGTGGGCCGCGGTCCCCGCGGTCACGGCGTTCGGCAGCGCGCTCGAGCCCGGGCACCTCGTGGCGTGGCAGGTGCGGCCCGTGCCCGCCTGGTCGACCCACGTCGCCGGGACCCTCGGCTCGCTCGCCGACGCCGAACGGGAGCTGCGCACCAGCCTCGTCACCGCGACGGACGCGCTCGACTCCCTCGACGTCGCCCGGTGGCGCGACGACGCCGCGGACGCCATCGAGCGGCTGCGCGGCGGCAGCACCGACGCCTGGCCCGTGCCCGCGCTGGACGGCCGGCGGGCCCGCGTGCTGCAGCTCGCGTCCCGGCTGCTCGCGATCGTCGACCTCGCGACCATCGACGACGGCGGCGCGGTGAACCTCTGGCAGTCGGACCAGCGGTCCACCGCCCTGCGCGAGGTGGAGCGCACCGCGCGGCACGCGCTCAGCGCCGCGACGTACGCCTCGGTCCGCTGACGGCCCCGACGGCCAGTCGCCCGGCGTCCGGTCAGCCCGCGAGGACCGACCGGTAGACGTCGAGGGTGCGCTCGGCCACCGCCTCCCAGGAGAACAGCTCCTCGGCCCGGCGCCGGCCGGCCTCCCCCAGCCCCGCGGCCCGCGCCGGGTCGGCGAGCACCCGCTCGAGGGCGGCCGCCAGGTCCCCCACGAACCGCTCCGGGTCCAGCGGCGTGCCCGTGCCGTCGTCGGCCTGCTCGATCGGCACCAGCGCGCCCGTGACGCCGTCGTCGACCACCTCGGGGATGCCGCCGGTCGCGGTGCCGACGACGGGCAGGCCCACCGCCATCGCCTCGAGGTTGACGATCCCGAGCGGCTCGTACACCGAGGGGCAGACGAAGACGGTGCTCGCCGCGAGCACGGCGACGAGGTCCGGGCGCGGCAGCATCTGCTCGATCCAGACCACCCCGGCCTCCGCGCCGGTGCCGCCGGGCCCGGCGACGCCCGTGCCGCCCCGCGCCCGGCGCAGCTCGGCCACGAGCCCGCGCACCTCGGCCATGAGCTCCTCGGTGTCGGGGGCGCCCGCGCACAGCACGACCTGCACCTCGCGCGGCAGCCGTGCCGCGGCGCGCAGCAGGTACGGCAGGCCCTTCTGGCGCGTGATCCGCCCGACGAACACCACGGCCGGGCGCTCGGGGTCGATGCCGAGGTCGCGGACGACGCGCTCCGCCGCGGGGTCGCCCGCCGGCGGACGCCGCCAGCCGGCGAGGTCGATCCCGTTGTGCACGACGTGCACCCGGTCCGGGTCCAGCTCCGGGTAGACCCGCAGGATGTCGGAGCGCATCCCGGCGGACACGGCGACCACGCCCGCGGCGCCCAGGTAGGCTGTGCGCTCCGCCCACGAGGACAGGGCGTACCCGCCGCCGAGCTGTTCCGCCTTCCAGGGCCGCAGCGGCTCGAGCGAGTGCGCCGTCACGACGTGCGGCACGCCGTGCAGCAGGCCGCCGACGTGCCCGGCGAGGTTCGCGTACCAGGTGTGCGAGTGCAGGACGTCGGCCCCCCCGACGTCCTGCGCCATCGCCAGGTCCACGCCGAACGTGCCGAGTGCCGGGTTCGCGGAGGCGAGCTCGGCCGGCACGCCGTACCCGGTGACGTCCGCCCCGGCGTCGTCGCCGGTGCGCGGCCCGTCGAAGCAGCGCACCCGCACGTCGACGTGGCGGCGCAGCACCGCCGACAGCTCGGCGACGTGCACCCCGGCGCCGCCGTAGACGTGCGGCGGGTACTCGCGGGTCAGCAGGTCGACCCGGAACGGGCGGCTCGCTGGGCTGCTGGACGGGCTGCTCGTCGACGTGCTCACGCGGCCAACCTAGCGGGGTCGGCGGGTCGCGGGCGCGGCGGCCCACGACGCCCTAGGGTCGGGGCATGGCGTCGACCCAGCCCCGCGTGCTCGCGATCGTCCTCGCCGGGGGCGAGGGCAAGCGCCTCATGCCGCTCACCGCGCACCGTGCCAAGCCTGCGGTCCCCTTCGGGGGCATCTACCGGCTCGTCGACTTCGCGCTGTCCAACATCATCAACTCGCACTACCTGCACGTCATCGTGCTGACCCAGTACAAGTCGCACTCGTTGGACCGGCACATCTCCAAGACGTGGCGGATGTCGTCGCTGCTCGGCAACTACGTGTCGTCCGTGCCCGCGCAGCAGCGGGTCGGCAAGCACTGGTACCTCGGCTCGGCGGACGCCATCTACCAGTGCCTCAACATCATCGACGACGAGCGGCCCGACATCGTCGTGGTCGTGGGCGCCGACCACGTGTACCGGATGGACTTCTCCCAGATGGTCGAGGCGCACGTCTCGTCGGGCGCCCGCGCCACGGTCGCGGCGATCCGGCAGCCGATCGCGATGGCCGACCAGTTCGGCGTCATCGAGGTGGACCGCGAGGACCCGACCCGGATCAGCGAGTTCCTCGAGAAGCCCGAGAGCCCGGTGGGGCTGCCCGACTCCCCCACCGAGGTGCTCGCCTCGATGGGCAACTACGTGTTCGACGCGGACGCGCTCGTCGAGGCCGTCACGAAGGACTCGGCCGACCCGGACTCCCGGCACGACATGGGCGGCGACATCATCCCCGCGTTCGTCGCCGAGGGCACCGCCGGCGTGTACGACTTCATCCGCAACGAGATCCCCGGCTCCACCGACCGCGACCGCGACTACTGGCGCGACGTCGGCACCATCGACGCCTACTTCGAGGCCAACACCGACCTCATCGCCGTGCAGCCGGTCTTCAACCTGTACAACCAGGACTGGCCCCTGCTCACCGGCTACACGGGCCTGCCGCCGGCGAAGTTCGTGCACGCCGGGCCGGGGCGCCTGGGCCACGCCGCCGACTCGATCGTCTCGCCTGGTGTCCTCATCTCCGGCGCGACCGTCGCAGGGTCCATCCTGTCCCCGGGCGCGCACCTGCACTCCTGGGCCACCGTCACGGACGCCGTCGTGATGGACAACGTCCAGGTGGAGCGGCACGCCCAGGTCCACCGCGCCATCCTCGACAAGAACGTGGTGGTGAGCGAACGGGCCCGGGTCGGCGTCGACCACGACGAGGACCGGGCCCGCGGGTTCACCGTCTCAGAGTCGGGGATCACCGTCGTCCCGAAGGGCACCGTCGTTGCTTGATCCCGCTCGTACCGCCCCCGCCCCTCGCAGCACCGAGAACGGCGGCGCCGGGGCCCCCCGCCGTCGGCTCGTCGTCACCGACGTCGACTCCACGTTCATCACCGCCGAGGTGATCGAGCTGCTCGCCGACCACGCCGGCACCCGCGCCCAGGTCGCCGAGGTGACCGAGCGCGCGATGCGTGGCGAGCTCGACTTCGCCGGCTCGCTGCGCGAGCGGGTCGCCACGCTGCGCGGCGTCCCCGTCGAGGCGCTCACCGCGGTGCGCGAGGCCGTCGTCCTGACCCCCGGCGCCGCCGACCTCGTGAGCGAGGTGCACCGGCGCGGCTGGGAGTTCGGCCTCGTCTCGGGCGGCTTCGCCGAGATCCTCGGCCCGATCGCCGACGCGCTCGGCATCGGCCGCTGGCGCGCCAACCGCCTCGAGGTGGCCGACGGCGTGCTCACCGGCCGCACCGTCGGGCCGGTCGTCGACCGTGCCGACAAGGCCGCCACGCTGCGCCGGTGGGCCGCCGAGTGCGGGCTCGAGATGGTCGACACCGTCGCCGTCGGGGACGGCGCCAACGACCTCGACATGATCGACGCCGCGGGCATCGGCATCGCCTTCGCCGCGAAGCCGCTGGTGCGCGCGCAGGCGCCGTTCAGCGTGGACGGACCCCGGCTCGACGACGTGCTCGGCGTCATCGACGCGGTGGACGCCGCCGCGGGCCGCGGGCCCGGCACCGCACAGCCCTGAACCGGCAGCCCTGAACCGGCAGCCCTGAGCCGGCAGCCGTAGCGCGAACCGCCTGGCAGGGGCCAGGATCGGTGCCATGGCGACGACGGTCGAGACCAACGCGCTCAACACCATCGACGAGTCCGAACGGCACGGGAGACCCCGGGACCTGTTCTGGCCGTGGTTCGCGGCCAACGTGTCCGTGCTGGGCCTCGGCTACGGCGCGTACCTGCTGGCCTTCGGCGTGTCCTTCTGGCAGGCCGTGGTCGTGGGTGCGGTCGGCATCGTGGCGTCGTTCCTGGCCTGCGGGTTCATCTCGCTCGCAGGACGGCGCGGCTCGGCGCCCACGATGGTGCTGAGCCGGGCGGCGTTCGGCGTGGACGGCAACCGGCTGCCGTCGCTGCTGTCCTGGATCCTCACCGTGGGCTGGGAGACGGTGCTCGTCGCCCTCGCGACGCTCGCCACCGCCACCGTGCTCGGCACCCTCGGGTGGGGCGGCGGCACCGTGACGCAGGTCGTGACGCTCGCCGTCGTGGCGCTGGTCGTGGTGGCCGCCGGGATCTTCGGGTTCCAGCTCGTCATGCGGCTGCAGCAGGTGATCACCGTGCTGACGGCGGTGCTCACCGTGGTGTACGTGGTGCTCGTCGCGGGCCACGTCGACTGGGCGACGGTCGCCGCGATCCCGCCGGGGAAGGCGCCCCAGGTGATCGGCGGGCTCGTCTTCATGATGACCGGGTTCGGCCTCGGCTGGGTGAACATGGCCGCCGACTACTCGCGCTACCTGCCGCGCACCGCGTCCGGGCGGGGCGTCGTCGGCTGGACGACGTTCGGCGCGTCCCTGCCGCCCGTCCTGCTCCTGGTCGCCGGGCTCCTGCTGGCCGGGTCGGACCCCGCCCTCGCCGACGCGATCGGCACCGACCCGATCGGCGCGCTGGCCGTGCTGCTGCCGGAGTGGTTCCTGATCCCCTTCATGGTCGTGGCGCTGGCCGGGCTGATCGGCGGCGCGGCCCTCGACATCTACTCCTCCGGCCTCGCGCTGCTGTCGCTGGGGCTGCCGGCGCCGCGCTGGGTGGCCGCCGCGATCGACGGCGTCCTCATGGTGCTCGGCGCGATCTACGTCGTCTTCGTCGCCGACGACTTCTTCGGCCCGTTCCAGGGCTTCCTCATCACGCTCGGCGTGCCGATCGCCGCCTGGTGCGGCGTCCTGCTCGCCGACATCGCGCTGCGGCGGCGGGACTACGCGGACGACGAGCTGGGCGACCGCCGCGGGCGGTACGGCAGCGTGCGCTGGTCCGCCGTGCTGCTCGTCGTGGCCGGCACCGCGATCGGCTGGGGGCTCGTCACCAACACCTACGCGGGCTGGTTGTCGTGGCAGGGCTACCTGCTGGGGCCGCTGGGCCTCGGCGGGCGGGACGGGGAGTGGGCGGGCGCCAACCTCGGCGTGCTGGTCGCCCTCGCGCTCGGGCTGCTCGGCACGTTCGTGCTCTCGGCGCGGGCCGTGCGCCGGCAGGAGGCGGAATGAGCGCCCCGACCCCCGGCGACGGCGGCGCCGCCCTCGTCGTCGTCGACATGCAGGTGGTCTTCGGCCGACCGGGCAGCCCGTGGGCCTCCCCCGGCTTCGACGCCGCCGCCGACGCCCTGCGTCGCCTGCTGCCCGCGTTCGCCGGGCGCACCGTGTGGACGCGCTACGTGGCGCCCCGCGCACCGCAGGGGGCCTGGCGGGAGTACTTCGCGCAGTGGCCGTTCGCCCTCGTGCCGCCCGACGACGCCCTGTACGGATTCGCGGACGGCCTGGACCCCGCGGGGGCGCCCGTCGTCACGGCGACGACGTTCGGCAAGTGGGGGCCCGAGCTCGACGCGGCAGCGGGGCACGCCTCCGAGCTGGTGGTGGCCGGCGTCTCCACCGACTGCTGCGTGCTGTCGACGGTGCTGCCCGCGGCCGACGCCGGTCGGCGGGTGCGCGTGGTGGCCGACGCCTGCGCCGGGGCGAGCGCCGCCGATCACGAGCGGGCGCTCGACGCGATGCGGCTCTACGCGCCGCTCGTGGAGGTCACGACCGTCGACGAGGTGCTGGGCGCGGTCTGACGCCCCGGCGGACGCTCAGGACGGGCGGCCGACGTGCACCAGGCGGGCGCCGTCGCGGCCCCACTCGGCCCACGGCTCGGCCGACTCCAGCACCGCGTAGGTGGCGGTCGGGACGCCCACGCGCACCTGCGCGACGGCCGCGGCGTCCGAGCCGTCGCCCGCGAGGTAGGCCGCCGTCGCCGCCATGGTCGGCTCGTGCCCGACGACGAGCACCGTGCGCGCCGACGCCTCGACCTCCCGCAGGAGGCCGAGGACGTCGCGCACGCTCGCCTCGTAGAGCTCGTCGCGCACCTCGAGCGAGGCGTCGGCGGCGCCGTCGAGGTGCGAGGAGGCCAGGTCCCAGGTCTGCCGGGTGCGCAGCGCGGAGGACACCAGCGCGACCTGCGGGCGCAGTCCCGCGGCGGTCAGCGCCATGCCGACACGGCTCGCCTGCTTGCGCCCGTTCAGCGCCAGCGGGCGGCGGTCGTCGGGGATCACGCCCTTGCCGGGCTCCGCCTTGGCATGGCGCAACAGCACGAGGCGCCAGGTCGGCGCCTCGCCCTCGGCCTGCGTTACCGCTCTCATGGGCTCCGTCTCACAGGTCGTTCCGGGGGCCGCTCCGGGCCCCGACCCGTCACTGACCCATCGCGTGCACACCGCCGTCGACGTGGACGATCTCCCCCGTCGTGGCGGGGAACCAGTCCGAGAGAAGTGCCACGACGGCGCGCGCAGCCGGCTCCGCCGTCGTCTGGTCCCACCCCAGCGGGGCCCGCTGCGGCCAGGCGTCCTCCATGGTCGCGAACCCCGGGATGGACTTCGCGGCCGTGGTGCGGATGGGCCCGGCGGAGACGAGGTTACACCGGATGCCGTGCGGCCCGAGGTCACGGGCCAGGTAGCGGTTGGCGGACTCCAGACCGGCCTTCGCGACGCCCATCCAGTCGTACACCGGCCAGGCGAACGTCGCGTCGAACGTGAGGCCGACGTAGGCGCCGCCGGACATCAGCGGGCGGGCCGCCTCGATGAGCGACTTGTACGAGAACGTGGAGACCTGGAGGGCCGTCGCGACGTCGCCCCACTCGGCACCCAGGAAGTTGCCGCCCATGACGGACTGCGGCGCGAAGCCGATCGAGTGCACGACGCCGTCGAGGCCGTCCACGTGCTCCTTGACGCGCTCGGGGAGCGCCGCGAGGTCCTCGTCGCTGGTGACGTCCAGCTCCACCACGGGCGCCGTGACCGGCAGCCGCTTCGCGAACGCCTGCGTGAGCTTCATCTGGCGGCCGAACGAGGTGAGCACCACCTCGGCGCCCTCCTCCTGGGCGAGGCGGGCGGCGTGGAACGCGATGGAGCTGTCCGTGAGGACGCCGGTGACGAGGAGCTTCTTGCCGTCGAGCAGAGCCATGATGACCTTCCGGTTGTGCGGGGGTGAGGAAGCGAGGGGTGCGGGGCGGGGCCGGTCAGTGACCCATGCCGAGGCCGCCGTCGACCGGGACGACGGCGCCGGAGACGTACGCCGCGGCGTCGGACGCGAGGAACTCGACGACGCCGGCGACCTCGTCGGTCGAGGCGAAGCGGCCCGCGGGGATGGACGCCTTGTACTGCTTCTGGGTGGCCTCGGGCAGGGCCGCCGTCATGTCGGTCTCGACGAAGCCCGGCGCCACGACGTTCGCGGTGATGCCGCGGCCGCCGAGCTCCCGGGTGATCGACCGGGCCATGCCGACGAGGGCAGCCTTGGACGACGAGTAGTTGACCTGCCCTGGCCCGCCGTAGAGGCCCACGACCGAGCCGACGAGCACGATGCGGCCCTTGCGCGCCCGGATCATGCCCTTGGACGCGCGGCGCACGCAGCGGAACGTGCCGGTCAGGTTGACGTCGAGCACCGTCTCGAACTCCTCGTCGCTCATGCGCATGAGGAGCTGGTCGCGGGTCACGCCGGCGTTGGCGACGAGCACCACGACGGGGCCGAGGTCGGACTCGATGCTCGAGAACGCGGCGTCCACGGCCGCGCTGTCGGTGACGTCGGCGACGTAGCCGTGCACCCCGGCCGGCAGGTCACCGCCGCGGTAGAGCGTGGCGACCGTGTCGCCCGCGGCGACGAAGCGCTCGGCGATGGTGCGGCCGATGCCGCGCGCCGCGCCGGTCACGACGACGACCCGGCCGGTGGGTGCGGCGGGCTGGGGGGCGGGGGCGTCGGTCACGGTTCTCCTCGGCGGTCGGGGGCGGTGCGTCGGCACCGGTGTCGGCGTCATGCTGCTCGGCATGCCGGTCGACAGGATGCTCGACGTCGTCGGGACGGTGCTGCGGGCGGTCGGGCACGGCCGACGCCCTGGTGACGCTACCCCGACCGGGCGGCCCCGCAGGGTCGCGGCGCGTCACACGTCCTCGCGGCGCTTTGTCGGATCCCTACAAGGCGAGGTGCTGTCCCGTCGGGTCCCTGGGCCTGCGCGTGCCGCCTTAGACTGGCCGGGTGAGCAACGCCCGCGCGACCTCCCCCGGTCCGCGCCCCTCCGGAGGCCGCCGCCACGGTGCGGACCAGGTGTCCGAGGTTCCCTCGATCACCAGCGCCCCCGAGCCGCTGGAGGAGGACCAGGCGCGCCGCACGCGGCGCTACCTCATCCAGATGGGCATCCGGATCGTGTGCTTCGTCGGCGCCGTGCTCGTGGACGTCCTCTGGATCCGCCTGGTGCTGGTGGCCGCCGCCGTCGTCCTGCCCTACTCGGCCGTGCTCTTCGCCAACGCCGGCCGCGACCGCGTCACCTACGACACGTCGCCGATGGTCGACGTCGCGCCCGCCGAGCTCACCACGTCCGCCCAGGACGGCACCGCGCCGCGCCGCCGGGAGACCTCCGGGCCGGAGACCTTCGACGGCCCGCACCGCGTCGTGGAGCACCAGGACGACGAGCCGACGGACGTGGACCCGACGGACGAGAACTCAGGAGGAACTCGCTGATGGACCTGCTCGGGACGAACGCCGACCCGGTGGCGGGCGAGCTGGTGTGCTCCGCCAAGGGCTGCCGCGCCGAGGCCGCGTGGGGCCTGCTGTGGAACAACCCGCGGCTGCACACCCCGGAGCGCCGCAAGGTGTGGCTCGCGTGCGACGACCACCGCGAGCACCTCGAGCAGTTCCTCGGCGCACGCTCGTTCTGGAAGCAGACCGTCCCCGTCGCGGAGCTCGATCGCGCGTGACGACCGACCACCCCTCGACCGGCAGCCCCCTGGCGCCGGGCGACCACCGCTCCACCGACGCGCCGGCGGCCCCCCGCACCCGCCGGCAGTGGATCACCCTCGGCCTGGGTGCCGTGCTCCTGGCCGCCGTGTGCGTGCTGGCCGCCGTGTGGCAGTGGCACCGCTACACCTGGCGCGAGGCGCAGATCGACCTGGTGCAGTCCAACTACGCGGCGGCGCCCGTCCCCCTCGCCGACGTGCTGCCCGAGCCCGGCGCCGTCCTCGACCCGGACGACGAGTGGCGACCCGCGGTGGCCACCGGCACCTACCGCCCCGAGGACACGGTGCTGCTGCGCAACCGGCCCGTCGGCGGCCAGCCCGGCTTCCACGTGCTGGTGCCGCTCGAGACCACCGGGGCGGACGGGGAGCCCGTCGTCATCGTCGTCGACCGGGGGTTCGTGCCGCTGGGCGAGGACGCGAGCGCGCCGTCCTCCGTGCCCGACCCGCCGGCCGGCGAGGTCGAGGTGACGATGACGATGCGGCCCGACGAGCCCGCCTCGGACCGCGGCACCCCCGCCGGCCAGGTGCAGGCCATCCACACCGACCAGGTGCTCGCCGCGGGCGCGGACGGCGCCGCGTGGGCCGACGGGTCCACCGTGGGCGGGTACGGGCAGCTGCGCTCCGAGGACCCGGCGGCCGCGACGACGCCGGGCGCGCTCCCCGAGCCGGACACCGATCCCGGCTCCCACCTCAGCTACACCGTGCAGTGGTGCATCTTCGCGCTCGGCGCGCTGGGCGGCTACGTCGTGCTGTGGCGGCGCGAGACCCGGCCGGTGCACGTCACGGCGGGCGACCTCCTCGCGGCGGGCGAGGGCCCGGACCCGCTGGACGGGACCGGCCGGCCGGGCGCCGCCGTGCGTCCGCAGCGCGCCCGGCGGCCGCGGGTGGACGAGGACTACGAGGACGCGCTGCTGGACGCCGCCGAGCGGCCTCAGGCCAGCGACACCAGCTCGGCGTAGTCCGCGGACCACAGGTCCTCGTCGCCGTCCGGCAGCAGCAGCACCCGCTCCGGGTTGAGCGCGTCGACGGCGCCGTCGTCGTGGGTGACCATCACGACGGCGCCCTCGTAGGTGTCGAGCGCCCCGAGGATCTCGGCGCGCGACGCCGGGTCGAGGTTGTTCGTCGGCTCGTCGAGCAGCAGCACGTTCGCGCTGGAGACGACGAGCGTGGCGAGCGCGAGGCGCGTCTTCTCGCCGCCGGACAGCACGTTCGCCGGCTTCTCCGCGTCGTCCCCGCTGAAGAGGAACGACCCGAGCACGGAGCGCACCTGGGTGTCGGTGAGGTCCGGGGCCGAGTGCCGCAGGTTCTCCACGACGGTGGCGTCCATGTCCAGGGTGTCGTGCTCCTGGGCGTAGTAGCCGATCTTCAGGCCGTGCCCCGGCACGACGCGGCCCGTGTCGGGCTCCTCGACGCCGCCGAGGATGCGCAGCAGCGTCGTCTTGCCCGCGCCGTTGAGGCCGAGGATGACCACGCGGGACCCGCGGTCGATCGCGAGGTCGACGCCCGCGAAGACCTCCTGCGAGCCGTAGCTCTTCGACAGCTCCTCGGCGGTGAGCGGCGTGCGACCGCAGGGGGCGGGCTTCGGGAAGCGCAGGTGCGCGACCTTGTCCGCGCGCCGCTCCCCCTCCAGCCCGGAGAGCATCCGCTCCGCGCGCTTCATCATGTTCTGCGCGGCCGTGGCCTTCGTGGCCTTGGCACGCATCTTGTCGGCCTGGGCCAGCAGCACGCCGGCCTTCTTCTCCGCGTTCGCCCGCTCGCGCCGGCGGCGGCGCTCGTCCTGCTCGCGCTGCTCCAGGTACGCGTCCCAGCCCAGGTTGTACTGGTCGAGCTCGCCGCGGTTCGCGTCCAGGTGGAACACCTTGTTGACGGTGGCGCGCAGCAGGTCGACGTCGTGGCTGATCACGACGAACCCGCCGTTGTACGACTTGAGGTAGTCGCGCAGCCAGACGATCGAGTCGGCGTCCAGGTGGTTCGTCGGCTCGTCGAGCAGCAGCGTGTCGACGCCGGAGAAGAGGATCCGCGCGAGCTCGATGCGACGGCGCTGGCCGCCGGACAGCGTGTGGAGGGGCTGGGCGAGCACGCGGTCGTCGAGGCCCAGGTTGCTGGTGATGCGGTGCGCCTCGGACTCCGCGGCGTACCCGCCGGCGGCGAGGAAGCGCGCCTCGAGCTTCGGGTACCGCTCCAGGGCGGCGGCCTGCGTGTCGGCGTCGGCCGAGGCCATCAGGCCCTCGGTCTCGCGCATCTGCGTGACGATGCGGTCCAGCCCGCGCGCGCTGAGCACCCGGTCCATCGCGATGACGTCGAGGTCTCCCGTGCGCGGGTCCTGCGGCAGGTACCCGATGTCGGTACCCCGCGTGATCTGCCCTGCCGCGGGCAGCGTCTCGCCCGCGAGCGTCTTGGTGAGCGTCGTCTTGCCCGCGCCGTTGCGGCCGACGAGCCCGATGCGGTCGCCCGGGGCGATGCGGAACGTCGCCTCGTGCAGGAGGGTACGGGCGCCGAAGCGCAGCTCGACGCCGTGGGCGGTGATCAAGGCAGGGGTGTCCTTCGAAAAGCGGGCGGGGTTCTGCGTCAAGTCTAGTGCTCGGCGCCCCGTCCGACGACGACCTAGGTCACAGGGGGTCCGGCCGCACCCCGCTGTCGATAAGGTTCCCCGCGTGACACGCGCCCCCCGCCCGGCGACCGCCGGCCTCGCCGTCGTCGTGGTCCTCGCCGGCCTCGGCGGCCGCACCCTGCTCCCTCCCGCGGTCGGCGGGCCGCTCGGGGACGCCCTCTACGCGACGCTCGTGGTGCTCCTCGTGGCGTTCGTCGCCCCGCGCACCCGCCCGGTCGTGGCCGGCGTCGTCGGGCTCGTCGTGTGCGCCGGGATCGAGGCCGCCTGGCTGACCGACGTCCCGGCCCAGGTGGTCGCGCGCTTCCCGCTCGCGCGGTATGCGCTCGGCACGGCGTTCACGCCTGCCGACCTGGCCTGGTACGCCGCCGGGGCCGTGGTGGGCGCGGCGCTGCTCGCCCTGGTCCGCCCCCGGTCGCGCGGGGTGGACCTCTCGCTGCGGCACGTGCGCGCCGCGCGCGGGCCCCGACGGCTGCGCGCGTCGCGCGTGGTGCCCGTCGGGCTCGTCGTCGCGCTCGCCGCGGCGGGCGGGGCCCTCGCCTGGGTGCTGCGCTCCGAGACCCAGGACCTGTCCGCGCGGCTCGTCGTCGCGCAGGACGCGCTCGACGGCTCCGCCGACAAGGTGACCGACCCCGACGTCCGCGAGGACCTCGCCGCGACGATCGTCGACGCCCGCGCGCTGATCGACGCGACGCCGGTCCTCGACCGGCTGCCCGGCGACGCCCCGGCGCTCGGCGCGCGGCTCGACGACGACGTGGCGGCCGTGCAGGCCGCACGGCTCGCGTTCGCCCGCGCGCAGGCCGTCGAGTCCCGCGACGCGCTCGCCCCGGTGGCGCGCCGCGCGGGTCGCGTGCTGGCCGCGACCGACGAGCTCGCCGAGGACGGGAAGGACGCCGGCGAGACGCTGCGCGCCACGTCGCGCGACGCCCTCGGGACCGCCGACGAGCTGACCTCCGAGACCCAGGACGACCGGCTCGCCACGGCGTCGCTCGCCGACCTCGAGTCCGCCGCGGCGGACCTGTCCGCGCTCCGCGACGACCTGGCGGGCACGACCGTGGACCTGCTGACCGCGCAGGACGCCGTCGTGTGCCCGGAGCCGGACCAGGTGTGGTTCCCGGAGGCCGGGAAGATCTCGGCGAAGCGGCTCGCGCCGATCCCGTGGGCGCCGCAGCACTCGGTGCGCGCGGACGTCCTGGACGGGCTGGTGGCGCTCGACGCCGCCTACCGGGCCGAGTTCGGTCAGCACCTCACGGTGAACTCCGCCTACCGCAGCTACGACCAGCAGGTCGCGGTGTACAAACCCGACGACCCCAACCCGCTGGCCGCGCCGCCCGGGTGCTCGAACCACGGCCTGGGCACCGCCGTCGACATCGCCATGGGCCCCGAGGGGTTCGACGGCGCGCGCTACGCCTGGCTCAAGGAGCACGCCGAGGAGCACGGCTGGACCCACCCGGGCTGGGCCGAGCCCGACGGCCGGCTGCCCGAGCCGTGGCACTGGCAGTCGGTCGAGACGCCGACGGAGTACTGACCCGGCACCGCCCCGCCGTCAGGTGCCGGGGAGCCGGCGCACGTCGAGCGGGACCTCCCGGACGCCGTCGCCGTCGCGCTCGACGCGCAGGACGGGGCGGTCCGGGCGCTCGCTCACCGCGTCGACGGGCACGCCGTCGACGAAGCGCAGGGCCGCGTACTCGTCCACCGCGTAGCCGCCCGGGAGCGCCCCGGACGCCACCCAGCCCAGGTAGGCGTCGCGGCGGTCCTCCTCGCCCAGGTAGTGCGGGCACGCGCTGCCCGGGACGAAACCCAGGCCGTCGTCCAGGGGCGCGAGGGGGCCGAACGAGTCGGTCGAGGAGGACTCGAACCAGCAGTTCATCCCGGCGCTGATGCCGGCGAGGACCGTCCCCTGCGCCGCGGCGCGGGCGAGCAGGTCGGGCAGGCCGTGCCGCCGCCAGACGACCAGCAGGTTCGCCGTCGAGCCGCCGCCCACGTAGACGACGTCCTGCTCGAGCAGCAGCTCCGGGTCGGCGTAGCCCCACGGCTCGTGGCAGAAGAGCGAGAGCACGGACGTCCGGGCCCGCCCGGCGAACGCCTCCTCGAAGCGGTGCGCGTACCCGTTGTCGTCCCCGCTCGCGGTCGGCACGAAGCACACCTTCGGCGTGTCCTTGCCGGTGAGGTCGAGCAGGTGGTCGTCGATCGCCGAGGAGCCGTCGTCCGACATCGAGAACCCGCCCCCGCCGAGGGCGAGCACCGTACCGGTCGTTTTCGTGGGCATCGTCGTGGGCCTCGTCGTGGGCATCGTCGCGGGCATGGCCGGAGCCTACGGAGCGGGCACCCGTCGGCGCTCCCCATTTCCCGCGCGATCGCTCCGGCTGGGGCCTAGCGTGGTGCTCGTGACCTTCAACGAGGGCGGCGAGTTCGAGGGCGGCCGGGTCCGCAAGGGCGCGGGCGGACGGCGCGGCGCGGTCGTCGGCGGCGGCATCGGCGCCATCGTCGTCGCGCTGCTGGCCGTGTTCCTCGGCGGCGGCGACCTGGGCCAGCTCACCGGCGCGCTGGGCGGCGCCGTCCAGGACGCCGGGGCGCCCGCGGGGGACGGACAGGAGCAGTACGTCGAGGGCTGCACCGCCGAGCAGGCGAACACCGATCGCGAGTGCCGGCTGTCCGCCACGGTGCAGTCGCTCGACGCCTACTGGGACCGCGTGCTGCCGCAGCAGGCCGGGGTGGAGTACGTGCTGCCCCCGGTGGAGAGCTTCTCCGGGTCGACGACGACGGGGTGCGGCTCCGCGACCAGCGCGACAGGGCCGTTCTACTGCCCGCCCGACCAGACCGTGTACGTCGACGTCTCGTTCTTCGACCAGCTGAGCTCCCAGTTCGGCGCCGAGGGCGGGCCGCTCGCCGAGGAGTACGTCGTGGCGCACGAGGTGGGACATCACGTCGAGCAGCTCACCGGCGCCATGGACGCCGCCGACCGCCGCGGCAGCGGGCCCGAGTCCGACTCCGTGCGGATCGAGCTCATGGCCGACTGCCTCGCGGGCATGTGGGCGGGCTCCGCGGCGACGGAGGTCGACCCCGACACGGGGGTGACGTTCCTCGACCCGATCTCCCCCGCCGAGCTGCGGCAGGCTCTCGACGCCGCCGCGGCCGTCGGCGACGACCGCATCCAGCAGCAGGCCACCGGCCAGGTCAGCCCGGAGGGCTTCACCCACGGCACCTCCGAGCAGCGGGTGCGGTGGTTCACCGTCGGTTACGAGGGCGGCACCCTCACCGACTGCGACACCCTGTCCGCCCGCACGCTCTGACGGGGCGCTCCTCGGCGTCGACGCCCGTCAGCCGGCGGTCTCGCCCTCTCCCCACGCTGACCCGGGCAGGCGCACGGTGAACGTCGTGCCTTCCCCCACCACGCTGGCGATCGTCAGCGTGCCGCCGTGGGCGTCGAGGATCGCCTTCGAGATGGACAGCCCCAGCCCGACGCCGGGGATGCGTCGCTCGGTCGCGGTGGACGCGCGGAAGAACCGGTCGGTGAGGCGCCGCACCTCGTCGCCGGGGATGCCGACGCCCGTGTCCTGGACGGTCAGGACTGCGGCCGGTCCGCCGTCCTCGTCCGTCCCGGGGGCGGCGCGGACCGTGACCGTCCCGCCGCGCGGCGTGAACTTCAGCGCGTTCGACACCAGGTTGTCGACCATCTGCCCGAGCCGGGTGGCGTCGCCGTCCAAGGGCACCTCGGCCTCGGTCTCGTCGACGAGGTCGACGCCGGCGGCGCGGGCCTGTGGCGCGGCGGTACGCAGGGCGCCGGCCGTGATCGTGCGCAGGTCGGTCGGCTCGAGCGCCACCGTGAACCGTCCGGCGTCCACCTGCGCCGTGAGCAGCAGGTCCTCCACCAGTCGCAGCAGGCGCCGCGCGTTGCGCTCCACGACCGCGAGATAGTCGCGCTGCTCGTCGGTGAGGTTCCCGTCGTCGAGGCCCAGCAGCTCCAGGTAGCCGAGGAGCGAGCTGATCGGGGTGCGCAGCTCGTGGCTCACGTAGCCGAGGAACTGGTCCTTGGCCCGTTCCGCCTCGAGCTGCTCCGTGATGTCGGTCGAGACGAAGAGGTACCCGGTGTGGCGCACGGACGGCTGCGGCAGGCGGCGGGTGACGGTGACCCGCACCGTCCCGGCGCTCTCCCCGCGCCGCAGCAGCGTCCAGTCGCGCACCTGGACCCCGCCGTCCATCGCGGCCCCGAGCAGGCCCTGCAGGCGCACCGACGCCGGGTCCTCGTCCGGCATCGGCCGCAGCCCGGCCTCCGCGGCCGCCACGTCGAGCTCCGTCGGCAGGCGCAGCTCCAGGATCGAGTGCCCCACCGCCTCGCCGGCCGCCCAGCCGGTGAGACGCTCGGCGCCCTGGTTGAACACCTCGATCCGGCCCTGGACGTCCGTGGCCACGATCGCCTGCTCCGTGGCGGCGTCGACCAGCCCGGCCATGAGGTCGCGCGACGTGCGCAGCTGGCCGGTCAGCTCCTGCAGCCGCGCGTTCCGGCTGCGCTGGCCCTGTGCCGCAGCCGCGACGAAGGACGCGAGGGCGAGGCTGATGAGCGGGATCAGGACGGCTCGCACGATCGAGCTCTGCTGGTCCACCACGTGGCCGTGCCACAGGCGCGGGGCCGCGACCACCGCGGAGGCCGTGATCGTCGCCAGCACGATCCCCCGCCACCCCCCGTTCCAGGCCAGCGACACGACCGGGAGGAGGACGAGCGACGTGAAGTAGATCGCCGTGAACGACGTGCCGCGCTCCAGGAGCACGATCGCGAGCGCGCTGACGATCGGGAGCACGTCCTGCGCCGCCGGCGGCCACCGGTGCCACGGGGCGAACGCGGCCGCGGCGAGCACGAGCAGCTCCACGAGGGCGCCCGCGACGATGAACCAGCCCGACGCGACGGGCACCCCCGCGAGCGGGACCAGCGCCAGCGACACGGCATACAGGACCCCGAAGACGACCTGGCGTTTGAGCACGGTGTCGATCCGCGCCCACGCCGCGCGCACGGGGGCGAACCGTCCCAGCGGCGCGTCGACGCTCACGAGAACAGGGGCCCCGCGTGCAGCGCCAGGACGACCAGGGTCGCCGCGAGGGCCACGCCCGCGGACAGGAAGAGCCAGCGCTCCCGGCGCCGGTTCGTCCGGGTCTCGTCCTCGAGCGCGTCCGGGGCGAGCGTCGCCCACCACTCCTGGCGCTCCCGTCGGGTGCGGGGCTCCGCGGCCGTGCCGGCCGGCCGCTCGTCGGGCGAGGTGCTCATCCCACGACCTTCCCTGTCTTGATCGTCTTGTCCCAGGCCGTCGACGCCCCGCGGGCCTCCTTGACGTACGCGTCGAGGGTGATCGCGCACAGCAGCGGGCCGAACCCGACCACGTACAGCAGCAGGTTCGCGAGCCAGTGCAGCCGCGTCACGCCGTCCGCCGCCCGCACGAGCCACGCCAGCAGCATCGCCACCAGCGGCCACGCGTACAGGAGGTACAGGAGCACCGACCGCCCCGTGGGGGACACCTCGAGCCCGAACAGCGACGGCAGGCGCTGGTCCCACAGCCCCGGGTACCAGGCGGCCACCATGACGACCAGCGACCCGATGCCGGGGAAGGTGAGCGCCTCGAACCAGGTGCGTCGCGCGGTGCGCGGGTCCACGAGCACCGTGAGCACGGTGACGTACACGTAGGCGACCACGGCCACCCACCACAGCGTCCGGAAGACCGCGATCGCGGACACCTGGTCGATCGCGTGCAGCACGACCAGCCCGACCGACGCGGCCGTGGCCGCGACCGGCAGCAGGTAGACCGAGAACCAGATGAGCCCGAACGACAGCGACCCCAGGCGGTGCCGGCGCGACGGGCGGAACCACACCCGGCGGAACCGCGACGTGATCTGCACGTTCCCCCGCGCCCAGCGCACGCGTTGCTTCCACAGGGCGCGGACCGACTCCGGCTCCTCGGCGCGCACGATCGCCGTCGGGTCGAAGACGACGCGACGCCCGGCCAGCTGCGTGCGGAAGGTGGTGAAGGTGTCCTCCGCGAGCGTCGTCGTGTCGATCTCGCCGCCGAGGTCCTCGAGGTTGGCCCGCGAGTGCAGCTGCGCGCCCCCGGCCAGGCAGGCGAGCACGCCCAGCACGTTCTGGGCGCGGCGGGCGGCGGCCTGCGCGGTGACGTACTCGTAGCCGATGAACCGCGCCACCGGCCCGGGCCGCTGGCTGCCCTCGGTGATGTAGCCCGTGACGGCACCCACCTCGGGGTCCGCGAGGTGGCGGGTCATCCGCCGCAGGGAGTCCGGCCGGTAGACGACGTCGGCGTCCATGATGAGCAGGGCCTGCATCCAGTCGTCCGCGAGCGCCGCGCGGATCCCGTGGTTGAGGGTGTGCGCCTTGCCCTGCCCGCCCTGTTCGCGCCGCAGGTGCTCGATGCGGCCGGGGTAGGCCTCGGCCATCGCCCGCGCGACGTCCGGGGTCTCGTCGGTGCTCGCGTCGTCGACGACGAACACCCGCAGCCGGTCGGGCGGGTACTCCAGCCGCATCAGGCGCTCGAGCGAGGCGGCGAGCACGGCGCCCTCGTTCCACGCCGGGACCACGACCACCACGCGCGGCAGGTACGGTCCCGATCGCTTCCAGTGGTTCTTCACGGCGTGGAACGGCAGCAGCAGGTACTGGTAGACGCCGGCCGCCACGGGGACCACGCCGCACACGACGAGGACCATGCAGACGATCGTCACGATCCTCGTCACCGGGTCGTCGCTGAGCTCGAGGGTCATGCGTCGCCGCCCAACCAGCGGTAGCGCCCGACGTCGCGGGCGTCGTGCGCGTCCGTCGACGCGACGAGGTCGACCCCCGCGGCCCGCAGGGCGCCGGCCACCCGCGCGCCCGGGCACCGCCACTTCTCGTTGACCTCGACGACGCCGCCCGCGGCGCGCAGCGCGTCCGCCAGGGCGTCCAGGTGCTCGGCCGTGACCTCGTCCTCGGCCAGCCCGATCTTGGGCAGGATCGAGAACGGGTGGGCGAGCTGCGCCGGGCCGCTCGCGGCGAGAGCACGGGCGTAGGCCGTGACGAGGAAGCCCACGGCGTCCGCAGCCGGGAGGCCGGCCGCGAGGCGCTCCCGGGCCACCCGCGGGCTCCACGGCCCGTCGGGGGCGGGCAGCTGGTGGTCGGCCAGCAGCACGCGCCCCGGCCCCCGCGGCCCGCCGACGGCGGCCAGCACCTCCGGGGGCGCGTCGACGGAGCCGGCGGTGTCGAGGAGCTTGGCCTCGACACCGGTGAGGACCGTCAGCCCCTCCGGCGGGTCGAGCGCCTCGGCCGCCCGCAGGAAGTCGGGCACGTGCGTCGCGCCGCGGCGCACGTGCTCCACCATCCGCACGACCGTCAGCCCGCGGTCCCGGGCGGCGTCCAGGTTCTCCGCCAGCGTGCTCACCGCGTCGTCGGAGAACGTCGAGTGCACGTGGTGGTCGCCCCTCAGGTCGAGGCCGGTGGGGGCGGGGCCGCCCGCGGGGGTGGTCACGAGGGCGCCCCGTCGTCGGCCCGGCCGACGCGGGGCTCGGGCAGGATCTCTCCCACCGGGAGGAACCGGTCCTCGAGGAACCGCACGTTGGCCAGCTCCCGGAAGTCGACGTGCCGCGGGACCTCCCGCCCCAGCACCGCGTCGAGCGTGAGGGACGGCATGTCCACCCCGGCGGCGATCGTGAGCGGCATCGCACCCGGGAACCGGGGGTTCACCTCGAGCAGGGCCGGCACGCCGTCGCGGTCCCGCTTGAGCTGGACGTTGGCCACGGTGGTGAGGCCGATGACCCGCGCCACCTCGGCGGCGGTCGCGACGAGGGCGTCGTCGTGCAGGGTCACGCCGGCGACGGACACCCCCGAGTCGACGCGCAGGCGGGCCCTCGGGACCGCCGCCACCACGTGCCCGGACGCGTCGGCGAGCACGTCCACGGAGTACTCGTCGCCGGGCAGGAGCTCCTGGACCAGCAGGTCCTCGGTGCCGCGCACGGCCTCCAGCTCGGCCTGGTCGGTCACGAGGCGCACCCCGCGGGAACCGGCACCGCGGCGCGGCTTGACGATCACGGGGAAGTCCCAGCCCTGGTCCGCTCCGGACTCCCCGAGCAGCTCGGTGCGCGGCACGCGGACGTGGCCCGCGCAGGCGCGGGCGAGCGCCAGCTTGTCCAGGGCCGTCTCGAGCGTCGCGAGGCTCGGCGACGCGAGCGTGGTGCCCGCCCGCGCGAGCCGGTCGCGCGCGGCGGCCAGGCGAGGCAGCTCGACGTCGACGGTCGGGAACAGCACCTCGATGCCGTCCTCGGCGCACAGCAGCGCGACGCGCTCGACGAAGTCGTCCGCCAGCCCCGGGGGCACCAGCCGGCGGCGCCCGTCCGGCACGAGGTAGATGCCGCTGGCCCAACGGTCCATGTCCGCGGCATAGACCTCGACGTCCCCGCGCGCGAGCAGCGAACGGATCACCGCCACCCCCGCCGGTCCCCCGGCCCCCGTCACGAGCACCCTCGTCATCAGGCTCCCCCTCGTCCCTCGGAGCGGGACGCCGGGACGGCGGCGCCGTGCTCCTCGTCCTCGTCCTCGTTCGCGCCCGCGGACTGTCGTCGACCGAGCAGCTGGCTGGCGCGCAGCATCTCGAGCGGCTCCACGTACTCGCCTCCGCCGTACCGCGACCAGTAGCGCGCGGTGGCCCGGACCAGGTCCGGCTGCATGTAGTCCCGGTGGGACTGCGACACGAACGCCGCGAGCATGCGCAGCTTCGTCTCGACGAACCCGTCGACGGGCACGAACCGCGTGGGCCGGAACTCGATGGTCGCCGACGGGCTCTGGTAGCAGGCGACGGTGGAGACGCGCCGCGCCGCCACGTCCACGGCACGGTGCACGGTGCGGTGGTCCTGGTGACGGTCGTTCGCCGAGTGCGTGTAGACGATCGTCGGCCGCACCTCGGCGATCACCTCCTCGATCGCGGTGATCGCCGTCGCCAGGTCGATCCGGGTGTCCTCGAGGTCGCGCACGACGAGCCCCGCCCCGATCTCGGCGGTCGCGGCGGCCGCCTCCAGCCGCCGGTCGGCGGCCACACCGCCCACAGCACCGCCCGACAGGACCAGGACCGTGACCTCGTCGCCGGCGGACCGGTGGGACGCGAGAGTCGCCCCCACCCCGATCTCGACGTCGTCGGGGTGCGCGCCCACGGCGAGCACCCGGTCGGTGGGCCTCGCCCGCCGGCGCGCGGCGTCCACGAGGGCGTGCGCCCGCTCGACGAGCCGCGCGGAGTCCAGCGGCTTGACCAGGAACTCGTCGGCGCTCTCGCGCAGCGCCTCGACGGCGTACTCGACGCTGGCGTGCGCGGTCATGACGATCACGGGGATACCCGGCACACGCTCCCGGGCCTCGTGGATCAGCTCCAGGCCGGACAGGCCCGGCAGCTCGACGTCGGTGACGAGCAGCTCGGGGTGCTCGTCCAGGCGCTCGAGCGCGGTGTCGCCGTCGCCGGCGACCGCGACGTCCATCCCGCCGAGTCGCGTCAGGACGGTGCGCACGTACGCGGCGGCGTCCGGGTCGTCCTCCACGACGAGCACGCGCGGGCGGTCCTGCCAGCCGTCCGCCCCTCCTGCACCCGTCACGTCGACCACGATGCCAAAGGACCACGCCGACCGCGCGCCGGCGCCGTCGCGTCAGTGGTCCACGTCGCCGTCGCTCCGCGCGGGTCGAGGTGTGGGGGCGGGCCTCGACGTGGTGGGCCGGTTCCCGGCCGCGACGACCGCGGTCACGAGGTGATGCCCGCCCCTGGCGGGCACGAGCCAGGGGTCGGGCCCCGCTCCCGGCGACGCCGTCAGGCCTCCGTCGGGCCGAGGTCGGGGGCGGCGACGAACCTGGCGCGCGGTGCGGCCGCGCCGTGCAGCTCCAGCAGCAGCAGCTCGTTGCCGGTGGCGCGCACCAGCGGCCCCGGCACGGCGAGCGTGCCCGTGGGGCCCTGGCTCGAGTACCGCCCGAGCAGCTCGCCGTTGACCCAGGCGAGCCCCCGCGTCCAGCCGTCCAGGCGCAGGAAGTGGTCGGCGCCCGCGACGGAGTCGAACGCGCCGCGGTGGAACGACGGCCCGCCGACCGGTGCGTCGGCGCCGCCCGCCGTCGCCCACTCGGCGTCGGCCAGGAGCGCCGGGGCGTCGTCGAGACGCAGGGGCACGGCCTCCCAGTCGGTGAGGGCGCGGGTGGCGGTGCGCACCGTCCCGACGATCCCCTTGGGCTCGCCGATCCGGGGGCCGTAGTTGACGCGGCCGCGGTCCTCGACGAGCAGGGTCAGCGTGCCCGCCCGGCGCGGCAGCGGCAGCGACCAGGCGTGGGTGGTGCGGTCGAGCACGCCGACCGGGTCGCCGTCGAGCGCCACGAGCGCCCGGTCGCGCACCTCGTCCACCACGAGGACCGCGTCCTCGGCCGTGACCCGCGTGCCGTACAGCACGAACCCGGACCACTGACGCAGGTCGTCCATCGTCGGCGGCTGGGCGGACGACGTCCGCGACCTCGGCCCGGACACCAGGCCCAGGACGGCGTCGAGCGCCGCGCTCCGGTCGAGGACGACGTCGAGCGCCGGCGCCGGCGCCGGCTCGACGGGCACCTCGTCGGGCACCGGAGCGTGCTTGGCGATCACCGCGCGCAGGGCGTGGAACTTCGCGGTGGGCGCGCCGTGCTCGGACAGCGGCGCGTCGTAGTCGTACGACGTGGTGATGGGCAGGTACGTGCCCTTGTCGTTGGCCCCGTTGGTCAGGCCCAGGTTGGTGCCGCCGTGGAACATGTAGAGGTTGACCGACGCGCCCGCGCCGAGCAGGTCGTCCAGGTCGGCCGCCGTGGTCTCCGGGGCGGTGACGTGGTGCTCCAGCCCCCACGAGTCGAACCAGCCGTCCCAGAACTCCGTGCACATCAGCGGCCCGGTGGGCTGGTGACGACGCAGCACGGCGAGGCGCTCGAGGGACCGAGAGCCGAAGTTCGCCGTCTTGTGCAGCTCCGGCAGGCCGCCGAGCGAGAGATGCTCGTCGTCGGCCTGGTCGCACGTGAACAGCGGCACGTCGATCCCCTGGGCCCGCGTGAGGTCGACGAGCGCGCGCAGGTAGCGCGCGCGCTCGTCGCCGGGCACGCCCGGGTAGGCGCCGTACTCGTTCTCCACCTGCACCAGGAGCACCGGGCCACCGCGCGTCACCTGCCGCTCGGCCACCAGCGGCAGCAGGTGCGCGTAGTAGGTGCCGATCGCGTCCAGGAACGCCGGGTCGTGCCGGCGCACCCCCGTGCCCCCGTCCGCGAAGAGCCACGCCGGCAGCCCGCCGCCGTCCCACTCCGCGCAGATGTACGGCCCGGGGCGCACGATCGCGTGCAGCCCCTCCGCCGCGACCAGGTCCAGGAAGCGGCCCAGGTCGCGCCGGCCGCTGAGGTCGAACCCCTCCGGCTCCGGCGCGTGGAAGTTCCACGGCACGTACGTCTCGATCGTGTTCAGCCCCATCAGCCGCGCCTTGCGGATCCGGTCGGCCCACTGGTCGGGGTGCACGCGGAAGTAGTGCAGCGCCCCGCTGATCACCTGGAAGGGGCGGCCGTCGAGCAGGAAGTCCCGCTCGCCGATCTCGAACGTGGGCATGGGGCGGGGCACCTCTCCGGGTCTGCGGGGCGAAGGTCGGGCACGGGTGTCCCTGCGGTCGGGCCTCCGGGGCCCGGGAGCCCGACCGCAGGAACGCTCGCCCGGACTACTTGTTGACGGTGAAGCCCTGGCCGTTGCCGTACGTGGCGGACTGCTCCTGCCACGTCGCCAGGCCGTCCGTCAGCGTGGTGCCGGAGACGTACGCCTGGCCCACCGTGTCGTTGAAGATGGAGTTCGCGTAGACCTGGAACGGCAGGTACTGCCAGCCCTCCACGACGTTCGCGGCGGAGTCGGCGAGCACCTCGTTGATCTTCTGGCCGCCGAAGTACTCGGACTCGGCGCCGCGGAACTCGTCCGACTCGAGGTCGGCCGTGGTGGCGGGGAACGCGCCGCCGTCGAGGCGGGCCTGCACGCCGTCGCCGTTCGTGGCGTAGTCGACGAAGGCGTAGGCGAGCTCGGCGTTCTCGCTCGCGGCGGGGACGGTCAGCGACGAGCCGCCGTTCTCCGACGTGGCGTGCTGCCCGGCCTCCCACTGCGGCATCTCGGCGACGCGCCACTTGCCCTCGCCCTGCGGGACGCCGGACTCGAGGTTGGCGGGCATCCACGCGCCGATGGTCAGGGTGGCGATGGTGCCGTTGCCGAGGCCCTGGTACCACTCGTCGCTCCACGAGCCGACGGGGGCCAGCAGGTCCTCGTCGATCAGCTGCTGCCACACCTCGGCGAACTTCTGGGTGCCCTCGTCGCCGGCGAAGTCGATCGTCACGTCCGTGCCGTCCACCTGGTACGGGTGGCCGCCCGCCTGCCAGATCATGCTGGTGGTGAAGCCGGCGTCGCCGATGTCGTTGGCGATGTAGGCCTTCGGGTCCTTCTCGTGGATGGTCCGGGCGGCCTCGAGGTACTCGTCCCACGTGGTCGGCACGTCGACGCCGTACCTGGCGAAGACCTCCTCGTTGTAGAAGAGGGCCATGGGGCCGGAGTCCATGGGCAGGCCGTAGACGCCGTCGCCGCTGTGCACGGAGTTCCACGGGCCGGTGCTGAACGTGCCGTCCAGCTCGTCCGCGCCGAGCGGGCCGAGGTTCGTCAGCGCCTCGGAGATGGCGAACTGCGGCACGGCGTAGTACTCGACCTGGGCGACGTCGGGCACCCCGTCGCCGGCCGAGATCGCGTTCTGCAGGGCCGTGTACTGGTCGTTGCCCGTCCCGACGTTCTCGAGGTTCACCGTGACGTTCGGGTAAGTCTTCTCGAAGTCCGTCACGACCTGCTCCAGCGTGGGCTCCCACGCCCAGACGGTGATCTCGCCGCCCTTCTCGAGGACGGCGGCGGTGTCGACGGGCGCGGCGTCGCCGCCGCCCGAGCCGGCGTCGTCTCCGGAGCCGCAGGCGGCCAGGCCGAGGGCGAGCACGCCGGCGAGGGCGGTACCGCGCGCCAGGTGGCGGGATCGTGCGTTCATGGGGTCCTCACTTCATCGTCAGACGGGGATACGCGGGGAGGTACGGGGGTCATTCCTTGACGGACCCGGCGGCCAGGCCGGACTGCCAGTAGCGCTGCAGCAGCAGGAAGGCGGCGACCAGCGGCAGGATCGTCAGCAGGGCGCCGGTGATGACCAGGTTGAAGATCGCCTCGCCGCCGGCGGTGGCGGCCTGCGCGTTCCAGGCGTTGAGCCCGAGCGTCAGGGGGTACCAGGACGAGTCGCGCAGCATGATCAGCGGCAGGAAGTAGTTGTTCCAGGTGGCGACCATCGTGAACAGCAGCACCGTGACGATCCCGGGCGCGAGCAGCGGCAGGCTCACGCGGAAGAAGGTGCGGAACTCGCCCGCCCCGTCGATCCTGGCCGCCTCGAGCAGCTCGCCCGGTATGGCCTCCGCCGCGAAGGTCCACATGAGGTACAGCCCGAACGGCGAGATCAGGGACGGGATGATCACGGCCCACGGCGTGTTCGTCAGGCCCAGCTGGCTGAACATGAGGAACGTCGGGACGGCGAGCGCCGTGCCCGGCACCGCGACGGCGCCGATGACGAGGGCGAACACCCCGCGCTTGCCCGGGAAGTCGAACTTCGCGAGGGCGTAGCCGCCCAGGATGGCGAGGAACGTCGCGCCGCCGGCGCCCACCACCACGTACAGCACGGTGTTGCCGAACCACCGCACGAAGACGCCGTCGTCGTAGGTGAGCGTGGTGACGATGTTGTCCCACAGCGAGAACGAGTCGCCGAACCAGAGGCCGAACGAGGAGAACAGGTCCTCCTGCGTCTTGGTCGCGTTGATGAGCAGCCAGGCGAGCGGCACCAGCGAGTACACGAGCACGACGGCGGTGAGCACCGTGAGCAGCGGGCTGCGGCGCGGCCGGGCCACCGAGTGGTAGCGCGGGGTGCGCAGCCGCGGGGCGGGACGGGCGGGGGCGGTCAGCGTCGACACGGGTCACGGCTCCTTGCGCATGCCGCGCAGCTGCACCACGTAGGCGATCACCATGGTGATCAGGCCCATGATGATGGCCACGGTCGCGGAGTAGTTGTACTGCTGGCCGGAGAACGACAGCGAGTAGGCGTACAGGTTGGGCGTGTACGACGTCGTGATGGCGTTCGGGGCGAGCGACTGCAGGATGCTGGGCTCGTTGAACAGCTGGAAGCTGCCGATGATCGAGAAGATCGTGGCGATGACGAGCGCGCCGCGGATGGCGGGCAGCTTGATGGCGCTGATGACGCGCCACTGGCCGGCGCCGTCGATCTCCGCCGCCTCGTACAGCGAGTGCGGCACCACGCGCAGCGCGGAGTAGAAGATCAGCATGTTGTAGCCGACGAACTCCCAGGTCACGATGTTGCCGATCGAGGCCAGGACGAGGTCCGGCGACAGGGGGTTCGGCAGGCTGATGCCGAAGGCGTCGTTGAGGTTGCCCACCAGGCCGAACCGCGTGCCGTACATGAAGCCCCACATGAGGGCCGCGACGCCGGCCGGCACCGCGTAGGGCATGAAGATCGAGATGCGGAAGAAGCTCTTGCCGTACAGGCGGCCGCTGTCGATCGCGAGGGCGACCAGCAGCGCGATGCCGAGCATGATCGGCACCTGCACCACGAGGAACAGGCTGACGCGTCCCAGCCCTGCCCAGAACTGCGGGTCGGCGAGCGCCTGCGCGTAGTTCTCGAGCCCGACGAACGTGGTGCCGCCCACCATCTGCGTGCGGAACACCGACAGGTAGAGCGAGTAGGCGATCGGCGCCAGGAACACCAGCGCGAACACGACCATGAACGGGCCCACGAACATCCATCCAGTCCAGCGCCGACGACTGCGGCGCACGACGGGCACAGCGGTGCGGGCGGGCGGCGAGGATGCCGGAGCGTCAGCGGTCACGAAGCAACTCCCAGGAGGACGGGCGGGCCAAATGTTTACGTAAACATCGGGCCGGACTAGAGTGTCGCGAGGCGCCAGGGATGTCAAGCCCTCGGACGCCGGCGGAGTCACGAGAGGCGGCACGAGAGGCGGCGATGGTGGAGACGAACGGCGCTCCCGGCGTGCGGTCCCGAGGCCGCGGACGCCCCCGGACGGCCCCCTCGATGGCCGAGGTCGCGGCGCTCGCGGGCGTCTCCTCGCAGACCGTCTCCCGCGTCTCGATGGGGCTCGACAACGTCAGGCCCGCGACGCGCGAGCGCGTGCTCGCCGCGATGGCCGAGCTGGGCTACGCCCCCAACACCGCCGCCCGCGCGCTGCGGTACGGCAGCTTCCGCACCCTCGGGGTCATCGCCCACCGGCTGGCCCGCACGGGCGAGTCGCGCACCGTCGAGGCCGTCGTCGAGGCCGCCCGCGCGGAGGGCTACACCGTCACGATCGTCGACGTCGAGAGCCCCTCCCCCGACGACGTCTCCGCGGCCGTCACGCGCCTCTCCCACCAGGCGATCGACGGGCTCGTCATCGTGCGCGCCGAGTCCGCGACCCCGGACACGCTCGCCCTGCCGGCCCAGCTGCCCGTCGTCGTCTCCGACTCGCGCTTCGTGGGGACGCACCCCGCCGTGCGCGCCGACCAGACCGAGGGCGCCCGTCTCGCCGTGCAGCACCTGCTGGACCTGGGCCACCGCACCGTGCACCACGTCGCGGGCCCGGACGACTCGCTGCCCGCCCGCAGCCGCACCGACGCCTGGCGCGCCACGCTCGAGGCGGCCGGCCGGACCGTCCCCGAGCCCCTGCACGGCGACTGGACCGCGCGGACCGGGTACGCCGTCGGCCGCGAGCTCGCCGCCGACCCGGACGTCACCGCCGTGTTCTGCGCCAACGACGAGACCGCCGCCGGCATGCTGCACGCCCTGCACGAGGCCGGGCGCCGCGTGCCGGACGACGTGTCCGTCGTCGGCTTCGACGGCATCACCCTCGCCGAGCACCTGTGGCCGCCGCTCACCACCGTCGAGCAGGACTTCGCCCGCATCGGCAGCAGCCTCGTCGACCTGCTGCTGCGCCAGGTGCGCGACGACGTCGACCTCAGCGGCACGCACGAGACCGTGCCCGTGCGCCTCGTGGTGCGCGAGAGCACCGGTCCGGCGCCGCGCACCGGAGCGCGCACCCCCTGACGCCGTCGGGCGGGCTCGCGTCACGCTCCACGATCCGTCGTCCGAGCCGGGGACACGCACCGGCGCGCCAGAAGTTAACCGTCATTCACATGGTGGGCGTAGGGTGCGCAGCACGACGCCCGTCACGCTCGGCGGGCCGGGCGGCTCGAACGACGAGATCCTGGACCTCGGAGGTGACGGCGGATGACAGCACTCCGGGCGACGTCCGGCGACGACGCCGGCACGCCGCCGCCGCGCGAACGGGCGGTCTACTTCGTCTCCGACGGCACGGGCATCACGGCCGAGACGCTGGGCAGCGCCCTCCTCGTCAACTTCCCTGCCATCACGTTCCGCCGCCACACCGTGCCGTTCGTCGACACCGACCGCGCCGCGCGCGACCTCACCGCCGAGATCGACCGGTCCGCGGCGGACGGGCTGGCCCCGATCGTCTTCACCACGGTGCGGGCGCCGGCGGTCCGCGAGGAGCTCGACCGGTCGCGGGGTGTCCTGATCGACCTCCTCGGCGGGCATCTCGTGGAGCTCGAGCAGGCCCTGGGCACGACGTCCAGCGAACAGCTCGTCCCGTCCCACGGCGTCGGCGACCTGGAGCGGTACTTCGCCCGCATGCGCGCGGTCGAGTACGCCATCGAGCACGACGACGGGCAGAGCCGGCGCGCGCTCGACCTCGCCGACGTCGTGATCATCGCGCCCTCGCGCTGCGGCAAGACCCCCACCACGATGTACCTCGCGCTGCAGCACGGGCTGCTCGTCGCGAACTACCCCCTCACCGAGGACGACTTCCCGGCCGACGGCCTGCCACCCGCCGTCGCCCCGTACGCCGCGCGGTGCTTCGGCCTCACCACGACGCCCCTGCGCCTGAGCCAGGTGCGCCACGAGCGCCGCCCGCACTCGCGGTACGCGAGCCTCGCCCAGTGCCGGCTCGAGCTGCGCCAGGCCGAGGACCTCTACCGCCGCACGCGCGTCCCGTTCCTCAACTCCTCCACCAAGAGCGTCGAGGAGATGTCCGCCGTCATCCTCCAGACCATGAAGCTGCGCGGCTGACGGCACCGCACGATCCGCACCCACGATCCGCACCCACGAAGGGACCGACGATGGCCCATATCCTCTGGTTCGACGAGATCGGCATGGACGACCTGGCCCGGGTAGGCGGCAAGAACGCCTCCCTCGGGGAGATGGTGTCCCGGCTCGCGGCGGCCGACGTCCGCGTGCCGCGCGGGTTCGCCACGACGGCCGAGGCCTACCGCCGGTTCCTCGAGCACGACGACCTCGCCGGACGCATCCGCGCCGCCGTCGAGGGCCTGGACACGGACGACGTCACCGCCCTCGCGCAGGTGGGGTCCGCCGTGCGGGGCTGGGTCGAGGCGCAGCCGTTCCCGGCCGACGTCGAGGCGGACCTCCGCGCGGCGTTCGCGAGGTTGGTCGCCGAGGACCCCGAACCGGAGCAGGTGACGTGGGCGGTGCGCTCGAGCGCCACCGCCGAGGACCTGCCCGACGCGTCGTTCGCCGGGCAGCAGGAGACCTTCCTCAACATCGGGGGCATCGACAACGTGCTCCACGCCGTGCGGTCCGTCTTCGCCTCCCTGTACAACGACCGCGCCATCGCCTACCGCGCGCACCACGGGTTCGACCAGCACGACGTCGCGCTCTCGGCCGGGGTGCAGCGGATGGTGCGCTCGGACGTCGGCGCCTCCGGCGTCATGTTCACGGTCGACACCGAGTCGGGGTTCGACCAGGCGGTCTTCGTCACCAGCTCGTACGGGCTCGGGGAGGCCGTGGTGCAGGGCGCGGTCAACCCGGACGAGTTCTACCTCTACAAGCCCGCGCTGCGCGCCGGCCGGCCGGCGGTCCTCAAGCGGTCCGTCGGCGAGAAGGCGGTCGCCATGCGCTACGCCGCCGGCCGGCACGTCGGCGGCAGCACGGTGTTCGCCGACGTCGACCCCGCCGAGCGCGCGCGCTTCTCCCTCACCGACGCCGAGGTGACCGAGCTGGGCCGCATCGCCCTCGTCATCGAGGAGCACTACGGCCGCCCGATGGACATCGAGTGGGGCAAGGACGGGGTGGACGGCAGGCTCTACGTCCTGCAGGCCCGCCCCGAGACCGTGGTCTCGCGCGACTCGGGGAACGTCACGCGCCGGTTCACGCTGCGCGAGCCGGGCTCGGTCCTGCTCGAGGGGCGCGCCATCGGGCAGAAGATCGGCGCCGGCCGCGTCCGGGTGCTGTCCTCGGTCGACCAGATGCACGGCTTCGCCCCCGGCGACGTGCTCGTCGCGGACATGACCGACCCGGACTGGGAACCCATCATGATGCGCGCCGCGGCGATCGTGACGAACCGCGGCGGGCGCACCTGCCACGCCGCGATCATCGCGCGCGAGCTCGGCATCCCGGCCGTCGTGGGCACCGGCTCCGCCACGCACGACCTGCCCGACGGGCACGAGGTGACCGTCTCCTGCGCGGAGGGCGACGAGGGACGCGTCTACGCCGGGCTGCTGGCGTTCGACGACGAGGCGACCGAGCTCGACCGGATGCCCGAGCCGCCCGTGAAGATCATGATGAACGTCGGCACGCCCGACCAGGCGTTCTCCTTCGCCCGGCTGCCGAACCACGGCGTCGGGCTGGCCCGTCTCGAGTTCATCATCAACCGGCAGATCGGCATCCACCCCCGCGCCCTCCTCGACGCGGACGACCTGCCCGCCGAGCTGCGGGACGAGGTCGCGAACCGCGTCGCCGCGTACCCCACCCCGCGCGAGTACTTCGTGCAGCGCGTCGCCGAGGGGGTGTCCACGATCGCCGCCGCCTTCGCGCCCGAGCCCGTCATCGTGCGGCTCAGCGACTTCAAGTCGAACGAGTACGCCAACCTCCTCGGCGGCACGCTGTACGAGCCCGACGAGGAGAACCCGATGATCGGCTACCGGGGCGCGTCCCGGTACCTCTCCCCCGACTTCCGCGAGTGCTTCGACATGGAGTGCGAGGCGCTGCGCCGCGTGCGCGACGACATGGGGCTCACCAACGTGCGGGTCATGATCCCGTTCGTGCGCACCCTCGACGAGGCGGAGGGGGTCGTCGCCCTCCTCGCCGAGAACGGGCTGCGGCGCGGCGAGAACGACCTCCAGGTCGTCATGATGTGCGAGGTGCCGTCCAACGCCCTGCTCGCCGACGAGTTCCTCGAGCACGTCGACGGCTTCTCCATCGGGTCCAACGACCTGACCCAGCTCACGCTCGGCCTCGACCGTGACTCCGCGCTCGTCGCCCACGCGTTCGACGAGCGCGACCCCGCGGTCCGCGAGCTCCTCGGTCTCGCCATCGACGCCTGCCGACGCCACGGCAAGTACATCGGCATCTGCGGGCAGGGGCCGTCCGACCACGCCGACTTCGCCCAGTGGCTCGTCGAGCGCGGCATCGGGTCCGTGTCCCTCAACCCCGACACCGTCGTCGACACTTGGCTCGCGCTCGCGGCCGCCTCCGGAGGCGAGCACTCCCGCATGCTCTGACCTGAAGGTTCGCGCACGGTCTCGACGGGGAGCCCCGCGTCGTCGGGTTGCCGTAGGGTCGCGCGCATGACCGACCAGAGCGGCGCCGCCGCCGCCACCGACGGACGGCCTCGGATCTTGGGGCCGGTGCGGACGATCGACTACCACACGGCGGGCGAGCCGTTCCGCATCGTGCCGGCGCCTCCCGTGCCGATCCCCGGCGCGACCGTCGCCGAGCGTCGTGAGCGTGCGATCGACGACCCGGACGTCGACGGCCTGCGCCGCCTGCTGTGCTTCGAGCCGCGCGGTCACGCCGACATGTACGGAGGCTTCGTCACCCCGCCGGACGACGACGGCGCGCACCTCGGCGTCCTGTTCTGGCACAAGGACGGGTTCTCCACCGCGTGCGGTCACGGCACGATCGCGCTCGGGGCATGGGCCGTGCGCTCCGGCCTGGTGCCCGCCGACCCGTCCGGGGTCACCGACGTGGTGATCGACGTGCCGTCCGGGCGGGTGACCGCCCACGTGCGCACCGGTGACGACGGCCGGGTGCGCGAGGTCGACTTCGTGAACGTGCCGAGCGCGCTGGTCGACGCCGGGGTGCCGGTGGCGACGAGCCGCGGCGAGATCCGCGTCGATCTCGCCTGGGGCGGCGCGCTGTACGCGTGCGTCGACGCCGCGAGCGCCGGCCTCACGGTGACGCCCGAGAACCTGGGCGAGCTCATCGCCCTCGGCCGCGAGGTCAAGGCCGCCCTCGCGGGCGACGCCCGCCTCGAGCACCCGACCGACCCGCGGCTGAGCGGCCTGTACGGGACCATCGTCGTCGACGACCTCGGCACGTCGCCCGACGGGGGCCCGCACCAGCGGAACGTGACGATCTTCGCCGACGGCCAGGTCGACCGCTCCCCCTGCGGGTCCGGCACGGCGGCGCGGGTCGCCGTCCTCGCCGCCACGGGACGGCTGGGCGACGGACAGGTGCTCGTCCACGACTCGATCGTCGGCACCCGGTTCCGCGCCCGGGTCCTGGAGCGTATGACCGACGAGGGCCGCGGCGCCGTCGTCCCGGTCGTCACCGGCGCCGCCCACCACGTCGCCACGTCCGTGTTCGAGGTCGACCCGGACGACACGCTGACCCCCGGATTCGTGCTGCGCTGAAATGGCGCACCGTGGCGCAGTGAGGCCGCGGTGCCGGATACGGTGGGCCGCGTATGAATCACGACGAATTCCCTGTCGCGGCATCCGCGACGGCCGCCGCATCCGACCGGACCGTCGAGCGGACCGAGCTCGTCGACCTGTGCGAGAGGGCCGTGCGGGGCGCCGGCGGCTCGCCCGACACGGCTCGTGCGCTTGCCGAGGCGGTCGTCGCCGCCGAGTTCCGCGGCAGGCCGGCCGTCGGCGTCGTGCACCTGCTCGACTTCGTCCGCGCGATCTCGGACGGCCGCCTCCACGGCGATCCGAGCCCCGTGGTCGAGCGGCGGCGTACGTCGATCGTCGTGGCCGACGCCGATCGCGGCGCGGCCCAGGTCGCGTTCGCCCGCGCGCTCCCCACGGTGCTCGACGGGGCACGCGAGGCCGGTGTCGCCGCCCTGAGCATCCGGAACTGCTTCCCGGCGGGCGAGCTCGCCCACTACGCGTTGGCGGCGGCGCGAGCGGGATTCGTCGCCCTCGCCGCCACGAACTCGCCGGCGCTGCTGGCGGCCTACGGCTCCCGTGTGCCGATCACGGGCACCAACCCGCTGGCGTTCGCGCTGCCGCACCCCGACGGGCCTCGGGCGTTCGACCAGGCGGCGAGCGAGACCGCCTGGGTCTCGGTGCGACAGGCCGCCGAGCGCGGCGACCCGATCCCCGCCGGGTGGGCCCTCGGGCCGGACGGCGCGCCGACCGACGACGCCTCAGCCGCGCTGGCCGGCGCACTCCTGCCGTTCGGCGGGATCAAGGGCGCGAACGTCGCCGTCATGGTCGAGATGCTCGCGACGCTCTCGGGTGGCGCGTTCTCCGTCGATGCGGCGCCGTTCGACCGCGGCAGCGTCTCGCCGGCGGTCGGGCTCTTCCTCCTGCTGCTCGACCCGTCCGCCTTCGATCCTGGTTTCGTGGAGCGCGCCGAGGCGCACCACCGCCGGCTCGCGGCGGAGCACGGCGCCGACTTCGGTCGACGCAAGCCCGAGTCCGCCACCGTGCGGCTGCCCGCGGCGGTACGTGACGAGCTCGAGGAGTGGGCACGATGAGGACCGACCGGACGATCGAGACCGTCGAGGCGCACACCGAGGGTCTCCCGGTGCGCGTGGTCACCGGCGGGGTCGAGGCGTTCCCGGGCGCCGACATGGCCGAGCGGCGTCGGTGGTTCATCGAGAACTCGGACGAGCTGCGCACCTACCTGATGTGCGAACCACGCGGCCACGGCTGGATGTCCGGGGCGGTCCTGCAGCCGCCCACCCGCCCCGACGCGGACTGGGGCGTGCTGTTCATCGAGGTCACGGGAGTGCTGCCGATGTGCGGGGCGGGAACGATCGCCGTGGCGACCGTGCTCGTCGAGACCGGGATGGTGCCCGTCGTCGAACCTGTCACGACGATCCGGCTGGACGCCCCCATCGGTCTGATCACCGCCGAGGTGCGGGTGCGCGACGGACGTGCGGAGGACGTCACGATCGTCAACGTGCCGTCGTACGCCCACGAGCTCGACCGGCGTCTCGACGTCCCGGGGTACGGCGAGGTCCTGTGCGACATCGCGTTCGGAGGCAACTACTACGCCTTCGTCGACGCCGAGTCGCTCGGCATCCCGTTCGCGCGGGACCGCGTCGACGAGCTGATCGTCGCCGGTCGCGCCGTCATGGCTGCCGTGAACGACCAGGCCCGGCCCGTGCACCCGGAGACGGGCTACTCCGGCTGCGAGCACACCGTGTTCCTGGCTCCGGGATCCGACGCGGCGCGCGCCCGGCACGCGCTGATCAACCACCCCGGCTGGCTCGACCGGTCCCCCGGCGGCACCGGGACGAGCGCCCTGATGGCCGTGCACCACGCCCGCGGGCGGCTCCAGCGCGGCCAGGCCTTCGTCAACGAGTCGTTCATCGGCACCGAGTTCACCGGCCGCGTCGTCGAGGAGACGACCGTCGCCGGCTACCCGGCGATCGTGCCGGCCATCACCGGCCGGGCCTGGGTGACCGGCTCGGCGCGGTTCGTGCTCGATCCGACGGACCCCTTCCCCGCCGGCTTCACCGTCTGACCCCGGGCGAGCCCGGCCCGCGGTGCCGCCCGTCACGACCGGTCGAGCCGATGTCGCGACCCCGGGAGGACGACGAAGGCCTCGCCCCGAGAGGGACGAGACCTTCGATCCGACGTCGCCGACTGTCTCTCAGACGTTGAAGCCCAGCATCCGCAGCTGCTCGCGGCCCTCGTCGGTGATCTTCTCCGGTCCCCACGGCGGCATCCAGACCCAGTTGATGCGGAAGCCGTCGACCAGCCCCTCGAGCGCGGTGCCGGCCTGGTCCTCGATGACGTCCGTGAGCGGGCAGGCCGCCGACGTGAGCGTCATGTCGATCGTGGACATGTTGTTCTGGTCCACCTGGATGCCGTAGACGAGCCCCAGGTCGACGACGTTGATGCCCAGCTCGGGGTCGATGACGTCGCGCAGGGCCTCCTCGACGTCCGCCGCCGTGGTGGGCGTGGGGGCCGCGGCCGGCTCGGCGACGGGCGGGGCGGCCGCGTCGGTCGTGTTCTCGGTCATCGTGTCCTCTCAGGTTCAGGTCGGCTTCAGCCCAGCGCGCCGCTGCGCGCCAGCGAATCCTTGAGCGCTGCCCAGCCGAGCAGCGCGCACTTGATGCGGGCGGGGTACTGCGAGACGCCGGTGAACGCGCTCGCGTCGCCGAGGGCGTCCAGGGCGTCCTCGTCGTCCAGGCCCTTGCCCCGCGAGGCCATGAGGTCGTGGAAGACGGCGTCCAGGCGCGCGACGTCGGCCAGGTCGTGCCCGGTGACGAGCTCGGTCATCACGGAGGCGGACGCCTGCGAGATGGAGCAGCCCTGTCCCTCCCAGGACACGCCCGACACGGTGGAGCCGTCGACGTCCACGCGCAGCGTGATCTCGTCGCCGCAGGTCGGGTTCACCTGGTGCGACTGCCCCGACCGGTGGTCGGCGGGCGCGTCCACGAGACCCCGCCCGTGCGGGCGCTTCGCGTGGTCCAGGATCACCTGCTGGTACATCTGCTCGAGCGAGCTCACTGCTGTCCTCTCCGCCTACGTCAGTCCACACCGAAGAACGCGCGCACGCCCGCCAATGCTTCCCGGAACGCGGCGATCTCCTCGGCCGTGGTGTACACGGAGGCCGACGCGCGCGCCGTCGCGGCCACACCGAACCGGCGGTGCAGCGGCTGCGCGCAGTGGTGCCCGACGCGGACGGCGATGCCCTTGTCGTCGAGCACCTGCCCGACGTCGTGCGCGTGCACGCCGTCGACGACGAACGACACGACGGCGAGACGGTCGCGCGCGTCGGCCGGACCGACGATCCGCACGCCCGGGATCTCGCCGATGCGCACCAGCTCGGCCGCGAGCTCGCGCTCGTGCTCGGCGACACGGTCCATGCCGAGCTCGTCCAGCCACTGCGCGGCCACGCCCATGCCGACGGCCTGGGCGACCATCTGCGTGCCCGCCTCGAACCGCTGCGGCGGCGGGGCGTAGGTGGTCTCGGCCATGGTGACGACCTCGACCATCGACCCGCCGGTGGTCACCGGGGGCATGGCCTCGAGCAGCTCCCGGCGCCCGTACAGCGCACCGACGCCGGTGGGGCCGAGCATCTTGTGCGCGCTGAACGCCGCGAGGTCGACGTCCAGGGCGTGCAGGTCCACGGGCAGGTGCGGCACGGACTGGCACGCGTCGAGCACCGTGAGCGCCCCGACCTTCTTGGCTGCGGCGACCAGCTCGGCCACAGGGGCGATCGCGCCGGTCACGTTCGACACGTGGCCGAACGCCACCACGCGGGTGCGCCCGGTGATCACGCTCGCGACGTCGGACAGGTCGATCCGCCCGTCGTCGTCGACCCCGAACCAGCGCAGGACGGCGCCCGTGCGGGCGCACAGCTCCTGCCACGGCACGAGGTTGGCGTGGTGCTCCGCCTCGGTGACGACGATCTCGTCGCCCGGGGCGAGCCGGAACCGCTCGGCGGCGGCGCCCCCGCGCCCGGCCGTCGCGTTCGAGAACGCGTAGGCGACGAGGTTGAGCGCCGCTGTCGCGCCGGACGCCCAGACGATCTCGTCGGTGTCCGCACCGACGAAGGCGGCGACGGCCGACCGGGCGTCCTCGAACGCCTCGGTCGCCTCCTCCGCGAGCTGGTGCGCGCCCCGGTGCACGGCCGCGTTGCGCTGCTCGTAGAAGTCGACCTCGGCCTCGAGCACGACGTTCGGCTTCTGCGACGTCGCGGCGGAGTCCAGGTAGACGAGCGGCTGGCCACCCCGCACCGTGCGCCCGAGCAGCGGGAAGTCCGCGCGCACGGCGGCGAGCTCCGCCGCGGTGAGCGACGGGCGCACGGTGTCGGTGGTGGTCATGCTGTCCTCCTGGTGACGGCTCCTGGTCGAATCCTCTCGACGAGGAGGTCAGGCCATCGTCGCGCCGGTGCCGACGTACTTGTCGTAGCCGTTCTCCTCGAGCTGCTCCGCGAGCTCGGGGCCGCCCTCCTCGGCGATCTTGCCGTCGACGAAGACGTGCACGAAGTCCGGCTTGATGTAGCGCAGGATGCGCGTGTAGTGCGTGATGAGCAGGACGCCGACGTCGGTGTTCGACTTGGCGCGGTTCACGCCCTCCGACACGACGCGCAGCGCGTCGACGTCGAGGCCGGAGTCGGTCTCGTCGAGGATCGCGAAGTGCGGCTTGAAGAGCTCCATCTGCAGGATCTCGTGGCGCTTCTTCTCACCGCCGGAGAAGCCCTCGTTGACGGAGCGCTCGGCGAAGGTCGAGTCGATGCGGAGGTTCTCCATCGCACCCTTGACCTCCTTGCCCCACGTGCGCAGGGCGGGCGCCTCGCCGTCGATGGCGGTCTTGGCGGTGCGCAGGAAGTTCGCCACCGACACGCCCGGCACCTCGACCGGGTACTGCATGGCGAGGAACAGGCCGGCGCGGGCGCGCTCGTCGACGGTCATCGCGAGGAGGTCCTCGCCGTCGAGCGTGACCGTGCCCGAGGTCACCGTGTACTTCGGGTGGCCGGCGAGGGCGGAGGCGAGGGTCGACTTGCCGGAGCCGTTCGGCCCCATGATGGCGTGCGTCTCGCCCGAGTTGATGGTGAGGTCGACGCCGCGCAGGATCGGCTTGGCGCCTTCCTTGGTCTCGACGCTGACGTGCAGGTCGCGGATCTCCAGGGTGGGCATGCTTCGTGTCTCCAGGTCTGTGTTGCGAAAGTCTGAGGCAGGTCAGGACGCGACGGCGAGCCGCTCGTCGACGTCCACGAGGATGCGGTCGCCGTCCACGGTCACCGGGTACACCGGCACGGGCTGCGTCGCGGGGAGCTGGACCGGCTTGCCGGTGCGCAGGTCGAACTGCGAGCCGTGCAGCCAGCACTCGACCAGGCAGCCCTCGACCTCCCCGTCGGACAGGGAGACCTGTCCGTGCGAGCAGATGTCCGAGAGGGCGTGCCAGTCGCCGTCGGCGTCGCGGACGACGGCGACCGGGACCGGGGCCCCGTCCGCGCCGTCGAGCTCCACGAGCATGGCCTCCTCGGGGGCGAGGTCGTCGGCCATGCAGGCCAGCTGGGAGGTCATCGGGACGTCACTCGCCCGTCGCCGGCGTCGCCGCGACGCCGGTGATGGCGCTCATCGACTTCTCCAGCTCGGCCTCGATCGACGCGAGCAGGCGCTCCTCGACCGACGGGACGCCGATCTGGTCGATCAGCTCCGCGAAGAAGCCGCGCACCACGAGGCGACGGGCGTCGACCTCGGGGATGCCGCGGGCCATGAGGTAGAAGAGCTGCTCGTCGTCGAACCGGCCGGTCGCCGACGCGTGCCCCGCGCCCTCGATCTCGCCGGTCTCGATCTCCAGGTTGGGCACCGAGTCGGCGCGGGCGCCGTCGGTGAGGACCAGGTTGCGGTTGAGCTCGTACGTGTCGGTGCCCTCGGCCTCGGCCTGGATCAGCACGTCCCCGACCCACACCACGTGGGCGCCGGCGCCCTGGAGGGCGCCCTTGTAGGTGACGCGCGACTTGCAGCGCGGCACGGCGTGGTCCACGAAGAGGCGGTGCTCCTGGTGCTGCTCGGCGTCGGCGAAGTACAGGCCGACCATCTCGACCTCGCCCCCCTCGCCGGTGAACGTTGCGTCGGGCGTGATGCGCACGACGTCGCCGCCGAAGGTGACGACGACGTGCTTGAGCTTCGCGTCGCGGCCGATGCGGGCACGGTGGCTCGAGGCGTGCACGGCGCCGTCGGCCCAGTCCTGCACGCTGACGACGGTGAGGTGAGCGCCCTCGTCCACGACGATCTCGACCGTCTGGTTGAGGACGGCCTCGCCGCGGTGGTCGATGACGACGACGCCCTCGGCGTGGTGCTCCGCGTGCACCAGCAGGTGCTGCGCGGTCGCGTCCTTGGTCGCGCCCTCGACCCGCACGGAGGTGACGTCGGTGGCGACGGCCTCCGCGGGCAGGGTGATGACGGTCGCCTCGGTCGCAGCGTTCCACGCGGTGACGGCGGTGCGGTCGCCCGGCTTGCCGGCCGTGCCCAGGCGCGGGTCGTCCTTGCCGACGATCTCGACCTTGGCCTCCGGCGTCTCGACGACGCCCGTGAGGACGCCGCCGGCGCCGAGGTCGTCGCCGAACAGCGGCTGGAGCCGCGCGACCGGCGAGAACCGCCACTCCTCCTCGCGCCCGGTGGGCACGGGGATGTCGGCGAGGTCGAACGACGTCTTGCGCTCGGCGCGCGAGCCCGCCGGGACGACCCCGTGGGAGTGGGCGCCGTCGGCCACGGCGCGGGAGTGATCGGTAGTGATGGCCATCAGCCGACGGACCCTTCCATCTGCAGCTCGATGAGGCGGTTGAGCTCGAGCGCGTACTCCATGGGCAGCTCGCGCGCGATGGGCTCGACGAACCCGCGCACGATCATGGCCATCGCCTCGGTCTCCTCCATGCCTCGGGACATGAGGTAGAACAGCTGGTCCTCGCTCACCCGCGAGACCGTCGCCTCGTGCCCCATGGACACGTCGTCCTCGCGGACGTCGACGTACGGGTAGGTGTCGGACCGGGAGATCTGGTCGACGAGCAGCGCGTCGCACAGCACGGTCGACGCGGAGTGCTTGGCACCCTCGAGCACCTGCACCAGGCCGCGGTACGACGTGCGGCCGCCGCCACGGGCGACGGACTTCGACACGATCGACGACGACGTGCGGGGCGCGGCGTGCACCATCTTGCAGCCGGCGTCCTGGTGCTGGCCCTCGCCCGCGAAGGCGATCGACAGGGTCTCGCCGCGGGCGTGCTCGCCCAGCAGGTAGATCGCCGGGTACTTCATGGTCACCTTGGAGCCGATGTTGCCGTCGACCCACTCCATGGTGGCGCCCTCGGCGGCCGTGGCGCGCTTGGTCACCAGGTTGTACACGTTGTTCGACCAGTTCTGGATGGTCGTGTACCGCACGCGGGCGTTCTTCTTCACGACGATCTCGACGACCGCGGAGTGCAGCGAGTCGCTCGAGTAGATCGGCGCGGTGCAGCCCTCGACGTAGTGCACGTAGGAGCCCTCGTCCGCGATGATCAGCGTCCGCTCGAACTGGCCCATGTTCTCCGTGTTGATGCGGAAGTAGGCCTGCAGCGGGATCTCGACGTGCACGCCCGGCGGCACGTAGACGAACGAGCCGCCCGACCACACGGCAGAGTTCAGCGCGGCGAACTTGTTGTCGCCCGCCGGGATGACGGTGCCGAAGTACTCCTGGAACAGCTCGGGGTGCTCGCGCAGCGCGGTATCGGTGTCGAGGAAGATGACACCCTGCTTCTCGAGCTCCTCGTTGATCTGGTGGTAGACGACCTCGGACTCGTACTGCGCGGCGACGCCGGCCACGAGGCGCTGCTTCTCCGCCTCGGGGATGCCGAGCTTGTCGTAGGTCTCCTTGATGTCCTCGGGCAGGTCCTCCCAGCTGGCGGCCTGCTTCTCCGTGGAGCGCACGAAGTACTTGATCCGGTCGAAGTCGATCCCCGTGAGGTCGGCGCCCCAGTTGGGCATCGGCTTCTTCCCGAACAGCCGCAGCGCCTTGAGACGGAACTTCGCCATCCACTCGGGCTCGTCCTTCAGCGCCGAGATGTTCTTGACGACGTCCTCGTTCAGACCGCGCGTGGCGGCCTCGCCGGCGGCGTCGCTGTCGCGCCAGCCGAACTGGTACGCGCCGATCGAGTCGATGATCTCGTCATCGGACCGCTTCTCGGTGCCCTGTGCCAAAGCCGCCTGGGCGGCGTCCTGGGTGGGAGCGCTCATCGTGTTCCTTCCTGCGTGCCGCGGGTGCGGTGGGCCGGGGTGGGGAGGTTCTGGGGGGACGTCGGTGTGGAGACGATCGGCACGTTCGTGACGCACGCGTGCGCGCCGCCCGCGATCGTGGCCAGTCGCTGGACGTGCGTGCCGAGCAGCTCCGAGAACGCACGGGCCTCGGCCTCGCACAGCTCACCGAACTCCTCGGCGACGTGCTGCACCGGGCAGTGGCCCTGGCACAGCTGGACGGTGGGCAGCAGCGGGCCGCTCACCGGGCGGACCGAGGCGGCGTAGCCGTCGGCCGAGAGCAGGTCGGCGAGCTGGGCCGCACGCTCCTGCGGGTCGGTGGCCGTGAGGCGGGGCGCGTACCGCGCGACGACGGCGTCGTACCGGTCGGCGGCGAACTGCGCGACCGCGTCCGTGCCCCCGGTCTCGCGCAGGTAGCGCATGACCTGCGCCGCGAGCTCGGAGTACCCGCCGGCGAGGTCGGACTGGCCGCGCGCGCTGACGACGTAGCGGCGGGCGGGGCGGCCCCTGCGGCCCGACGACGGTCCGGCGTGCACCGCGATCGTGCCGTCCTCCTCGAGGCAGGCGAGGTGGCGGCGGACGGCGGCCGAGGTGAGGCCGAGACGGTCGGCGAGCTCTCCCGCCGTCACGGGGCCCTCGCCGGCGACGAGCTCCAGGACGCGACGGCGGGTGGTGCCGTCGGTCTCGGGGACGCCGTCGAGGATCACCGGGGCGACGGGGGCACGGCGCGCGGGCGTGCGGGCGGTCGTGCTCGTCGGCATGCGCTCATCCCCCCATCCGGCTCGTGGACCACCCGGGGGCGGGTCTCCCACTGCAGACCTCGACCACCGGGAACGACGTCGATATAGGGAACATCCTTGTTGCGTAATCCAGGATGTCAAGCAAGGCAAGCCTCACCGGGGTCCCCAGGAGCCCCGGTGTCGCGAACGTCACTCGTCGGTGACGATGCGCCCCTCGATGACCTCGCCCGGGCGGCCGCCCGCGCCCCCGCCGGGCCCCTGCCGGCCGAGCTGGCGCAGCTTGATCCCGAGGGCGACCATCACGATCCCGATGACCACCGCGAACACACCGATCACGATCGACAGGCCCACGATCGCCTTCGGCGGGTTGGCGAAGCACACCACCGCGAGCGCCACCAGCAGCAGGCCGGCGAGCAGGTTCCACACCCACGACGCCCCGCCGCGCCGCCGCATGGCCGGCACGACGAAGAGCTGCAGGAGGCCGAAGATCAGGGCCCAGATGGCCACGAGGATCAGCACGACGCCGAGGAACACCTTGGGCAGGAGCAGCAGGAGCGCGCCGAAGACCAGCGCCACGATCCCGATGCCCGTGTTGACCGAGCCCGCGGACGTCCCGCGCCGGCGGATCCCGTCCACGATGCTCACCAGGCCGTCGACCAGCACGAACACCCCGAAGACCTGGACCAGCACCGTCGGTGTCTTGTCCGGCAGGAAGATCGCCAGCAGGCCGAACAGCAGCGCGAGCACGCCCCGCACCACCGGCCAGTACCAGAGCCGCCGCGCCAGCGCGGCGACGTCCTGGGGCGGCGTGAACGCGTAGAAGGTCATGTCCGTCCTGCTCCTCGAGTCGTACGAGCGTGCGCCACCCGGCCGGGCGACGTCCGTAGAATCTTCCGGTGCCCACCTCGATCGCGCCATCGGGCGCGGACGGCGTCACGCCGTCCGCGCACTCTGCCGAGGACCTGCGCGCCGGCTCCGTCGACCCCGTCGCCGGGGCCGCCGTCCGCGTGCGGGGCCTGGTCAAACGCTACGACGGGCGCGACGTCGTCGCAGGCCTGGACCTCGTCGCCGACGCCGGAGCGGTCACGGCCGTGCTCGGCCCGAACGGCGCGGGCAAGACCACGACCGTCGAGTGCTGCGAGGGGCTGCGCTACCCCGACGGCGGCTCCGTGCGCGTGCTCGGCCTCGACCCGGTGGCCGACGCGCGCGCGCTGCGCCCCCGCGTCGGCGTCATGCTCCAGGACGGCGGCCTGCCCACCGGCGCCCGCGCCGGCGAGGTCCTGCGCCACGTCGCCTCCATGTACGCGGCGCCGCGGGACCTCGGAGAGCTCGGCGAGCGCCTCGGCCTCGGCTCGTTCGCCCGGACCACGGTGCGTCGGCTGTCCGGCGGTCAGCGCCAGCGGCTGTCCCTCGCGGCGGCGGTCGTCGGACGGCCCGAGGTGGTCTTCCTCGACGAGCCGAGCGCGGGCATGGACCCCCAGAGCCGGCACGCCGTCTGGGACCTCGTGCGGGAGCTGCGCGACGGGGGCACCGCCGTCGTCCTCACGACGCACCTCATGGACGAGGCCGAGGACCTCGCCGACCGCGTGCACGTCGTCGACCACGGCCGCGTCATCGCGAGCGGCAGCGTGCCCGAGCTCCTCTCCCCCGACGCGCAGGACGACCGCACGCTCCGGTTCGACGCCGTCGCGGGGCTGGACCCGGCCGCCGTCGTGGGCGCCCTCGACGCCACGCTCGACACGTCGTCCGGCTCGTCGTCCGGCTCGTCGTCCGGCTCGGTCGGCGAGCGGGGGCCCTGGGCGGTGACCGAGCCGCAGCCCGGCTCGTACGTCGTCGCCGGTCCCGTCGGGCCGCGCACCCTGGCCGCCCTCACCGCGTGGCTCGCCGACCACGACGTCCTCGCGAGCCGGCTCACCGTGGGCCGGCGCACGCTCGAGGACGTCTTCCTCGACCTGACGGGACGGCACCTGCGATGACCACCACCACCGGCCCTGCCCCCGCCGTCGCGGCTCCCGCCTGGCGGCGCGTGCTCTCGCAGGCAGGCTTCGAGACCCGGGCCGTGCTGCGCAACGGGGAGCAGCTGCTCGTCACGATCGTGCTCCCGGTCATGGTGCTCCTCGGCCTGACGCGGACCAGCGTCGTCGAGATCGACACCGGCGGCCTGGCCCGCATCGACTTCGTGACGCCGGGCGTCCTCGCGCTCGCCTGCGTCTCGACGGCGTTCACCTCGCAGGCCATCGCCACCGCGTTCGACCGTCGTAACGGCGTGCTGCGGCTGCTGGCGACGACGCCCCTCGGCCGCGGCGGGCTCCTCGCCGGCAAGCTGCTCGGCGTCCTGGCGGTCGAGGTGGTGCAGGTCGTGGTGATCGGCGCGGTCGCGCTCGCGCTGGGCTGGCAGCCCGCGGCGGGCGGGATCCTGGCGGCCGTGGGCGTCGGGCTGCTCGGCACGGCGTGCTTCACCGCGCTGGCGCTCCTGCTGGCCGGCACGCTGCGCGCGGAGGGCGTGCTGGCGCTCGCCAACCTCGTCCTCGTCCTCCTCGTCGTGGGCGGCGGGCTGCTGGTGCCGCCGGAGCAGCTCCCCGGCGCGCTCGAGCACCTCGCGACGTTCCTGCCCTCGGGGGCGCTCGGCGAGGCGATGCGCGGCGCTCTGCTCGGCACCGGCGTCCCCGCGCTCGCCCTCGTGGTGCTCGCCGCCTGGACCGCGCTGCTCGGATGGGCCGCGGCCCGCTTCTTCCGGTGGCAGTGACCGGACGCTGACCCGACCGGGCCAACGTCACATCGCGGGGCGGCCGTCGCCGCCCGAGGGGCCCGGACCGAGGGATAGCGTGGACCCGTGACCTCGCCGAGCCCCGCCGCGCCCGCCCCCGAGGCGGGCGCGGGCGCCACGCCCGACCGGACCGACCGCCCCGACCGCCTCGCCCGGTTCCGCCCCTGGACCCGCGGCGTGCTGCTGGCGAACGTCATCGGGCAGATCCTCGTCATCGGCACGGGCGGCGCGGTGCGGCTCACCGACTCCGGGCTCGGCTGCTCCACCTGGCCCATGTGCGAGCCGGGGCACTTCACCCCCGTGTTCCACGAGGCGTCCTCGATCCACTCGTTCGTCGAGTTCGGCAACCGGACCATGACCGGCGTGCTGAGCGTCATCGGCGTCATGGTGCTGCTCCTGGTCTGGACGGACCGCCGCCGGTCGGAGTCCTACCGCGCCCTCGGCATCGTGCCCCTGGCGGGCGTGCTCACCCAGGCGGTCATCGGGGGCATCGTGGTGCTGCTGCACCTGCACCCGGGCTGGGTCTCCCTGCACTTCGGCGTCTCCGTGGCGCTCGTGTGGTTCAGCGCGTACCTGCTGCACCGGCACGGCGAGGGCGACGGCCCCCCGCAGCGCGTCGCGGGCCGCGGCGTCGCGACGGTCGGCTCCCTGCTCGGCCTGCTGCTCATCCCGGTCGTCACGCTGGGCGTGCTCGTCACGGGCTCCGGTCCGCACTCGGGGGACGACACGGTCGGGTACCGGCTGGCGCTCGACCCGCTGACCATGACCCGGGCGCACTCCGAGTCCGTGTGGCTGTTCCTCGTCTCGCTCGTCGTGCTGCTGGTGCTGCTGCACCGCGCGGCCGCCGGCCCGCGCGTCGCCGCGGCCCGCAAGGGCGCGTGGCTGCTGCTCGCCGTCACCCTGGCGCAGGGTCTCATCGGCTACGTGCAGTACTTCACCGGCCTGCCCGAGCTGCTCGTCGGCTTCCACCTCGTGGGTGCCGGCTGCCTCGCCTGGGCCACCGCGAACGCCGTCCTGCGGCTGCGCACCCGGTCCTGACGCCCGGCGTCCCCGGGCCGCCGCGCTACCGTGGCGCCGTGCACATCGAGGTCGACGGCCGCCCCGCGACGGCCGAGCAGGTCGTGTCCACCGACGGCCACTTCACCGCCATGCAGGTGCGCGGCGGCGGCGTGCAGGGACTGAGCCACCACCTCGCGCGGCTCGACGCCGCGCACCGCGAGATCTTCGGGCAGGGGCTCGACGGCGACCGCGTCCGCGGGCTCCTCCGGCACGCCCTCGCCGGTCAGGACGACGCCTCGGTCCGCGTCGTGCTGCGCGACCCGGAGCACGTCGCCGTGCAGGTGGGCGAGCCTCGCCTTCCCCCGGCCCTTCCCCAGCGCCTGCGCTCCGTGCCGTACCTGCGCCCGTTCGCGCACCTCAAGCACCTGGGCGGCTTCGCGCAGGCCCAGTGGGCGCGGCAGGTGGGGCGCGAGGGCTACGACGACGCGCTGCTCGTCGCCCCGGACGGCGCCGTCGCGGAGTCGACGATCGCCAACGTCGGCCTCCTCGGGCCGGCGGGCGAGGTGACCTGGCCCGACGCCCCGCACCTGCGCGGCACCGGACTCGCCCTGGTCGAGGAGACGACGCCGTCCCGGACCGCCGCCGTGCACGTCGACGACCTGGGCCGCTTCGCGGGGGCGTTCCTCGTCAACTCGATCGGCATCGTCGCCGTCGCCTCGGTCGACGGGGTGGACCTCCCGGACGCGACGAGGCCCGTGGAGGAGATCCGGCGCCGGGTGGCCGCGCTGCCCTGGCAGGTGCCGTAGGTCGCCGACGGCAGGCGTGCGAGCGCGTGACAGCGCCGTGACAGCACGCTGGGAGCGGCACCCCGCACGGTGGTGCCATGACCACCACCGCGATCGAGGCCGAGGGCCTCGTCAAGACCTTCGGCGACAACCGCGCCGTGGACGGGGTCGACCTCGAGGTCGCCACCGGCACGGTCTACGGGGTCCTCGGCCCGAACGGCGCCGGGAAGACCACCACGATCCGCATGCTCGCGACGCTCCTGCGGCCCGACGCCGGCCGGGCGTCCGTCTTCGGCCACGACGTGTCGCGCGAGCCATTCGTCGTGCGACAGCTCATCGGCGTCACGGGGCAGTACGCGTCCGTCGACGAGACGCTCAGCGCCACCGAGAACCTCCTGCTGTTCTGCCGGCTCAACGGGCTCAAGGGCTCCGCCGCGACGCGCCGCACCCGCGACCTGCTCGAGGAGTTCAGCCTCACCGACGCCGCCGCGCGCCCGCTGAAGAACTTCTCCGGCGGCATGCGGCGCCGCCTCGACCTGGCCGCCAGCCTCATCGCGCAGCCCCCGCTGCTCTTCCTGGACGAGCCCACCACGGGCCTCGACCCGCGCACCCGCGCCCAGATGTGGGACACCATCCGCCGCCTCGTCGCGACGGGCTCGACCGTGCTGCTCACCACGCAGTACCTCGACGAGGCGGACCAGCTCGCCGACCGCATCGCCGTGATCGACCGCGGCCGCGTGGTCGCCGAGGGCACCGCCGACGAGCTCAAGTCGTCGGTCGGGCAGCAGTCCCTCCAGCTCGCTCTCGTGCGCCCCGACGACGCCCCCGCCGCCCAGGCGGCGGTGCAGGAGGTGCTCGGCGTCGCGGCGACGGTCTCCCCCGAGGCCCGACGCCTCACCGTGCCCGTCGCCGACCCGGCCCGCGTGACCGACCTGCTGGTCCGCCTGCGCGGCGCCGGCATCGACCTCGACGGCCTGTCGATGGACAAGCCGACCCTCGACGAGGTGTTCCTGACCCTGACCGGCCACGACGCCACCGACCAGTCCGCGACGGACCGGTCCGCGAGCGCCGCCGCCGGCTCCCCCGAGCTCGAGGAGATCTCCGCATGACCACCCTCACCACCGCGCCGGCCCAGGTCCACGGCGGACGCATCGTCCCCGGAGCCGACCGCACCCTGCGCAACCGCGTCACCGTCGGTCAGGCCGTGTCCGACTCCCTCGCCATGGCGCGCCGCGGCCTCATCAAGATCCGCCGCACGCCCGAGCAGCTCATCGACGTCACGGTGCAGCCGATCATCTTCACCCTGATGTTCACGTACATCTTCGGCGGGGCGATCTCCGGCAGCATCGCGGCCTACCTGCCGGTCATCATCCCCGGCATCCTCGTGCAGACCGTCATCACGGCCTCCGCCGTCACCGGCACCCAGCTGCGCGAGGACATGGACAAGGGCGTGTTCGACCGGTTCAAGTCCTTGCCCATCGCCCGCATCGCCCCGCTCGCCGGTGCCCTGGTCGCGGACCTCGTCCGCTACCTCATCGCCACGACGCTGACCATCGTCATGGGCCTCGTGATGGGCTGGCGACCGGGCGGTGGCGTCGGCGGCGTGCTGCTCGCCGGCCTGCTGGTCATCGTCTGCGCGTGGTCCCTGAGCTGGATCTTCGCGTTCTTCGGCGTCATCGGCCGCTCCGCGTCGTCCGTCCAGGGCATCTCGTTCCTGGTGCTCTTCCCGCTGACGTTCCTGTCCAACGCGTTCGTCCCGGTGGACACGATGCCCGGCTGGCTGCAGGGCTTCGTCAACGTCAACCCCGTGTCGCACCTGGTGACGGCGGTGCGCGACCTCGCCAGCACCGGCAGCGTGACCGGCCAGGTCGGCATCGCGCTGCTGAGCTGCGCCGTCGTCGTGGCGGTGTTCGCCCCGCTCGCCGTGCGGAGCTACATGAAGAAGGCCTGATCCGGCCCGTGGTGCCCGAGCTCCTGGTCCGCCTCCCCCACGAGGCGGACCAGGAGCTCGTCCGCGCGCGCCACCAGGTCGCCGCGGTCGAGGGCCTCGGCCCGCCGCTCCCCCGCGCGCACGACGTCCGCGCCGTGCGCGGCGAGGGCGTCGACCACCTCCGCACGCAGCGCGTCGAGCCGCAGGGCGGGCAGGTCCTGACGCGCCCCCAGCAGGCCGGCGATCGTCAGCAGCTCGACGCCCTCCGTCACCCGCCCGGGGTCCAGGTCGCCCGACCCCGCGGGGACGAGGCAAGCCCAGTACGCGACGCCGACCGACGACGTCGCCAGCACGGGCCGGTCGACGAAGCCGCGCCCGCCGCCGCGCACCTTCCGACCCACGTCGACGATCCGGCGCGCGAGGCCGGCCTCGTCGGCCCCCGCCTGCACCCGCCGGACCAGAGTGGCCGACGCCAGCAGGAGGAACCACGGCGCGGCGTCCCCCTCCGGCTGTCCCGCGCCGAACGTCTCCAGCGACCGCGCGAGGTGCGCGAGCGCCGCCGTGCGGTCGCCGCGTGCCCACGCCAGCTCGCCGCGACCGAGCTCGACGACGCCGCGGGCCTGGGCCTCCCGCCCGCCGTGCGCGCCCTCGACGGTGGGGACCATCGACGCGACGACGGCCTCGGCCGAGCCGAGATCACCGAGGGTGAGCGCGGCGCCGAGCTCGATCCAGCGGACCTGCCACTGCATCTCCTCCGCCCCGATCGCGATCACGCCCTGCTTCGCGGCGGCGACCCAGCGGACCGCCTCGGCCGACTCGCCCCGTTCCGCGAGGAACGACGCGAGGACCATCGCCGTCATGGCCGACGCCGCGGCGTCGTCGATCCCGCGCGCGACGTCGTGCGCCGCCCGCGCGAGCTCGACGGCCCGCGCGATCTCGCCGTCGTTCTCCCGCTGCTGCGCCTCGAACATGTGCCCCAGCAGGGCGGTGTACCCGTCGTCCGACCCCTGGAGCCGGGTGAGCACGACCTGCACGTCCTCGGGGGTCCTGGCCAGGACGAGGTCCGCGAGCCCTCGCGTGCGCGACCCCACCGACCCGCTCGTACGCAGCAACCGCCGCAGGCGCGCCAGCGGGCGCGCCGCCTCGCCGGGGACGCCGAAGACCGACGCCGCCGCGATCGCCTCGAGCGCGATCGCCGTGGCGTCCGCATGCTCCTCGGGCACCGCCCACCCCTCGAGGGAGTGCAGCACCCCGGGCACCAGACCGATGACGCGCTCCTCCGCGCCGCGCACGGCCCAGGTGCCGAGCAGGCCGACGAAGCCGTGCACCACGGCGTCGGGCCGGCCCAGCTCCATCGCGCGCCGCACCGCGAACAACAGGTTCTCCTGCTCCCGGCCGAGCTCCGCGACGGCGTCGCGCTGGCGCGGGCTCAGCATCCGGGAGGCGCACCGCCGGGACACCGTCAGCGACCACGCGAGCACGGCCGCGTCGGCGGCCGCCTCCTCCCCCGCCGCGGCGAGCCGCAGCAGCCCGAACTCCCGCACGGTCTCGACCATCCGGTACCGGGTGGCGCCGTCGGCCTCCTCGACGCGCACCAGGGACTGCAGCTCCAGCGCCGTGACGTCGTCGTCCACCTGCCACCCGGGCACGCCGGGCAGCAGGGCGCGCGCCGCCTCCGCGGAGAAGCCGTCGGGGAGCGTCGCGGCACGCCGCCACAGCGCCTGCTGCCCGGCCGTGAGCAGGTTCCAGCTCCAGTCGAGCACGGCTTCGAGCGTGCGGTGCCGGTCGGGCACCGAGCGGTCGCGCACCCGGAGCAGGGCGAACCGCTCGTCGAGCCGCGCCTCGACCTCGGCGACGCTGAGGGTCCGCACGCGCGCGGCCGCCAGCTCGATGGCCAGCGGAAGGCCGTCCAGGCGGTCGCACAGGCGCGCGACCGCCGCGCGGTCCAGCAGCGCGTCAGGGCGCACCGCGCGGGCCCGCTCGACGAACAGCCGCACCGCGGGGCCGCCGTCCTCGCCGTCCGGGTCGGCACCGAGCGGCGCGGGCGCGTACGTCGACTCCTCCTCCAGCAGCAGCGGCGTCCGGCTGGTGGCCAGCACCCGCAGCCGCGGCGAGACGTCCAGCAGCGTGCCGGCCCACCGGGCGGCCCCCTCCACGACGTGCTCGCAGTTGTCCAGGACGACGAGCGCGTCGGCGTCGCGCAGCCGCGCGGCGACCTGGCTCGCCAGGTCGCCGGCCTGGAGCCGGTCGGCCAGGCGCAGGGTACTCGAGCCGGGCGCCACGCCCAGCGCGTCGGCGAGCGCCAGGACGACGTCGTCGTCGGAGCGCACGCCGACCAGCTCGACGACGACCACGAGGCCCGTGTCGTCGACCGCGCGGCGCGCCAGCTCCTGCGCGAGCCGCGTCTTGCCCAGCCCGCCCGGCCCCAGGACCGTGACGAGCCGCGCCGTCCCGAGGGCGTCGCGGACGGCGGCGACATCGGCCTCGCGTCCCAGCAGGGGCGTCGGGTAGCGCCGGAGGCCGCGGGCCGTCCCGGCGGGCGCACGGGCGGGCGCCGCGGCCGCTCCCCCCGCGCCGGTCGGCACGGCCGAGGGCGGGGCCGGGGACGGCACCGCCGGCGTGCCGTCCCCGGCGACGTCGGCGGCGAGGCGTTCGTAGAGCGCGACGGTGGCGGGGCCGGGCTCGCTGCCCAGCTCGCGCACCAGGACCGACCGCAGGCGGGTGAAGACGCGCAGCGCCTCCGCCGGCCGGCCGAGCCCGCCCAGGGCCCCCATGAGCGCGCGGGCGGCGTCCTCGTCCGTGGGGTCCGCGGCGACGTCCGCCCCGGCGGCCTCGGCGACGACGGCGTGCTGGCCCGCGGCCTCGGCCGCGTCACGACGCACCAGACGGAGCTCGTCGCGCCAGCGCTGCGCGACGGTCGCCAGCTCGCGCGCGACGTCGGCGAACTCGCCGCCCTCGAGGTCGCCGCCGGGCGTGCCGGCCCACAGGCGCAGGGCGTCCTCCGCGGTCGCCTGGGCGACCGCCGGGTCCCCCGAGACGACCTCGCGGCGCGCCCGGGTCAGCCCGTCGCGCACCCGGTCCAGGTCGGAGGTGACGCCCAGGGCGTAGCCGGTCTCGGTCGCGCGCACGACACCGCGGCCGGCGACCGCACGCAGCCGCGAGACGAGGTTCTGGAGCGCGGCCCGCGGGTCGCCGGGAAGCGACTCCTGCCACAGCCGGTCGACGAGGGCGCCGGAGGAGACGCCCCGGTGCCCGGCGAGGGCCAGGAGCGCGACCAGCGCCGCGGCACGGGCCCCGCGGGGAGCGCGCTCGGCTCCGTCCGGACCCGCGACCCGGACCGGGCCGAGGACCCGCACCCCGGGCGCGCCCGCCGGCGCGTCGTCGGGAGCGGCAGCGGGGTCGAGGGCGTCACGCACGCCTGTGGAGCCTACCGGCCGCTCACGCGCCCCGCCGCGAGGGCCAGGGGGCGTCCGCCGGCCGCAGCGACGCCCACCCGCCCGCACGGCTCGTCGCCGCGGCGAGGACGCCCACCACGGCCGACGGGTTGTGCAGGCTGCCGTCGAGCACCCGGGCGACCGCCTCGTCCAGCGGCACCCACCGGAGCTCGATCTCGGACTCCTCGCCCGTGCGCGTGTGCCGGTCGGCGTCGGGCACCCGGCCGAGGCCGCGGGCGAGGAAGACGCGCACCGCCTCGTCGCTGCTGCCGGGCGACGACGCGAAGTCGGCGAGCACGTGCCACCGCGCCGCGGTGGTGTCGGTCTCCTCCGCGAGCTCGCGGGCGGCCGCCTCCGCCGGGGGCTCGCCGTCGACGTCGAGGAGCCCGGCCGGGACCTCCCACATCCGCGCCCGCACCGGGTGACGGTACTGCCGCAGCAGCAGGACCCGGTCGGCGTCGTCGAGCGCGACGACCGCGACCGCGCCCGGGTGCACCACGTACTCCCGGGTCACCGTGCCCGCGGCGCCGAGGTCGACGTCGTCGCGCACCAGGTCGACGATGCGGCCGTGCTGCAGCACCTCGTGCCGCAGCACCGGCCGCGGGAAAGGCTCGTCCACGACAGACGGGCCGGCCCCCGGTGCGCCGTCGGGCGCCGTCACGCGCCCTGGCGCTCGAGCGCCGCCGCGACCAGCCCGGAGAAGAGCGGGTGCGAGCGGGTCGGGCGCGACTTGAACTCCGGGTGCGCCTGGGTGCTCACGTAGTACGGGTGCACGTCCGCGGGCAGCTCCACGAACTCCACGAGCTGCGCGTCGGGGGACGTGCCCGAGAACACCAGGCCGGCCTCCTCGAGCTGGGCGCGGTACGCGTTGTTGACCTCGTACCGGTGGCGGTGGCGCTCCGACACCCGCTCGCTGCCGTACGCCTTGGCGACGACCGAACCCGCTCCGAGGTGGGCGTCGTACGCCCCGAGGCGCATGGTGCCGCCCAGGTCGCCGTCGCCGCCCACGATCGCCAGCTGCTCGGCCATCGTCGCGATGACGGGGTGCGTGCTGTTCGGGTCGAACTCGGTCGACGAGGCGTCCTCGAGACCGAGCACGTTGCGCGCGTACTCGATGACCATCGACTGCAGGCCCAGGCAGATGCCCAGCGTCGGCACGAGGTTCTCGCGCGCCCAGCGCAGGGCACCGACCTTGCCGTCGATGCCGCGCACGCCGAACCCGCCGGGCACCAGCACCGCGTCGACGCCCTCCAGCGCCTCCTGCGCGCCCTCGGGGGTCTGGCAGTCGTCGGCGGCCACCCACCGGACGCCCACCTTCGCGTCGTTGTCGAAGCCGCCGGCGCGCAGCGCCTCGGTCACCGACAGGTACGCGTCGGGAAGGTCGATGTACTTGCCGACGAGCGCGATCTCGACGTTGTGCTCCGGCTCGTGCACGCGCTCCAGGAGCTGGCTCCAGCCGTCCCAGTCGACGTCGTGGAAGGGCAGGTCGAGGCGGCGCACGACGTAGGCGTCCAGGCCCTCGGCGTGCAGCACGCGCGGGATGTCGTAGATGCTCGGCGCGTCGACCGCGTTGACGACGGCCTCGTTGTCGACGTCGCACATGAGCGCGATCTTGCGCTTGATCGACTCCGGGACCACGCGGTCGGCCCGCAGCACGATCGCGTCGGGCTGGATGCCGATGGAGCGCAGGGCGGCCACCGAGTGCTGGGTCGGCTTGGTCTTCAGCTCGCCCGACGGGCCGATGTACGGCACGAGCGAGACGTGCAGGAAGAAGCAGTCGTCACGGCCGAGCTCGTGCCGCACCTGGCGCGCGGCCTCGAGGAACGGCTGGGACTCGATGTCGCCGACGGTGCCGCCGATCTCGGTGATGATCACGTCGACGTCGGGGCCCGCCTGGTCACGCATGCGCGACTTGATCTCGTCCGTGATGTGCGGGATCACCTGGACGGTGTCGCCGAGGTACTCGCCGCGGCGCTCCTTGGCGATCACGCGGGAGTAGACCTGACCGGTGGTGACGTTCGAGGAGGCCGGCAGCTCCACGTCGAGGAACCGCTCGTAGTGACCGATGTCGAGGTCGGTCTCGGCACCGTCCTCGGTGACGAAGACCTCGCCGTGCTGGAACGGGTTCATCGTGCCCGGGTCCACGTTGAGGTACGGGTCGAGCTTCTGCATCGTGACCCGCAGGCCCCGCGAGCGCAGCAGGCGCCCGAGCGAGGAGGCGGTGAGTCCCTTGCCGAGAGACGAGGCCACACCGCCCGTCACGAAGATGTGCCGCGTCTGGTGCGTGGCACCCGTACGGCTGGAGGAGCGGGGCTGGAGTCTGTTCGCGGTGTCGGCCACGGAACTCCATCCTAACAGCGGGTCGGACGGCGGCACGCGGGCCCCGCGGTGTGTCTGGTCACTCCGCGGGTCGGTCGGCCGGTTCGGCCGGCTCGTCCGACGGCGCGGGGCCGCGACGCCGCACGATCCCCGTCACGGCGGACCGGTCGGCCAGCAGGAAGCCGCCCACGACGACGACGCCCCCGACCACGGCGGCGAGCACCCCGACGCCCAGCGCCGGGAGGATCGCGGCGTCCGCCGGGAGCAGCGCGCCCGACACCAGCGACCCCGCCCACGCCCCGAGCCCGGTCGCGACGACGAGCACGACGAGGGTCCGCGGGACGCCCCGCAGCGCCTCGCGCCCGGCGTACCGGCCCACGGCCGCGAGCAGGCCCGCCCCGGCGACGGTCATGCCCACCGCCGTGGCCAGCCCGAGCTGGGCGAGCACCCCCGCCTGGTCCCGGACGCCCGTCGCGGCGGGCAGCGCGAACGCCGCCACGGCCACGACCAGCCACCCGGCCGCCGTGACGACCACCGCCACCCGTTGGTGGTCGATCGCGTACAGCGCCCGCGACAGGTGCAGGATCAGCGCGAACCCGACGATCCCCGGCGCCATCCACGCGACGGCGTCGCCGAGCCCCGCGACCGACCCGCTCGCGATGCGCGCGAACACCGCCTCCACGGCCTGCGACGCGGCGACCAGCGCGCCCGCGCCCAGCCCGGACACCACGAGCAGCGTGCGGGTGGTCGTGGCGAGCAGCCCCCGGAACCGGTCGTGGCGACCGTGCGCCACGTGCTCGGCGAGGCGCGGGAACGCGCTCGTCGCGAGCGGGAACGCCAGCACGGCGTAGGGCAGCAGGTACACCTGCTGGGCGAACGTGTACGTGGGGAAGGTCTGCGACGGCCCGAACTGCAGGGCCGCGCCCATCACGGCGAGCACGGACAGCTGCTGCGCCACGAGGGCGCCGACGCCCGCCAGCGCGAGGTTGCGGGCGCGGGTACCCTCGCCGCCCGGAAACCGCAGCGTGGGGCGCAGCCGCGTCCCCGTCCGCCGCACCGGCAGCACGAGGGGCAGCGCGAGCACGGCGACGCCCGCCGTCGTGCCCCAGCCCAGCCAGCCGATCGCGGAGGTGGAGATCGCCTCGATGTCGTCCCGGTTCCCGCCCGCCATCGAGACGAACACGAGGTACACGACGATGACGGCGACGCTGGACAGCAGCGGGGCGAACGCCTGCCAGAAGAACCGCTTGTGGGCCTGCAGGATGCCGCCGAGCACCACCGCGAGCCCGTACAGGGGCACCTGGAGCGCGAACGTCCGCACGAACGTGGCGGTGACGTCGACGAGCTCGGGGTGCTTGGCCGCCATGAGCAGCGTCGCGATCGGCCCGGCCAGGATCGCGAGCAGGGCGCCGAGCGGCACGAGGACCGCGAGGGTCCACCCGAGCAGCGCCGAGGCCACCCCGGAGGTCTCCCGTGCGGAGCGCCGCGCGATCGGCCCGGCGAGCAGCGGCACGACGGCGCCCGCGAGGGCGCCGCCCGCGGCCACCTCGAACAGCACGTTCGGCAGCAGGTTGGCCGCGCTGTACGCCGGGCCGACGCCTTCGGTGCCCACCGCCCACGACAGCACCAACGACCGGGCGAACCCGACCAGCCGGCTCGCCACCGTCACGACGGTGATCATGACGGCGGCGCCGGCGAGCGTCTGGGTCGCCGCCCGCAGCCCGCCCGGGCGCGACGTCATGGGTTCACTCCCCCGCGGCGGGTTCCCGCGCCGGGTCCTGCGGCCGGTCCGGCGTCGCCGCCGGGCGGCGACCCCACCCGTCCGCGGCACGCAGCCACGGCGTGCGCTGGATGACGGCGGAGAAGCTCACGCGCTCGGACGCGAGGGTGAGCCCGACGACCGACGCCAGCGCGGCGAGGCGCACCCCGCGCGGGGCGCCGAACGCCCACTGCGCACCGACCAGCGCGCCGAGCGCGTTCGCGCCGCCGTCGCCGAGCATGTCGCGCTCGGCGAGGTCACCCGGCGCCGCGACGGCGGCCGCCCCGAGGACGACGCCGGTCCCCGCGCCGGCCGCGCCGCCCGCCACGGGCAGGCTCAGGGCCGCGGACGCCTTGAGCGCCCGGCCGGGACGCAGGTCGAGGAGGTTGAGCAGGTTGGCCGTCCCGGCCACCAGGGCGCCGTTCACCGCGACGTCCAGCAGGTGACCTGCCGCGCTCCCGCCGGGGCGACGACGGGTGCCGACCGCCGCGCCGGCGAGCGCCGTCGCGCCGATGCCGAGCACCTTGAGCCCGCCCGTCGTGAGGCGCCCCTCGGCGAGCGCGCCCAGGTGGCCGCGGAGGCCCTTGACGCGGGTGCTGGTGTCCTCGGCGAGGTCGTCGACGAGCCCGAACGCGGCCGCACCGGCGGTCGCGAGCGCGGCCCCGGTCCGCGCCCGTCCGCCGCCCGCCGCGAGGGTCCCCGCGACGAGCCCGGCCGCGACGGCCGGGCCCTCGAGCATGCTCACCGGTTCCCCGCGGTGGTTGGTGCGGGTCCAGCGCGCGGCGCCGCCGGGCGGGTCGGTCTCGAGCGCGCGCCGGGCGAGCGCCGTGCCCGCCGCCGCGACGGCCGCGCCGCGCAGCAGCGCGCCGATGCCGGTACCGCCCGCCATCAGCCGTTCCCCTGCGTCTCACCCTGCTCGACCACCGGCGGGAGGACGGACGCGCCCTCCTCGAAGCCGTACTGGTCGACGGCGCCGGCGTCCTGGGCCGCGATCGCGAGCGGCACGACGATCTGCCCCGTCGTCTGCTCCACCCCGCTGACCGTGCTCACCAGATCCCTGAGCCGGTCGTCGGCGCGGATCGTGGCGATCAGGTCCCCGTCCTGCGTCGTCGGCCCGGCGACCACCGAGGTCCCCGCGATCTCCGCGGACGTCCCCGCGAGCGCGGCGAGCGCGCCCATCCCCGTCTGCTCCGGGTCGGCGTCCTGCGTCTGCTCCTCCTCGTCGGCCACCGTGGCGCCGCCCGACAGCAGCAGGATCGCGTCCGCCGGCGCGCTCGGCTCGGCCACCTGCTCCACGAGGCCCACCTGCTCCAGGAGGTGCTGCTGCTCGAGGGCGGCCTCGCTGAACGAGGACGGGCCCGCGCCCGCCGGAGCGGCGTCGGTGAGCGCCACGGTGAGGGACGCCGCGAGCAGCTCGGCCGGGCCGGAGTCCTCGTCGATCACTCCCTCGACCGCCTCGGCGGGCAGCTTCTCGCGCAGCCCGTCCGCGACCGTCTCCCGCATGGTCAGCTCGTCGGCCGACGTCCACGACGCGGCCAGCCGCTCCTGCGCGACGACCGTGCCGTCCGCCGCCTCCAGCTGGTCCAGCACGGCCTTCCGGCTCGCGTCGCTCACCTCGTCCACCTCGACGACGGCGACGTTCATCCCCGCGAGCGACCCGGCGACCAGCTGGTCGCCTGCGGTCTCGATGAAGCGCCGCTGGTCCTGCGCCGTGGTCTGCGCCTGCCCGAGCTCCTCGCGCAGCGTGTTGCGCTCGGTGCGCAGCGCGTCCACCTGCTCGGTGAGCTGGTCCCCGAGCGTGCCCTGGAGCGGGCCGGCACCCAGGATGATGCCCACCGCGAGGGCGAGGAAGACGGAGATCAGCGAGACGAGGTGATACCTGAAGTCGATCACGGTCGGCAGAGGTTCCTTGTCAGGTCGGGGCGGTCAGGTCGGGGCGGTCGGGTCAGGTCGGGCGGGATGCCAGGGGGGCGCGCAGCAGCGTCACCCGCCGAAGAGGCTACCCACCCAGGAGACGAGGTCGTCGATCCGGGCACCGATCAGCCCGAAGAGCGTCTGCCCCGCGGCGGTGGACCACAGCGCCGCGACGACGGCGGCCACGCCCGCCAGGGACAGCAGCGTGAGCTGCAGGTTCGAGATCCGGGTGCGGTACAGCCGGGACACACCCTTGGCGTCGACGAGCTTGCCGCCCACGCGCAACCGGGTGAGGAAGGTGCTGGCCATGCCCGCCCGCCCCTTGTCGAGGAACTCGACCAGCGTCGCGTGCGTGCCGACCGCGACGATCAGCTCGGCCCCCTTGTCGTCGGCGAGGAGCATGGCGATGTCCTCGCTGGTCCCCGTCGCGGGGAACACCACGGGCTCGACGCCGAGCGCCTGCACGCGGTCCAGCCCGGGCGAGTTGCCGTCGCGGTACGCGTGCACCACGATCTCCGCCCCCGACGACAGCGCACGGTCGGACACCGAGTCCATGTCGCCGACGATCATGTCCGGCTTCCAGCCCGCGTCGATGATCGCGTCGGCACCGCCGTCGACACCGACCAGCACCGGCCGGTTCTCCGTGATGTAGGACCGCAGCATCGCCAGGTCCTCGCGATAGTGGTAGCCGCGCACGACGATCAGCACGTGCCGGCCGTCGAACTTCGTCCGCACGTCCGGCACGCCGACGCCGTCGAGCAGGAGGTCCCGCTCGCGACGCAGGTACGTCATCGTGTTCTCGGCGAAGTTCTCGATCTCCTCCGACAGCCCCTCGCGCGCCGCGACCATGTCGGCCGCGACGGTCTCCGGGGACTGGCGCACGCCCTCCGCCACGGTGGTGCCGTCGACGACCACGGTGCCGCCGTCGATCCGCACCGCGGCGCCCTCGGGCAGCGCCATCACGGCGGGGCCCAGGTCGTCGACCAGGGTGATGCCGGCGTCGACGAGGATGCCCGGCCCCGCGTTCGGGTACCGGCCCGACGTCGAGCGGGCGGCGTTGAGCACCGCCGCCGGGCTGACCGCCACCAGCGCGTCCGCCGCGACCCGGTCGATGTCCACGTGGTCGATGACGGCCACGTCACCGGCGTGCAGACGCTTCGTGAGGTCCTTGGTCCGCGATCCGACCCGGGCCGGCCCTGTCACGTCGGTGTTCTCGTCGCCGGCGTCGGGCGCACGCTCGGACTTGCGCAGGATCATTCTCATCGCCCCTATCGTCCCACGGTGGAGGACTCCAGGAGCTCGACCGCGTGCTGACGGGCGGTCGCGGACTCCTCCTGCCCCGAAAGCATCCGCGCCAGCTCGCGGACCCGGGCGTCGTCCGTGACCTCGCGCACGCCCGTCACCGTGATGCCGGCCCCCGGGTCGGCGCCGTCGTCCGCCGCGGCCCCGCCGCCCTCGGGGGTGGACTTCGTCACCACCAGGTGCGAGTCCGCGAACGCGGCCACCTGGGCGAGGTGCGTCACGACGACGACCTGCGTGCTGCGCGCGAGCACCGCCAGGCGCCGCCCCACCTCGACCGCCGCGCGACCGCCGACGCCGGCGTCGACCTCGTCGAAGACGAACGTCGGCAGGGGCGTCGTGGCCCGGCCCGATCCCGCGCCCGCCTCCACGCGCGCGGTGGCGAGCGCCACCTCGACGGCCAGCATCACCCGGGACAGCTCGCCGCCGGACGCGCCCTTGCCCAGCGGGCGGGCGGGCGCACCGGGGTGCGGCTCGAGCAGGAACGCGACCTGGTCGGCGCCCCAGGGCCCGGGCTCGTCGGCGGGCGCGACGTCGACGACGAGCCGCGCACCCTTCATGGCCAGCCCGGACAGCTCCTGCGTCACCGCGTCCGAGAGCGCCTCCGCGGCCTTGCGGCGGCCCGTCGTCAGCCGCTCCGCCGCGCCGGCGAGCTCGGCGTCCAGCTCGGCCGTGCGCTCGCGCATCCCGGCGAGCCGCTCGCCGCCGTCGTCGAGGTCGAGCAGGCGCAGCCCGGCGTCGCTCGCCCACCGCAGCACGTCGTCGATGGTCTCGCCGTAGCTCCGGGTGAGCGTCGTGAGCGCGGCGAGCCGCGCGTGCGCGGTCTCGAGGCCCGCCGGGTCCGCCTGCAGGTCGTTCACGTACGACGACAGCTCGGTCGCGACGTCGGCGAGGAGGTACCCCGCCTCGGCGATCCGGGTCGCGTGGCCACCGAGCGTCGGGTCGTCCGGGGCCGCGGCCTCCAGCGCCCGCCGCGCCCGCTCGACCGCCTCCACCGCGCTGCCGGCCGTCTCCACGTCGTCGCCGGCGACGGCGTCGTGCGCCTCCTGGGCCGCGACGCGCAGCTGCTCCGCGTTGCCCAGCCGCCCCACGAGTGCGGTCAGCTCGGCGTCCTCCCCCGGCTGCGGGTCCACGCGCTCCACCTCGGCCAGGCCGAGCCGCAGCAGCTCCGCCTCCCGGGCGCGCTCGGCGGCCCGCGCGGTGAGGTCGTCGATCTCCGCCAGGAGCCCGGCACGCTCGGACCACGCCGCCCGGTAGGTGTCGAGGTCGTCCTGGTGGTCGGGGCCGGCGAAGGTGTCCAGCGCCTCGCGCTGCTTGGCCGCCGTGCGCAGCCGCAGCTGGTCGGCCTGGCCGTGCACGGTCACGAGCTCGTCCGCGATCTCGGCGAGCACGGCCTGCGGCACGCCACGCCCGCCGAGGTGGGCGCGGGAGCGGCCTGCCGCCGCGACCGTGCGGAGCACCACGACGGTCCCGTCGTCGTCGACCTCGCCGCCCGCCTCGTCGACCCGCGCGGCGACGCCCGGGTGCGCGGCGACGCGGAGCCGGCCCTCGACGACGGCGCCGTCCGCGCCGGGTCGGACGGCGGCGGGGTCGGCCTTGCCGCCCATGAGCAGGCCCAGCCCGGTGAGCACCATCGTCTTGCCCGCGCCCGTCTCGCCCGTGATGACGGTCAGCCCGTCGGCCAGGGGCACCCGGGCGGCGCGGATCACGCCCAGGTTCTCGATCGCGATCTCCTCGAGCACCTCACGCCTCCTTGTCGTGCTCGTCGAGCTTCTCGTCGTCGCCCGGCCCGGGCGCCGGCGCCCGATGGTCCGGGCGCTGGGCCGCCAGCTCGCGCCATCCGACGACCGGCAGCGAGAACTTGGACACCAGCCGGTCGGTGAACGGCGCGGGCGAGAGCCGCGCGAACCGCAGCGGCAGCGCGCCCCGCCGCACCTCCACCCACGACCCGACCGGCAGGTCGATGCGCCGCCGGCCGTCGCAGGTCAGCACCGCCGGGACCGGGCTGCGCTCGAGCACCTTGACCGTGTACGTCGAGCGGGGGCCGATCACCAGGGGGCGCGCGAACAGCGCGTGCGCCGACAGCGGGACCAGCAGCACGCCGTCCACCTCGGGCCACATCACCGGCCCGCCCGCCGAGAACGCGTGCGCCGTCGAGCCGGTCGCCGTGGACATCACCACGCCGTCGCAGCCGAACGACGAGAGCGGGCGACCGTCGACGGCGATGCCGACCTCGACCATGCGCTCGCGCCGCGCCTTCTCCACGGTCGCCTCGTTGAGCGCCCACCCGGTCCGGGGGGTCTCCTCCCCCGGCAGGTGCACGGCGACGTCGACGACGGCGCGCTCCTCGACCTCGTAGTCGCGGGCGGCCAGCCGCCGCACCGCGTGGCGCAGGTCGTCGCGCTCGCTCTCGGCGAGGAAGCCGACGTGCCCCAGGTTGACCCCCAGGAGCGGGACCCCGGTGCCGTGCGTCAGCTCGGCGGCACGCAGGATGGTGCCGTCGCCGCCGAGCACCATGACGGCCTCGGAGTCCGTGACGCCCTCCCGGGCGCGCGCCGCGGCCATGTGGTCGCCGAACGACTCGGCGAGGTCGTCGTCGTGCAGGGCGACCTCGAAGCCCGCCTCGGTGAGCTCGCGCACGGCCTCGGACAGCGCCGCCACGGCCTCCGGGCGGCCCCCGTGGGTGACGATGAGGACTCGGCGGCTCACTGTGCTCCTCCGATGGGCAGGACGGGCGGGACGGACGACGGCGCGTCGGGGGCGCCCGGCTGCCAGGCGACGGCGGCCACCACGGCGTGCTCGGCCGTGTCGGCGGCCGCCGCCGCGGCCTCGCCGTCGGGGCGGAACCAGCAGAAGTACTCGCGGTTGCCGCTGGGCCCCGGCAGCGGGCTCGGCACCACCGCGCACGCGCGCAGGCCGTGATCCGCCGCGGCCCGCACGACGGCGAGCACCGCCTCGGCGTGCAGGGCCGGGTCGCGGACGACGCCACCGCTGCCGAGCCGCTCGCGGCCGACCTCGAACTGCGGCTTGACCAGCAGCAGGGCGTGCCCCTCCGGGGAGAGCACGGCGGCGAGCGGGCCCAGCACGAGCGTGAGGGAGATGAAGGACAGGTCGCCCACCACGACGTCGGGGGCGCGCTCCAGGTCGGACGGCGTGAGGTCGCGCAGGTTGAACCCCTCGACGACCGTGACCCGGGGGTCGGCCCGCAGCGACGGCACGAGCTGGTCGTGCCCGACGTCGAGGGCCACCACGTGCCGCGCGCCCCGGCGCAGCAGCACGTCCGTGAAACCGCCGGTCGACGCGCCGACGTCCAGGCACCATCCGCCGTCGACCGCCCGCAGCAGCTCCTGCCCGGCGGGGTCGTCCGCGAGCGCGTCGAGCGCCCCGGCCAGCTTGCCGCCGGCGCGCGACGCGTACGCCTGGTCCTCGGGGTCCGGGAGCACCGTGACGGACGCGCCGTCGGGCACGGGCGCGGAGGGTTTCGTGACCACGCGGTCGCCCAGCCGTACCCGGCCCGCGTCGATCAGCTCGACCGCCTGCCGGCGCGACCGGGCCAGGCCGCGGCGGACGAGCTCCGCGTCCATCCGGACGTCCGTGCGTGCCACCGCCGTCAACGCCGTGGCCCTGCCGCCGGGCCGTCGTCCTGCCCGGCGTCCGGTGCGCCGTCGAGCCGTGCGCGCAGCGCGTCGTGCACCGCGGCGAACCGCTCCACGTGCTCGGCGACGGGGAGGTCGTCCAGGCCCTCGAGCTCGTCGACACCGGTCCGCGGGCCGGTATCGGCGCCGGGGGCGCGGGGAGGCCGAGGGGTCGGCCGGGCCGCGGCGGGAGCTTCGGCAGCGGGTGCGGTGGCGCGGTCGGCCGTCGGGTCGGCGGGCACGGCTCCGGTCGTCGGCTGGTCCTGCGTCATGGTCCCTCCCTGCCGCTCACGGTCGTGGTCTCGTCGCCGGCACCCGGGCGGGTGCACGCGGACCGCCGGTCCGAGGGGCGGCTGGTCGCGCGGGATGTGCCGCCGTCCGAGGTCCGGGTCCACGCTACCTGCTGGCGCGGGCGTCGAGCGCACGACGCACAGCCCGCGACCAGGTCCGTCGCGACCGTTCCCGAGATGTCCTCCGCCGCCCGCGCCCACCGGGCGGCGGCACGACGGCGGGGCGTGCCCCGGGCCCCGCGACCGCGCGGTCAGGCGCGCAGCTCCGGAACGGTCGACGCCGCCGCCGGGGCGCCTCGGTCCGCGGCGTCCCACGCGGCAGCGCAGGCCGCGCGGACGACGTCGATCCCCTGCGGGCCCCGACGATCGAGCTCCAACGCCCCGTCCACCACCCGTGCCGCGCGGCCCTCGCACGTCCACCAGCCGTCGGTGGATCGCTCCGGGAGGGGGTGCGGCTCGAGCAGGGCGCGCAGGTCGGCGCCGACGAAGTCCGGGCGCAGGCCGGGCTCCGCGAGCACGGCGTCGCGCGCCGTGGACACACCCGTCAGCACGTGCAGGCCGGGAATGCCGCCGGCGCGGGCACCCGCGAGGTCGGTGTCGAGGCGGTCCCCGATCACCAGCGGGCGTTCCGCGCCCGCCCGGTCGACCGCCAGGCGGTACATCGTGGGTGACGGCTTGCCCGCGCTGTCCGGCTCGACCCCGGTGGCGGCCACGACCGCCCCGACGAGCGCCCCGTTGCCGGGAGCGAAGCCCCGCGCCGTCGGGAGCGACAGGTCGAGGTTGCTCGCCACGTGCCAGGCACCGCCGGCGACCGCATAGGCCGCCTCGGCGAGGTCGCTCCAGGCCAGGCCCGTCGCGTAGCCCTGGGCGACGGCGTCGGGGGCGTCGTCGGCGGAGTCGACGACCGTCAGGCCCGCTCCGGCGACCGCCGTCCTCAGGCCCGCCCCGCCGACGACGAGCACGCGGGCGCCGGGGTCCAGTCGCGTGCGCAGCAGCGCCGCGCACGCCTGGGCCGCCGTCATGACCTCGTCCGCGTCGGTCGGGATGTCCAGCCCGGTGAGCTGGCCTGCCACCTCCTCGGGCTCGCGCGACGCGTTGTTCGTCACGAAGACCAGCCGCAGCCCTGCGGCCCGTGCCGCCGTCAGGCTCTCGGCCGCGTGCGGGATGGGCAGGTGACCCTTGTAGGCGACACCGTCGAGGTCGACCAGGGCCAGGTCGTGCGCCGCTGCGAGGGGGCCCGTGCTGCCCGACAGGGACGCCGTCATGCCTGGCCCGCGTCCGTCCCGGGCTCCTTCGCCTGCTCCGTCCGGTCGGTGTCGGACCCGGCGACGTCGGACCCCGCAGCGTCCTCGGCCTCAGCCCTCTCGCCGTCGTCGTCCACGCCGACGGCAACCGCGTCGTCCGCGTCGCCGGGGTCCGCGGCCGCGTCGTCCGCGTCGCCGGGGTCCGCGGCCGCGTCGTCCGCGTCATCCGCGTCGTCCGCGTCGTCCGCGTCGACGGCATCCTCGTCGTACGTGTCGTAGACGACGACGTCGTCGGACTGCTCCGGCACGCCGGAGGCGCGCGCGAGCTCGGCCGGGTCGACCCCCGCCAAGAGCCGTGCCGCCTCCTCCTCGCGGCCGGCCGCTTCCAGAGCCGCCGCGCGGGCCTGGAGCACCCGGAGCCCGAGGTCGCCGCGCCGCTCGGCAGCGGGGATCCGGTCGAGCACGGCGAGCGCGGCGTCGTGCTCCCCGAGGTCGCTGCGTGCTCCGCTCGCGACGATGGCGAGCTCGGTGCGCCCCTCGGCGTCGAGCGTGCGCGCCTCCTCGCTCGAGGCGAGGGCGAGCGCGCGCTCGGGGCGCCCGAGGCCACGCTCCGCGTCCGCCATCAGCGGCAGGTGCTCGGAGGAGCCGTTGAGACGTCGCACCGTGCGAAGCTCCCGCAGCGCCTCGGCGAAGCGCCCGGTCCGGTACGCCGCGATGCCCGCAGCCTCCCGGACGACGTCCACCCGGCCGCCGCGACGCACCGCTGCCTGTGTGTGCTCGTACGCGCGCTCGGGGTCGACCTCGAGGAGCCGCCCCGCCATCACGAGGTGCAGGCCGATGCGCTCGGCGTTCTCCTTGGTCAGCCCGCGCAGGCGGCCGCGGACGTCGCGGCTGAGCTGACCCATCGACGCGTCGTCGGCGATCTCCGGCTCCACGACGCGGGGGCGCCGCTCCGCACCCGCCGCGGGCCGTGCGGGTCGTCCCGGACCCGCCGCGCGCCCCTGGCCGTCCGAGCGGCCGCGCCCTCCACCGTCCGGTCGTCCGCCGGAGCGGTAGTCCGGACGTCCGCTGCCGTCCCGGTCCCCGCGCGCGGGGCGACGGTCGTCGTCGCGGTCGCGACGCGGGCCGCGAGGGCGGTCGTCGCGGGTGTCGCGGGTGCGGCCGTACCCCGAGTCCGGACGGCGTCCGGTGCGCTCGCCCGAGCCACGCGCGTCGCGAGCCTCGCGCTCATCGGGCCGGCGCCCCTGGCGCGCCCGGTCCTCACCGGCACCGCGAGCGTCGTGCCCGCCCGGCCGACGTGCCGAACGAGGACGCTCCTCGCGGGCGGTGTCCCGGTCCCGAGAGTCTCGCCTGTCCGTACGGTTCGCGGCCCCGCCGCGGTCCTCCCGTCGGCCGTAGCCGTCGCGGCTCAGGTCGCGGCCCCGGCCGGGGCGGTCGTCGCGCCACTCCCGCGCACCGCCGTCACGGCGGTCGCGCGAGCCCCGGGCGTCGCCGCCCGACCCACGGCCGTCCTCCGGCCGCCGGCCGGTGCGCTCCCGGTCGCCGCGCGACGGGCCGTCGGCACGCCCCCGGCGCTCCGCACCACCCGCGCGGTTCTCCCGGTACTCGCGTCCACGACCGCCGGGCGCCCCCTGCCCGTCGCGGGAGGAGCCACCACCCGCCGGCCGTGCCCCGCCCTGGCGCGCGCCCGGACCACCCGCGCGCTGCGGGCGATCGCCGCGGCCCGACGCCCCCGACGACGAAGACGAGCCGCGACCACCGTCACGAGCTCGATCGCGTGAGCCGTCACGGGACGACGATGCGCGACCCCCCGCACCGCCCCTGTTTCCGTCCCGCTCTGAATCGCTCACGATCTTCCTTTCCGACGCCGACACGAGCGGTATTCTCCCACGCCACGCTGCTCGAAGAGCGAGTGCACGGCCCTCACCGGATGTGACGGCAGGCACGGACACGGCACCCCTCGGGCACCGGCTCAGGCACGATCGCATGCCCCGTCGATCCCCGCGCACCGCGCGGTCTTCCCCGCGATCCATGCCACCACGCCACACCCTCACCCGCCACGGACCCGACCAGCAGACCGCGTCCCGGATGCCGCCGCGCGCCGTGCAGGCGGCCAGTGAGGCGCGGACGCGACGGACACGGAGTAGTGGGGTCGGTGGTCTTCAAGGTGCCGCCGCCGTCGTCCGCGCCCGACCATCGGGGCAGGCCGCCGGCCCACGCCAGGGCCGACACGGGAACACCGTCGGCGCGGGAGCGGGCATCGCCCGGTCCGTCGAGGCGCGGTAGGCACGCCGCGAGGCGGACCGGCAGAACCCCGTGGCCGTCAGGGCGGGAGATCCTCGGGCTGCCAGGTGGGGGTTCGGGGGTATGCGAAAGGCCCACCCCGGTGTGGGGTGGGCCTTTCGTGAATGGGTGTCCGGCGGCGTCCTACTCTCCCACCCCCTCGCGAGGG
>NZ_JBHVSQ010000009.1:192188-193960 GCF_042885055.1 Isoptericola sp. NPDC058082 | reverse complement strand
GCATCGCTTCGCCCGGACGTATCCCTCCCGAAGTGGAGGGCGCCCTGGCGCCCGTGAACGCGTCCGGGCGAAGCGATGCCGTCCCCTCAGCGCCAGCACCGAGGTTTCGGTCTACGGACTACTGCACGTCGGCGTCGACCCAGTCGAAGGTCTTCGTCACGGCCTTCTTCCAGGACCGGTAGAGGCGCTCGCGCTCGTCCTCGGCCATCGCCGGCGACCAGCGCTTGTCCTCGGCCCAGTTCGCGGTGACGTCCTCCTCGCCCTTCCAGAACCCGACGGCGATGCCGGCGGCGTAGGCGGCGCCGAGCGCCGTCGTCTCGGCGACCTTGGGCCGCACGACGTCGACGCCGAGCTGGTCGGCCTGGAACTGCATGAGCAGCTCGTTCTGGACCATGCCGCCGTCGACCTTGAGCTCGGTGAGGTCGACGCCGGAGTCGAGCTTCATGGCGTCGACGACCTCGCGGGTCTGGAACGCCACGGCCTCGAGCGCCGCGCGGGCGATGTGGTTGCGGTTGACGTACCGGGTGAGCCCCACGAGCGCGCCGCGGGCGTCGGGGCGCCAGTACGGGGCGAACAGGCCGGAGAACGCAGGCACGAAGTAGGCGCCGCCGTTGTCCTCGACCTTGCGGGCCAGCCACTCGACGTCGGGGGCGTCCTCGAACATGCCGAGGTTGTCCCGCAGCCACTGGATGAGGGAGCCGGTGACGGCGATGGAGCCCTCGAGGGCGTACACCTGGGGGGCGTCGCCGATCTTGTAGCAGACGGTGGTGAGCAGGCCGTTCTTGCTCGGCACCTTCTCCGTGCCCGTGTTGAGGAGCATGAAGTTGCCGGTGCCGTAGGTGTTCTTCGCGGTGCCGGTCTCGAAGCACGCCTGGCCGAAGGTGGCCGCCTGCTGGTCGCCGAGGATGCCGGCGATCGGCACGCCGGGCACGAGGCCGCGGGGGCGGCCCTGCCCGTACACCTCGGAGGAGGAGCGGATCTCGGGCAGCATCGACATCGGGATGCCCATGTCCGCGGCGATGTCCTCGCGCCAGCTCAGGGTGTCGAGGTCCATGAGCATGGTGCGCGACGCGTTGGTGACGTCGGTGACGTGCACGCCGCCGTCGGGCCCGCCGGTCATGTTCCACAGCACCCAGGTGTCGGTGTTGCCGAACAGGAGGTCGCCCTTCTCGGCGGCCTCGCGCGCGCCCTCGACGTTGTCGAGGATCCACTTCACCTTGGGGCCGGAGAAGTAGGTCGCCAGCGGCAGGCCGACGATCGACTTGTACTTGTCGGCGCCCTCGGAGCCGCCGAGCTCGTCGACGATCGCCTGCGTGCGGGTGTCCTGCCACACGATCGCGTTGTACACCGGCTTGCCGGTGTTCTTGTCCCACACGACGGCGGTCTCGCGCTGGTTGGTGATGCCGATGGCGGCGAGGTCGGTGTGCGCCAGGTTGCCGCGCGTGAGCGCCAGCCCGACGACCTCGCGCACGTTGCTCCAGATCTGCTCGGCGTTGTGCTCGACCCATCCCGCCTTGGGGAAGATCTGGTCGTGCTCGAGCTGGCCGGTGGAGACGATCCGGCCGGAGTGGTCGAAGACGATGGCACGCGAGCTCGTCGTGCCCTGGTCGATGGCGAGGACGTAGTCAGCCATGGGGGTTGCCCTTCACGTCGGTGTGGGTGGTGCGGGTGCCGGGGAGGGGCTGGTGCCCACGCCGTAAGGGGGGGTTGGGGGGGAAGGAGACAAGAACAAAAAAAAAACAAGCCCCACCAAAGCCGTCGACGGAACGGAC
>NZ_JBHVSQ010000009.1:172366-192178 GCF_042885055.1 Isoptericola sp. NPDC058082 | reverse complement strand
TTTTGTTCCTTGTGCGGGGGGGGAGACGGGGACAAACGGGGGGTTTTCCCCTCCGTTGGGGGGGGGGGGGGGGGGGCTCTGCTGGGTTCGTGCGCCCCGCCCGGCGGGGTGGTTCAGGAGTAGACGGAGCCCAGGAGGCCGGCGAGCACGCCGCCCACGAGCGGGCCGGCGACGGGCACCCAGGAGTACGCCCAGTCGCTGGACCCCTTGCCCTTGATGGGCAGGAACGCGTGCGCGATGCGGGGCCCGAGGTCTCGGGCGGGGTTGATGGCGTACCCGGTCGGGCCACCGAGGCTGGCACCGATCGCGACCACGATGAAGGCGACGGCGAGCGGCCCGAGCCCGGACGGGGTCTTGCCCGAGACGACGACGAAGAACACCAGCACGAAGGTCGCGATGACCTCGGTGATGAAGTTCCAGGTGTAGGAGCGCACCTCCGGGCCCGTGGAGAACACGGCGAGCTTCGTGGCCCCGGGGGCCTCCTGGTCGAAGTGCTTCTTGTACGCGATGAACGCGAGCACGGCACCGATGATGGCGCCGATCATCTGAGCTGCGAAGTAGATGAACATGTTGCTCACGGTCGGCTCGATGGTGGCGGTGATCCGCCCCTCGGGCCCGGTGAGCGTGGCGAACGGCATGTCCGCGGTGTACAGCCCGAGCGTCACGGCCGGGTTGAGGTGAGCGCCGGACTTGTAGGCGGTGAAGACGCCCGCGAAGACCGCGAGGCCCCACCCGAAGTTGATCAGCAGCCAGCCGCCGTCAAAGCCCTTGGTCCTGGGCAGGATGACGTTGGCGACCACTCCGGCACCGAGCAGGATCAGCGTCGCGGTCCCGAGGATCTCGGACCAGAACGCCTGCATGATCAATGAGTCCATCGTCGGATCTCTTTCTCTTGAGGGACCTCGTTGTCCTCTCCGGGGTCGGAGAGAGCCCGCGACGGGCGGAGCCCTGCGGGAGACCGGCCGGGTGTCCGGCCGGGGGCGGATCAGCCCCGCAGGGGCTGCATGGCGGCGACGTCGGCGGCTCGGAGGCGTACGGCCTCCGCGCTGGCGTCGTCGGGCTCGTCCTCCGCCGCGTCCTCGGCCTGGGCGCGGGCGGTGTAGGCGTCGATCTCGGCCTGCTTGGTCGCGTCGTCCCAGCCGAGCAGCGGCGCCGCGATGTCGGCGATCTCGGGCAGTGCGGCCAAGCCGCGGTCCGCGACCTCGTACACGAGGCGGGTGCGGTGCAGCAGCAGGTCCTCGAGGTGCAGCGCGCCCTCGTGGCTGACCCCGAAGTGGATCTCGGCGCGCAGGTACGCGGGGGCGCCCTCCAGCGGGCGGGCGAGCGACGGGTCCTGCTCGCACAGCTCCACGAGCTGGCGCAGCGACGAGCCGTACCGGTGCAGCAGGTGGTCGACCATCTGCGGCTTCCAGCCGTACTTGGCGGCCCAGGTGCGGGCGAGGCGGCGCGTGGCCTGCAGGCCGACGGCGCCCAGCAGCGGGATCTGGTGCGTGATCGACGGCAGCGCGGCGGCGCGCTGGCCGATGGCGAAGTCCACGGCGTCCTTCGCCATCACGCGGTAGGTGGTGAGCTTGCCGCCGGCGATGACGGTGAGGCCGGGCACCGGGCTGGCGACGGTGTGCTCGCGCGACACCTTGGCGGAGCTCGTGCCCTCCTTGGTGCCGGGCTGCAGCAGCGGGCGCAGGCCGGCGTAGGTGCCGATGATGTCGTCGCGCGACAGGGGGTGGGCCAGCACCGCGTTCGCGTGGTCGAGGATGTAGTCGATGTCCTGCGCGGTGGCGACCGGGTGGGTCGGGTCCTGGGTCCACGGGGTGTCGGTCGTGCCGACCACCCAGTACCGGGACCACGGGATGACGAACAGCACCGACTTCTCGGTCTGCAGGATCAGGCCGACGGTGCCCTTGATGCGCTCGCGCGGGACGACGATGTGCACGCCCTTGGAGGCGAGCACCCGCAGGCCGCCGGTGTCGCCGGCGAGCGCCTCCGTGTCCTCGGTCCACACGCCGGTGGCGTTGATGACGTGCCGGGCGCGGACGGTGATCTCCTCGCCGCTCTCGAGGTCCGTGAGGACGGCGCCGTTCACCGCGCCGGTGGCGCCCTTGGTGAGCGCCACGACCTGGGTGCGGGACGCCGCGTGCGCGCCGTAGCTGACGGCGGTGCGCACGAGCGTGGACACGAGCCGGGCGTCGTCGACGGAGGCGTCCCAGTACTGCACGGCGCCGATGGCGGCGTCGTGCGCGAGGTCGGGGAACTTGGTCGACATCCGGCGTCGCGACAGGTGCCGGTGCAGCGGCATGGCGCGACGTCCCGGGGCGAGGGACGCGAGCGTGTCGTAGAGCGCGATGCCGGCGCCGACGTACGCGCGCTCCCACAGCCGGTGCTCCAGCGGGTACAGGAACGGCACGGGCTTGACGAGGTGCGGGGCGATGTCCTTGAGCAGGAGGTCGCGCTCGGTGAGCGCCTCCTTGACGAGGTGGAAGTCGAGCATCTGCAGGTAGCGCAGCCCGCCGTGCACCAGCTTGCTGCTGCGGCTGGACGTGCCCGACGCCCAGTCCTGCGCCTCGACGATCGCGGTCGACAGGCCGCGGGTGGCGGCGTCGAGCGCGATGCCGGCGCCGGTGACCCCGCCGCCGACGACGAGCACGTCGAGCTCGCCGCTGGGGGTCTGGGAGCCCTTGAGCGCGGCGAGGGCCTGGGTGCGTGACTCGGCGGTGAGCCGGGTGGAGGCCATCGTTGTTCCTTCCGATCGACGACCCTCCCAGGTCAGCACCGCCAGCACGTCCGCGCAACCTGGGTGCACAAACGTGCAAGGGTGCATGCTGGTGGCATGGCGAGCTACCGGGAACGCGACGTGGTGATGGCCGCGACGATGTACTACCTGCAGGACATGAAGATGGAGACGATCGCGCGGCACCTGCGCACCTCCCGCTCCACCGTCTCCCGTCTGATCAAGCGCGCGCGGGACACCGGCGTCGTCGAGATCACGCTGCGGCCCGGCCCGTCCCGGGCGCCCGGCCTCGGTCAGGAGATCGCCGAGCGGCACGGCATCGACGCGTACGTGGTGCCCGTCTCCGACTCCGCCACCGACGACGACCGGCTGCAGCAGGTGTCCATCACCACCGCACGGCTCCTGGCGCGCTGGTTCGACTCCGACATGGTGCTCGGGGTGGCCTGGGGCACCACGCTCGCCGCGATCACCGAGCACCTGCCCCACAAGCCGACCCGCGGGTCCGCCGTCGTGCAGCTCAACGGCGCGGCCAACACCCGGACCTCGGGCATGAGCTACGCGGGCGACCTGATCTCCGGGTTCGGCACGGCCTTCGACGCGTCCGTCCACTACTTCCCCGTGCCGGCGTTCTTCGACTTCGCCGAGACGAAGGCCGCGATGTGGCGCGAGCGTTCCGTGCGCCGCGTGCTCGACGTCCAGGGCCGCGCCGACATCGCCCTCTTCTCCGTGGGCGCCCTCACCGGCGGCGTGCCCTCGCACGTGTACTCCGCCGGGTACCTCGAGGCCGACGACGTGGCCGTGCTGGACGCCGAGGGGGTCGTGGGCGACGTCTGCACCGTCTTCGTGCGCGCCGACGGCACCTACCGCGACATCTCCCTCAACGCCCGGGCCACCGGCCCCGTGCCCGCCGAGCTGCGCCGCATCCCGCGCCGGCTGTGCGCCGTCGCGGGGGCCAACAAGGTGGCGCCGCTGCGGGCGGCGCTCGCGGCCGGCGTCGTCACGGACCTCGTGATCGACGAGGTCACGGCCGCCGCGCTCGTGGAGGAACCGTGAACGTCCGTGCACCGGGACGCCCGCGCCGGGGCGGGGCGCCGACCGTAGAGTGACCGCGTGCTTCCGGAACCGCCCGGGGACCGCCGGCCCCAGGACCACGGCGCGTCGTTCGCCGTCCGCTCCGCGATGCCGGCCGACATGCGTGGGGTGCGCCGTCTCGTGGAGCCGTACGCCGAGCGGCGCATCCTCCTGGCGAAGGAGATGGTCGGCTACTACGAGGCGGTGCAGGAGTTCCTCGTCGCCGCGGACGTGGACGGGGGCGTCGTGGGGTGCGGCGCGCTGCACGTCATGTGGGACGACCTCGCGGAGGTGCGCACCCTCGCCGCAGACCCGGCCTGGCGCGGCCGCGGCGTGGGGCACGCGATCGTCGAGGGCCTCGTCGAGAGGGCGCGGCGGCTCGGGCTGCGCCGGGTGTTCTGCCTGACGTTCGAGGTCGGCTTCTTCCGCACCCACGGGTTCCGCGAGATCGACGGCACACCCGTCGACGCCGAGGTGTACGCCGAGCTGCTGCGCTCGCACGACGACGGCGTCGCCGAGTTCCTGGACCTGGCGCGGGTGAAGCCCAACACGCTCGGCAACACCCGGATGCTGCTCGAGCTCTGAACCGCCCGCCCGAGGGTCCGCGGCGGACCTAGGCGGGCAGGTGGTACCGGCCGGCGTCGTCCTGCTCGACGAGCCCGTCCTCGACCAGCCCGCCGAGACAGCGGTCGACCTGGCCCTGGTCGGGGCCGGAGTCGGCGAGCAGGGCGCGCGGCACGGGCTCGACGGCGGCACGCAGCGCGGCCATGACGCGGCCGCGCACCTGGCGGTCGGTGCCGTGCCAGGCCTGCGTGCGACGGCGGTGCGCGTGGGCGTCGGGCGGGTGGCCGGCCGCGCGCCAGGCGCACAGGTCGGCGACCGGGCAGGCGCCGCAGCGCGGCGCGCGGGCGGTGCACACCACGGCGCCCAACTCCATCGACGCGGCCGCCCAGCGTGCGGCGGTCGCCTCGTCGTCGGGCACGACGCCCGCGGCGAGGCCGCGCTCCGCGGCCGTGGGGGAGGGCGCGCCGAGCGCGGTGCCCCCCAGCGTGCGGGCCAGGACGCGGCGCACGTTGGTGTCCACGACGACGGAGCGGCGCCCGAACGCGAACGCGCGCACCGCGGCCGCCGTGTACTCGCCGATGCCGGGAAGCGCCCGCAGGGCCTCCTCGTCGTCGGGGACCTCGCCGTCGTGCCGCGCGACGATCGCGGCCGCGCACTGCTGCAGGCGCAGCGCGCGGCGGGGGTAGCCGAGCCGGTCCCAGGCGCGCAGCACGTCGGCCGTGGGGGCGGCGGCGAGGTCGGCGGGCGTCGGCCACCGCTCCAGCCAGACCCGCCACACCGGCTCGACCCGGACCACCGGCGTCTGCTGCAGCATCACCTCGCTGACGAGCACGCCCCAGGGCGTGCGGTCCGGGCGCCGCCACGGCAGGTCGCGCGCGGCGTCGTCGAACCACGCGACCGTGCGCGCGACGAGCAGGTCCGTGGTGTCCGGTACGGACGGCGCGGACGGCGCCGAGCGGAGCGGGGCGGGGACGACGGGCACGGCGCCCATTCTGGCCCACGACCTGTCAGGCCCAGCACGGGGTGTACCTCCCTGTGAGCCTGACAACTCGGCGGGTGCGGTTGGCGGCGGCGCGGCTCCGCCGCAGGTGGGGACACGCGTCGTACGGTGGCGCCGCGGCACGGATCGAGACGGAGGGGTGGCCCGTGGCACGTGCGGAGGACGGGCGTCGAGGTGGCAGCACCTCGCGTGGCTCCGGCGCGCGTTCCGGTGCGGGTCGGTCCGGCTCCTCGGGCGCGGGGCGGTCCGGCGGCGGGACGCGCAGGACGACGTCGGGTGGCGCCCAGGGCGCGTCGAAGGGCACCGCGAAGGGCACCGGCAAGGGCGCGTCCAAGAGCACCGGCCGGGCCGGCGCGAAGAGCTCGGCGCAGGGCGGCTCGCGCAGCGGCACCTCCAAGTCCGGCACTTCACGGGCCGGCACCTCACGGACCGGCGCGAACGCGTCCGGCCGAGCCTCCGGCGGCAGCTCGAGCAACCGGTCGTCGAGCAACCGGTCGTCGAACACGCGGTCCTCGAGCACGCGGGGGACGTCGTCGCGCCAGTCGGGGACGCGGGCGACGTCGTCCCGCGCGCAGGGCGCACGCCGGGGCGACCGCCGCGTCGCCACCGCGTCGCAGCTGGTGGCCCCCGGCGGTTCCCGCGCAGGCTCGCGCTCGGCGTCGTCCCGACGGACGACGAGCCCCCGGTCGCGGAAGCCCGCGCCGCGCCGCGGCCGCCGTTCGCTGACAGTCTCCCTGCTGGTCGTGGTGCTGCTGTGCGGGGTCGGCGTCGCCGGCGGCTACGGCCTCGGGCAGGCGGTCGACGGAGCGCGGAACCTGCTCGCCGGCCCGGAGAGCCTCCCCGCCGACAAGGTCGCGGCCCCCGAGCCCCTGAACGTGGGCGGGCCCGCCACCACGTGCCGGGCCGACGCCGTCGAGCTCCGGCTCTCGTCGAGCGCGCCGACGGTGACGGCGGGGTCCCCGATGTCGTTCATGGTGCGCGTCACGAACGTGGGGCGGGTGCCGTGCCTGTTCGACGGCGCCGCCGCCAGCCGCGCGGTGACGATCACCGACGACACGGGCAAGGAGAAGGTCTGGTCGTCCGCGGAGTGCTCCGACGGCTCACGACCGCTGCTGCTCGGGCCCGAGGGTGTGGACGCCGGCGAGGTGCGCTGGACGTCGGTCCAGGGCTGCGGCAAGAAGGCGCCGGTCGTCGGGGCGGGCACCTACGAGGCGACCGCGTCCCTGGAGGACGTCCCGGGCGCGACCAGCGAGCCGCTGACGTTCACCGTCGCGGCGAAGGCGAAGGCGAGGACCACCCCGGAGCCGGGCGACGGCGCCGAGGGCGCGACCTCGGGTGCCACGGGCAAGGACGCGGCCGACGACGCGAAGTCCGACGATGCGAAGTCCGACGACGCGAAGTCCGACGACGCGAAGTCCGACGACGCCGAGGACGCCGCGGACCGTGCCGCGGACCGCACGACCACCTCGGACGAGAAGGCCGCGACGGACTGACGGTCCCGGGTCCGGGCGGCCCGTGGACCCGCCAGGCCCCGCTCGGGCGTCTGGCGTAGCGTGCCGGCGTGCTCGAACCCGTCCGCCCCGGCGACGTCCCGGACCTGACCGACTTCCTGCGCGGCGCCGACCTCACGGTGGCGGGGCTGACCGCGCCGGCGGTGCGCCTGTGGACCCGGCGCGACGACGAGGGGATCGCGGCGAGCGCGGGCTACGAGCTCAGCGCGGACGGCCGGCACGCGCTGATCCGCAGCACCGCCGTGCGGCCCGACCTGCGCGGGCGGGGAGCCGGGCTCGCGGCCGCGACGTTCGCCGTCGACCGGGCCCGGGAGTCCGGTGCGGCCACGGCGTGGCTGTTCTCGCGACGGTCGGGCCCGTTCTGGCAGCGGCTCGGCTTCACCCGCTCGACGACGGACGCGCTCGCCGCGGCCCTGCCCGACGCGCAGCAGGTGCGGCTGTTCCGGCGGACCGGCCAGCTCGACCGGGAGGTCGCGTGGAGCCTCACGCTGCGCGGGTGAGACCGGTCGCGCCGGTCAGAGGGCTTCCGAACCCGTCGGACGGACGCCCCGTCAGACGTAGCGCTCCAGGATGCTGGACTCGGCGAGGCGGGACAGGCCCTCGCGCACGGCGCGGGCGCGCTGCTCGCCGACGCCGTCGACGGCCATGAGGTCGTCGACGCTCGCCGCGAGGAGCTTCTGCAGCCCGCCGAAGTGCCCGACCAGCCGCTCGATGATGGCGGCGGGCAGGCGCGGCACCTTGGACAGCAGGCGGTAGCCGTGGGGCGCGACGGCGGCATCGAGCGCCACCCCGCCGCCGGGCAGCTCCAGGACGCGGCCGATGTGGCCGAGGTCGAGCAGCTGCGCGGAGTCGAGCGCGGCGAGGTCGGCGTGCACGCCGGCGAGGGAGCGGCCGCTGCGTTCGAGCTCCACGTAGTCCCGGACGACGAAGTCGCGGTCGGCGCCGATGCCGCCGATGAGCTCGTCGAGCTGGAGGGCGAGGAGGCGGCCGTCGGCGCCGAGCTCGACGACGTACCCGTCGATCTCCTCGGAGATCCGGCGCACCATCTCGAGGCGCTGGACGACGGAGCACACGTCGCGCACGGTGACGAGGTCCTCGATCTCCAGCGCGGACAGGGTGCCGGACACCTCGTCGAGGCGGGAGCGGTACCGCTCGAGGGTGGCGAGGGCCTGGTTGGCGCGGCCGAGGATGGTGTCCGGGTCCTCCAGCACGTGCCGGTGCGAGCCGACGTAGATGGCGATGATCCGCATCGACTGGCTGACGGAGATCACGGGCAGGCCGGACTGCTTGGCCACGCGCTCCGCGGTGCGGTGGCGGGTGCCGGACTCGCTGGTCTCGATCGACGGGTCGGGCAGCAGCTGCACGGCGGCGCGGCGGATGCGGGTGGCGTCGTGGTCGAGGACGCACGCGCCGTCCATCTTCGACAGCTCACGCAGCCGGGTGGCGGAGAACTGGACGTCCAGCTCGAAGCCGCCGGAGCACATCTGCTCGACCGTCTTGTCGAGCCCGAGCACGATGAGCGCGCCGGTGCGCCCGCGCAGGATGCGTTCCAACCCGTCGCGCAGCTCGGTGCCGGGGGCGACCGCGGCGAGGGTCTCCCTGAGCAGGGCATCGGAGTGCACGGAGGAGGGAGCCACGGGGGAATCCTACGACGTCAGGGGTCACTCGCCCCGGCGATCCGCCGATCGGACGCCGACCCCGGCGAGCTCGACCGCCTCGGCGAGGTGCCGGGCCTCGAGCAGCTGCATCCCGGCGGGCGCCTTGACCGACGTCCCGGCGGGCACGACGGCGCGCACGAAGCCCAGGCGGGCGGCCTCGCCGACGCGACGGTCCAGCCCGGTGACGGGCCGGATGTCGCCCGCGAGGCCCACCTCGCCGACCGCGACGGTGCCGGTGGGCAGCGGCTCGCCGGTGCGGGCGGAGACGATCGCGAGGGCGGTGGCGAGGTCGGCGGCGGGCTCGGTGACGCGCGCGCCGCCGATGGTGGAGACGTAGACGTCCTGGTCGGCGAGGCGCAGGCCCGCGTGCCGGTGCAGGACGGCGAGGATCATCGCGAGGCGCGACGACTCGACGCCGCTCGTCGTGCGGCGCGGGTTGGCGAGCGGCGACGGTGCGACCAGGGACTGGAGCTCCAGGGCGAGCGGGCGGCGGCCCTCCAGCGTCACGGTGACGCACGTGCCCGGCACGCCGGCGCCGAGGTGGGACAGGAACAGGCCGCTCGGGTCGCTGAGCCCGATGATGCCCCGCTCGGACAGCTCGAAGCAGCCCACCTCGTCGGTGGGGCCGTACCGGTTCTTCACGGCCCGGACCATGCGCAGCCGCGAGTGCCGGTCACCCTCGAACTGGCACACGACGTCGACCAGGTGCTCCAGGGTGCGCGGCCCGGCGACGGTGCCGTCCTTGGTGACGTGCCCGACCAGCAGGACCGGCACCTGCCGCGACTTGGCGACGGCGATGAGCGACGCCGCCACCTCGCGCACCTGGCTCACGCCGCCGGGGGCGCCGTCCACCTCGGCGGACGCGATGGTCTGCACCGAGTCGACGACCAGCAGGTCGGGCTCGTTGGCCTCGACGTGGCCCAGCACGGTGCCGAGGTCGGTCTCGGCGGCGAGCAGCAGCGTGGGCGCGAGCGCGCCCACGCGTTCGGCGCGCAGCCGCACCTGCCCCGCGGACTCCTCGCCCGTCACGTACAGGACGGTGCGCGCGTCGCGGCCGTCGGCGCCGCGCGCGTAGGAGGCCGCGACGTCGAGCAGCAGGGTCGACTTGCCGACGCCCGGCTCGCCGGCCAGCAGCACGACGGCGCCCGGCACGAGGCCGCCGCCGAGCACGCGGTCCAGCTCCGGCACCTGGGTGGGCGCGGCCTGCGCGGCCGCGACGTCGATGTCCCCGATCGGCCGCGCAGGGGCACGCCCCGGGCTGGTCGCGACCGTGCGCGGCCCGGTCGACGCGGGCCCCTCGTCCGTGACCGTGCCCCACTCCTGGCACTCGCCGCACCGGCCCACCCACTTGGGGGTCGTCCACCCGCACTCGGTGCAGCGGTAGCCGGGGCGCGACTGCTTGGCGCGGGTGCGGGACGACGTCGTGGTGCTCACGTCGTCAGACGCTAGGGGGCGGCACCGACAGCGCCGTGCGTGACGACCGCGCGATGATGGCGGCATGACCTCCCCGGACGTGAGCCGGTTCCTGCACGACGGCCGCCTGGAGACGATGCCCCGGCGCCGGGAGCACCGCCGCGCGGTCGCACGCTGGCTCGCGCACGCGGCGCTGCCGGCGCTGCTCGACACCGTCGGCGAGCGGGAGCTCACCGACCGGCTGGCGCGGCTCGCCGACGACCCCGTCGGCGTGCGGCGGGCGCTGGTGGACCTCGGCGTCGTGCACCGCACCCGCGACGGCGCGGAGTACTGGCGCACGGAGGTCACCGAGTTCGACGAGGTCGGATCGGCCGACGACTCGGGCCATCGCACGCTGCATCTCGACGGCGACCGGGTCGACTCCATCGCCACGTTCTACGACGAGCTGAACCGCGTGTTCATGGCGGGGGAGGACTGGCGGCTCGGCCCGAGCCTCGACGCCCTGGACGACCTGCTGCACGGCGGCTTCGGCGTGGCGCACGGCGCGGACCGGCTGACCGTCGTCTGGCACGGGTTCGCCCGCTCGCGCGAGGCCCTGGGCTTCGCCGCGACGCGTGGGTACTACCGAGCGAAGGTCGCCGACCCGCGGTTCGACACCGCGCTGTTCCAGGGTCGGCTGGACGACCTCGAGGCCGGGCGTGGCAAGACCTACGCCGAGCTGGTCCTCGAGGTCTTCGCCGACCATCCCGACGTCGAGCTCCTCCTGCGCTGAGCACGCAGGGCCGGGTGGCGCCGGCGCGCGGGCGACCGACACGCGGCGGGCGGACGCGACGCATCCGGGAGGCCGCGCCCTAGGCTGCGTCGTGCACCGCCGCCGACCCCGCAGGAGGACATCGTGAGCCAGGCACGCACGGGCGGGAACGGCCGCCCGTCGCCGGAGGTGTTCCGGCGCCGGCGCATCGTGGTGGCGTCGGCCGCGGGCGCGTTGGTGCTGGTGATCGTGCTGCTGACGGCGTTCGTGTGGCCCGGGTTCGCGAAGGGCGAGCCGGAGCCGCAGGCCACGGTGACCGCGCCGGTGCCGACGCCGACGATCTCGCCCAGCGGGCGCCCGAAGGACCAGACGGCGTTCGTCAAGGCGCAGCCGGACTCGGTGCTGGCGCTGGCGCTGCGCGAGGTCACGGAGGACAAGTCCTGGGAGGACGACGCGGACGCGGTCGAGTCCTGGCAGCTCGTCTACGCGGACGGCGACGGCGAGGGCGCGACGACGGTCCAGGTGCACGCCGGTCAGTGGGAGGACGACGACGCGGCGACCGCCGCGTACGAGGCGCTGGTCAAGGCGGCGGGCGAGCCGACCGGCGAGGGCGAGGTCTCCGTCGACGGCAAGGCCACCGGCGCCTACGTGGTGACGCCCGGTTCGACCGAGGGGACCGCCGTCGTGACCTGGCGCAACGGCACCGCGGTGCTGCAGGCCACCGGCCCGGCGGACCTGGTCGAGGACTTCTACTCCGCCTACCCGCTGTAGCCCGGGAGCGCGGCCCGGACCGCCCGCGGCGACGTACCGTGGTGCCCGTGAGCGAGCAGACTGACGAGCAGGCCGGCGCCCCGACGGACCGGGTGGGCGGCGTGAAGATGGCGTTCCTCGGCACGGGGAACATGGGCGAGGCGGTGCTGGCGGGCGCGCTGTCCGCGGGCGTCGCGCCGCAGGACGTGGTGGCCACCTCGCGCCGGCCCGAGCGGGGGGCACACCTCACCGAGCGGTTCGGAGTCCGCGCGACGACGGACAACGTCGCCGCGGTCGAGGGCGCGCACGTCGTCGTCATCGGGGTGAAGCCCAAGGACGTCGGCGCGATGCTCGACCGCGTGGCCGACTCGCTCGAGCCGGGCGCCGTCGTCGTGAGCGTGGCGGCAGGCCTGCCGCTGTCGTTCTTCGAGCAGCGCCTGCCCGCCGGCACGCCCGTCGTCCGCGCGATGCCGAACACGCCCGCGTTGGTGGGCGCGGGGGTCACCGCCGTGGTCGGCGGCACGGCCGCCCGCGAGGACGACGTCGCGCTGGTCGAGCAGGTGCTCGCCGGCTCCGGGCACGTCTTCCGGGTCGCCGAGAAGGACATCGACGCGTTCGGCGCGCTGGCCGGCTCCGGCCCGGCGTACGTGTTTTACGTGGTGGACGCGATGGCGGAGGCGGGCGTGCTGCTCGGCCTCACGCGCGACGTCGCCCGCCGGCTCGCCGTCGAGACCGTGCTCGGCTCGGCGAAGCTGCTCGACGAGACGGGGGAGCACCCCGTGCTGCTGCGCGAGAAGGTCTCCTCGCCCGGCGGCACCACCGTCGCGGCCCTGCGGAAGCTCGACGACGGCGGCGTGCGCGCCGCGTTCCTCGACGCGCTCGAGGCGGCCCGCGACCGGTCCCGCGAGCTCGCCGCCGAGCACGCCTGAGCCGGTCCGACGGGGGAGCGGTCGTGACGGGCGGTCGGGACGACGGCGGGGGCCCCGCGCGCCGGGGGAGGCGTCCCGCGGGTCAGGAGACCCGCGAGGTCGTGCTGGCCGGTGCGCGCCAGGAGTTCCTCGAGCGCGGCTACGAGGCGGCGTCCGTCCGCTCGGTCGCGCGGCGCGCGGGCGTCGACCCGGGCACGGTGCGGCACTGGTTCGGCGACAAGACGCACCTGTTCACCGCCTCCCTCGGCCTGGTCGACATCGACCCGGCGGCGATCGTGCGGGCGGCGGCCGAGGGCCCCGTCGAGAGCCTGGGGGAGCGGCTGGTGCGGTCGGTCGTCGAGGTGTGGGACACGGACTACGGCGAGACGGTGCGGCTGGTCGTCCCCGCGGTCATGTCCGACCCGGGGCTGCGCGCGCTGCTGCCGCAGTTCCTGGGCGCCGAGCTGCTCGGGCCGCTCGTGCGCCGGCTCGACGTCGACGACGCGCGCCTGCGCACCGCGCTGGTCGCGTCGCAGATGGTCGGTGTCCTCCTGACGCGGTTCCTCGTGCCGATCGACCCGCTGGCGACCCTCCCGCCTGCCCGGGTCGCGGCCCTCGTCGGCCCGACCGTGCAGCGCTACCTCACGGGAGACCTGCCCGAGGGCGTTGCGTCCCGTGGGAGCGAGGAGCACAATTCCCCACATGGGGAATAGCGACGCCGCGGTGCGGGTCCGGGGGCTGTGCGTGGAGCGTGGCGGCCGGCCGATCATCGACGGCCTGGACGTGACGGTGCCCGCCGGCCAGGTGGTGGGCCTGCTCGGCCCGTCCGGCTCGGGCAAGACGACGCTGCTGCGCGCCGTCGTCGGCGTCCAGGCCCGCGTGACGGGCGAGGTGACCGTGCTCGGCGAGGCGGCCGGGTCGCCGGGCCTGCGCCGCCGCGTGGGCTACGTGACCCAGGCGGCCTCCGTCTACACCGACCTCACGGTGGTGCAGAACCTGCGCTACTTCGCCCGGCTCGCCGGCCTGCCCCGCGCGGGCGCGGAGGCGGCCGTGCGGCGGGCCGTCGCCACCGTCGACCTGGGCGGGCACGAGAAGCAGCGCGTCGGCACGCTGTCCGGCGGCGAGCGCTCCCGGGTCTCGCTCGCGGCCGCGCTGGTCGTCGACCCCGAGCTCCTCGTGCTCGACGAGCCCACCGTCGGCCTCGACCCCGTGCTGCGCCGCGACCTGTGGGCGATGTTCCGGCGGCTCGCGGGCGAAGGGCGCACGCTGCTCGTCTCCAGCCACGTCATGGACGAGGCCACCCAGTGCGACCGGCTCCTGCTGCTGCGCGACGGCGCCCTCGTCGCCGACACCACGCCGGCCGAGCTGCTCGCCACCACGGGTGCGCCCGACGCCGAGCGGGCCTTCCTCGCGCTCATCGACCAGCAGGCGGCGACGTCCGGCTCGACGACGGGGGAGGGCTCCCGATGACGCTGACCGCCACGACCGCGGGCCGCGTGCTGGCCCAGCTCCGGTTCGACCGTCGCACCGTCGCGCTCATCCTCGTGCTGCCGTGCCTGCTGCTCGGCCTCATCGCGTGGATGTTCGACGGCACGCCGGTGCTCGACCAGTTCGGCCCGATGCTCGTGGGGCTGTTCCCGCTGATCGTGATGTTCCTGGTGACGAGCGTCGCGACCCTGCGCGAGCGGCAGTCGGGCACGCTCGAGCGGCTCATGACGACGCCGCTGCGCAAGGGCGACTTCGTGGCGGGCTACGCGCTCGCGTTCGCCGCCCTGGCCCTGCTGCAGTCGCTGGTGGTCGTGGGCTTCGCGCTCGCCGTCGGGATGGACGTGCTCGGGCCGCTGTGGCTGGTGTTGGTCGTGGGGATGCTCGACGCCGTCCTCGGCTGCTGCCTCGGCCTCGCCGCCTCCGCCCTCGCGCGCACCGAGTTCCAGGCCGTGCAGATGATGCCCGCGGTGATCTTCCCGCAGCTCATCACCTGCGGGCTTCTCATGCCGCGCGACCAGATGCCCGAGGTCCTCGAGTGGCTCTCGCGCGTCTTCCCGCTCACCTACGCCGTCGAGGCCATGCAGACCCTCGCCGCCGGCGGCGAGTGGGCGGACGTGCAGGGCGCCGTCGGCGCCATCGCGCTGTTCATCGTCGGCGCCGTCGTCCTCGGCGTGGCCACGCTGCGCCGTCGCACCGCCTGACCTGCCGCTCGCGGGGTGGTCAGCGGAAGCGCGGGTCGTTCCCGGCCCGGGTGCTGACGACGAGCCCGAGCTCGTCGGCGACGTCGTCCCAGGCGACGTACGAGAACCCGGTGGCGTCGCCGCGGCCGGGATCGACGTCGGGGCCGCTCTCCGGCTCGTCGTGCGTGACGAGCAGGCCCTGGCGGTACGGGCCGACGGGGCGGTTCGTCACGGCCAGGCCGTCGGAGCCGTTGACGTCGTCCACGCCGTCCGTCCCCGCGACGCGGAAGGAACCGAGCGCCTGGTTGCGGCCCGTTGTGGAGTAGACGGCGTAGGTGTCGTCGCCCTGGCTGGACACGATGACGTACCCCGTGCGGCCTGGGCCGTGGTAGACGTCGACCCCCTCGGCGTCGGCGGTGAGCAGGTCGCCGCCGAACGGGTTCGCGGCGACGGCCTCCTCCTGCGACGACCCGTCGGCGGGGGAGCACTCCTCGGTCCCGGGGTCGTAGGCGTCCTCGACGCCGAAGTCGGTGACCGTGTCGACGAGCCGTGGCTCGCCGGACCCCAGCGGCAGCGGCAGGCGCCACAGGCCGACATCCTCCTGCGCGGCGTACAGCGTGCCGGTGCGCTGATCGACCGACAGTCCCTCGAGCTGCGGGCCCACGCCCGGCTCCTCGCACGGCGTCCACGTGCCGCCGTCGGGCAGGTCGAACGACGCGGGCAGGGCGAGCTGCTCGACGTCCGCGTACCCGACGGTGCCGTCGGCGCGCGGGACGAGGCGGGCGGTCGCGACCGCCGTCGTGCCCTCCTGCGTGACGACGGCGAAGGCCTCGCCGTCGCGCGGCTGCCACACCGCCAGCCCGTACGCGGTGTGCTCGGAGTCGACGCCGGCGCGGTCGGGCTGGAAGAGGAAGCCCTGGTCGGCCGCGGTGATCTCCGTGAGCGGCACGTCGGCGGCGGCGCCGTCCGGGTCGATCGCGAAGTACCGGAGCTGGTCGTTGTACCGGTCCGAGACGACGGCGACGTCCACCCGCTCGCCGCCCACGCGCAGGCCGTAGGCGAGGTCCACGTTGTTGAACCGGCCCGCGACGCCGTCCGCCCGCGGCGCCGGGCCCGCGGCGAGCGACTGCAGCTCGCGTCCCGCCGTGTCGTACACGCGCAGGCCGCCCTCCTTCGCCGTCGCGAGGACCAGCGAGTCCCGGGAGTCGCCCGGGTGCACCCAGATCGCGGGGTCGTCGCCGGACGCGGCGCCGCCCGCCTCGTCGTCGTACAGCACGGGCGTCTCGACGTCGGTCGTCACGGTCGCGACGCCGCGCCCGTGACCATGGCCGGGCCCGTGGCCGTGACCCCAGGCCGCGGAGGCGGGCACGACGGCGAGGGCGGGGAGCAGCAGCAGCGCGGGCAGGGCGCGTCGAGGGGATCGCATGGACCCCGAGCGTGCCGGGCGTCGTTGGCCGGGCGGTGGCGCCGGCGTGAACGGTCGCCGAACACGCAGTCCGGCGGGAAGCGTCAGGGCCGCGCGGAGAACCGCTCCAGCAGGTCGGCGTGGCCGGAGCAGACCAGCAGGTCGTTGGCGCTCACGCGGGTCTCGGGCGTCGCGTACTGGAACTCCACGCCGGGCGACTTCACACCGATGACGGTGACGCCGTACCGCTTGCGGATGTCCGACTGCGCGAGCGTGAAGCCCTGCATCTCCTTCGGCGGGCGCATCTTGACGATGGTGAAGCCGTCCTCCACCTCGATGTAGTCGAGCATCTTGCCGCTCACGAGGTGCGCCACGCGGGAGCCGGCGTCGGCCTCGGGGTAGACGACGTGGTGCGCGCCGATGCGGGTGAGGATGCGGCCGTGCTCGGCGGAGATGGCCTTCGACCAGATCTGCGGGGTGCCGAGGTCCACGAGGTTCGCGGTGATGAGCACGGACGCCTCGAGCTCGGTGCCGACGCCCACCACGGCGACGCCGAAGTCCTTCGCGCCGAGCTGGATCAGCGCCTCCGACTCGGACGCGTCCGCCTCGACCAGCGGCAGCCGCCCGGACCACTGCGCCACGAGCTTCTCGTCGCGCTCGACGGCGAGCACGTCCTGCCCCAGCCGGTCCAGCGTCGTCGCGAGCGAGGAGCCGAAGCGGCCGAGGCCGATCACGAGCACGCCCGCGTCGCGCGCGGGAGCCTTCTTCTCCGCCACGGTTCTCCTCTGTCAGACGGGTCGTCGGTGCGAGGTCACCCGATGATCGGGCGCTCCTCCGGGAAGCGTACGATGCGACGCCGGTCGCGCAGGGCCAGGGCGCCGAGCAGCGAGATGACGCCCACGCGCCCCACGAACATCAGGCCGGCGAGCAGGTACTTCGCGCCGTCGGGCAGGGATGCGGTGACGCCGGTGGACAGGCCCACCGTGGCGTAGGCGGAGATCACCTCGAACAGCGCCTCGGACAGCCGCAGGTCGGTCATCCGCAGCAGCGCGAGGCACGACACGAGCACGGCGGTGGCGCCCACGAAGACCACCGCGATGGACAGCCGCAGGGTGTCGCGGGGGATGCGCCGGCCGAACACCTCGGTGTCGGCGTCGCCGCGCGCCTCGGCGACGATCGCGAGCAGCATGACGGCGAACGTCGTGACCTTGATGCCGCCCGCGGTCGACGCCGAGCCGCCGCCCACGAACATCAGGGCGTCGGTGAGGAGCCACGTCTCCTGCGTCATCTCGTGCACGGGCACGGAGCTGAAGCCCGCCGAGCGTGGCATCACCGAGGCGAAGATCGACGACAGGATCTTGGTGCCGAAGCTCTGGTCGCCGAACGTCGCGGGGTTGTTCCACTCCAGCGCGCCGATGAGCAGCGCGCCCGCCACGAGGAGCGCGAGGCTGGTGGTCACCGTCAGCTTGGTGTGCAGCGACAGGGCCCGCACCCAGTGCTTGTGCTTGCGGCGGCGGTTGGTGATGACGTTGAGGATGACGGGGAAGCCGAGGGAGCCGATGAAGACGCCGAGGGCGATCGGCACCAGCACGAACCAGTCCGACGCGAAGGGCAGCAGGCCCTCGGGGGTGGGCACGAACCCGGCGTTGTTGAACGACGAGATGCCGTAGAAGAGGGCGTGCCACGCGGCCGTCCCGGCGTGGTCGCCGAGGACGAGGAAGCGGGGGAACAGCAGCAGCGACAGGATCAGCTCGATGCTGGTGGCCGTGATGATGATCGTCTGCAGGAGCGCGCCGACCTCGCCGAGCCGCTCCGTCTTCGTCTCCGAGGCGGTGAGGAGCTTCTGGGTGAGGCCCAGCCGGCGCGACACGGCGAGGCCGAGCAGCGAGGCGAGCGTCATCACGCCCAGGCCGCCCACCTTGATGCCGACGAGGATGACGACGTGACCGAACTCGGACCAGTAGGTCGCGGTGTCCTGCACGACGAGTCCCGTGACGCAGACGGCCGACGTCGCGGTGAAGAAGGCGTCGACGACGGAGGCGCCGCGGCCGGACGCCGTCGCCCACGGGGTCAGCAGCAGCAGCCAGATCACGGTGATGACGGCCGCGAAGACCGTCATCGCGAGGCGGGCGGGGTACTCGCGGGCCGCGCGGTTCGCCCATCCGCGCAGCGCGAGCGCGCGACCGCCCCAGCTCCCCGGCACCCTGTCCCCTCTCGCCCCTCAGTCGCTGGGCACAGCCTGCCACGCCGTCGGCTACCGTGACGGGATGCGCGTCGCCCGGCTGCTGTGGAGCCCCGAGCTCCTGCGTTACGACTTCGGCCCCGGGCACCCCATGGCGCCCGCCCGCCTCGACCTCACGATGCGGCTCGTGGCGGAGCTCGGGCTGCTCGACGAGCCCACCCTGGAGACGGCCGACGTCGAGCCCGCACCCGACGCGCTCATCGAGACGGTGCACGACGCCGCGTACGTCGCGGCGGTGCGGCGGGCGGCCGCGGACGGCACCCCGGACCCGGCGCGCGGACTCGGCACCGAGGACGACCCGGTGTTCCCGGCGATGCACGAGGCCGCGGCCCGCCTGGTCGCGGCGTCGGTGGACGCGGCGGAGTCCGTGTGGTCGGGGCGGGTCGCCCACGGCGTGAACATCGCCGGCGGGATGCACCACGCCCAGCGCGGCGCGGCGTCCGGGTTCTGCATCTACAACGACGCCGCGGCGGCCGTGCGGCGGCTGCTCGACCTCGGGGCCGAGCGGGTCGCGTACGTCGACCTGGACGCCCACCACGGCGACGGCGTCGAGGCGATCTTCTGGGACGACCCGCGCGTGCTCACCGTCTCCGTGCACCAGGACGGACACACGCTGTTCCCGGGCAGCGGCAACGCCGGCGACACCGGCGGGACGGCGGCGCAGGGCACCGCGGTGAACGTGGCGCTGCCGCCACGCACCGACGGCGCGCACTGGCTGCGCGCGGTGGACGCCGTCGTGCCCGCGGTGGTGCGCGAGTTCCGTCCGCAGGTGATCGTGTCGCAGCACGGCTGCGACGCGCACGGCAACGACCCGCTCACCGACCTGAACGTGGGCGTCGGCGCGCAGCGCACCGCGGCGCGCTGGGTGCACGACCTGGCGCACGAGCTCGCCGACGGCCGCTGGGTCGCCCTCGGCGGCGGCGGGTACGCCGTGGTCGACGTCGTGCCGCTGGTGTGGGCGAGCCTGGTGGCGGAGGCGGCGCACGCGCCGCTGGCGATCGGCATCGAGCTGCCGGAGTCCTGGCGGCGCGAGGTCGAGGAGCTGTCCGGGCTGGACCCGGCCGAGCGCCTCGGCAGCGGCGACGTCGAGTGGCGTCCCTGGGCGGACGGCTACGACCCGGCCGACGACGTCGACCGCGCGATCCTCGCCACCCGGCGGCACGTGTTCCCCACGTGGGGGCTGGACCCGTACCGCGACTGACGTCACGGCGTCGGTCGGACGGGCGACGGTCGGGAGGACGCCGGGCATCGGGTACCCTGGGGGACGGACTTTTCCGCGTTGGTCGGCTGCTCCTGGAGACAGGGCTCCTGGGACCAACCGTGTTCCACCGACCGACAAGCATTGTGAGGACCTCATGGGCTCCGTCATCAAGAAGCGCCGCAAGCGCATGGCGAAGAAGAAGCACCGCAAGCTGCTGCGGAAGACGCGTCACCAGCGTCGCAACAAGAAGTGACGTCGTCCGCCTGACGGCGGACCGCACGGACGAACGGGCCCGGGACCCCCCCAGAGGGGGCCGGACCACTCGGTGTCCCGGGTCCGGGGTAGGGCCCCCCCAGCCCACCCCCTCCCCTTCTCCACCCAAACCCCACGACCCCGGCGACCCCCCCCCCCCCCCCCCGAGCCGGTGCCCGGGACCGCGTTC
>NZ_JBHVSQ010000009.1:134881-172356 GCF_042885055.1 Isoptericola sp. NPDC058082 | reverse complement strand
GGTACGTGTCGGGCGCGGGCTTGGGCGCCAAGTGCTCTCGCGCCGGCCACTTTCCCTCCCCACCCCCCCCCCCCCCCCCCTGCCTCCCCCGGGCCCGTTCGGTGTCCGGGGTCGGGGTCAGCGGCCCTGCAGCCGCCGGCGGATGCTGCGCAGCACGAGCCCGGCGACCCAGGCGGCGCCGGCCCACGACGCCGTCTTCATGCCCCGGCCGGCCACGCGCCGTCCGCGGCCGCGGAACTCGCGGATGGGCCAGCCGACCTCCTTGGCGTGCCGGCGCAGGCGCGCGTCGGGGTTGATGGGGCACGGGTGCCCGACGGTGCGCATCATCGGCAGGTCGTTGAGCGAGTCGCCGTACGCGTACGAGGCGGAGAGGTCGATGCCCTCGCGGTCGGCGAGCTCGCGGACGGCGGCGGCCTTCGCCTCGCCGTGCATGAGGTCGCCCACGAGGCGGCCGGTGTAGAAACCGCCGGAGTGCTCCCCGATGGTGCCGAGGCACCCCGTGGCGCCGAGGCGGCGGGCGATGAGGCCGCCGATCTCGACCGGCGTCGCGGTCACGAGCCACACCTGGTCGCCGGCGGCCAGGTGCTCGTCGAGCAGCCGCTTGGTGCCCGGGAAGATGCGCAGCTCGAGCACGGTGTCGTACACGTCCTCGCCCACCGCGGTGATCTCCGCCACCGAACGGCCGGCGATGAGCGACAGCGCGCGGCTGCGCACCGTCTCGATCTGGGAGCGGGACTCGCCGAACACGAGGTACTTCGCCTGGATCAGCGCGAACCGCAGCAGGTCGCGGGTGCCGAAGAACCGGCGCTGGTACAGGGCGCGCGCGAGGTGGAAGGCGCTGGCGCCCCGGATGATGGTGTTGTCGACGTCGAAGAAGGCTGCGGCGCGCGCCGGCGGGGACGACTCGGCGGGCGACGGCATGCGGTCCACTGTATCGGCGCGGATACGCTGTGCAGGTGAGCAGGCCGCAGGGATCCGCAGGTGAACCCCGGGTGCTGCTGTACACGCGTGTCGGTTGCCACCTGTGCGAGGAGGCTCGGGCGGTGGTCGCGGACGTGTGCGGCGCGGCGGGGGAGACGTGGCGGGAGGTCGACATCGACGTCGACGGTCCCGGTGGTGACCTGGTGGGCAAGTACGGGGACTACGTGCCCGTCGTCGAGGTGGACGGCGTGCAGCAGGGCTTCTGGCGGGTGGACGGCGCGCGGCTGGCGCGGCGGCTGGCTCGCTGAGCCCCGGGAGAGGACGACAGGGTGATCCAGCAGTGATCGAGCTCGGTGAGGCGACGGTGCCGGCCGCGACGGTGGCGAGGCTGCCGTACTACCTGCGCGCCCTGCGCGACCTGGCGGAGGGCGGTGTGACGACGACGTCGTCGTCGGAGCTGGCGGAGCGGTCCGGGGTGGGGTCGGCGCAGCTGCGCAAGGACCTGTCCTACCTCGGGTCGTTCGGCACGCGCGGCGTGGGCTACGACGTGCAGTCGTTGGCGCAGTACATCGCGACGGCGCTGGGGCTCGAGTCCGAGCACCGGCTGGCGATCGTCGGCATCGGCAACCTGGGGCACGCCCTGGCGAACTACTCGGGGTACGCGGCCCGAGGGTTCCAGGTGGTGGCGCTGCTGGACGCCGACCCGCAGGTGGTGGGGAACTCCGCGGCGGGGCTGACGATCGAGCACGTCGACGCGCTGGAGGACGTCCTCGCGCGCACCGGCGTGTCGATGGTGGTGCTGGCGACCCCCGGGCCGGTGGCGCAGGCCATCGCCGAACGGATCGTGGCGTGCGGCGTGCGGGAGATCCTGTCCTTCGCACCGGTGGCGCTGCAGCTGCCCGACGACGTCGTCGTGCGCTCGGTGGACGTGGCCGGCGAGCTGCAGATCCTCGCGTTCCACGCCGCGGCCCGTGCGGCGACCAACGGAGCCCCCGCGAGGTAGTCCCGGAGTCGCCGAGGTAGTTCAGACATGGCCCAGGTCGTCCGAAGGGGCGGCCCGCATATCCGCGGGCCGCCCCTTCGAACTATCTGGGCAGATCTCGAACTGCCTCGGCGAGAGGGTCAGCTCTGCTTGATGGCCGAGACGTCGAGGGCGATCTTGACCTTGTCGCCCACGAGGACGCCGCCGGTCTCCAGCGCGGCGTTCCAGGTCAGGCCGTAGTCCTTGCGCGAGATCTCGATCTGGGACTCGAAGCCGGCGCGCGGGTTGCCGAACGGGTCGGTGGCGGTGCCGGTGAACTCGGTGGGCAGCTCGACCGTGTTGGTGACGCCGTTGATGGTGAGGTCGCCGGTGATCGTGTAGTCGTCACCGTCGGTGGAGATGCCCTTGGAGGCGAAGGACCAGACCGGCTTCTCCTCGGCGTGCCAGAAGTCGGCGCTCTTCAGGTGGCCGTCGCGGTTCTCGTCGCCGGTGTTGACCGACGCGGCGTCGAGCTCGGCGGAGACGGCCGTCGACTCGAGGTCGTCGCCCACGGTGATGGCGCCGGACGAGATGGCGATCGTGCCGCGCACCTTGGCGATCCCGGCGTGGCGCACGGCGAACGAGGCGGTCGAGTGGGCGGTGTCGATGGCGTAGGTACCGGCGGTCAGGCCTGCGGGCAGCGCGGTCATGGTGTCTCCCTCGGGTTGGGTCGTGCTGACTGTCACCAAGATAGTTGATGAATCAACTATCGTCACGGGGGGTGGAACGCGCCGCTCTCGTAACCTATTCCCGTGGGTGCGACGAGAGTGCAGGAGCGCGACGACGAGGGCCGCGCGGACGTGCGCTGGCTCGACGAGCAGCAGCAGTGGGCGTGGCGACGGTTCCTCGAGGGGACGTCACGCTTCTTCGAGGCGCTGGGGGACGCGCACGACGAGGGGCTGCCGGTCACGCTCGGCGAGTACCACCTGCTGGTGCAGCTCTCCGAGGCGTCGGGCAGGACGCTGCGGATGTCGGCGCTCGCGGACTTCCTCGCGCTGTCGCGCAGCCGCCTGACGCACACGGTCGACCGGATGGAGCGGCGCGGGCTCGTGGTCCGCACGCCCGTGCCCGGGGACCGGCGCGGGGTGAACTGCGTCATGACCGACGCCGGGTACGCGGCGCTCGTCGACGCCGCGCCGGGCCATGTGACCGCGGTCCGGCGCCTGCTGGTCGACGCCCTCACCGACGAGGAGTTCGCGACCCTGGGCCGTGCCATGGCGAAGGTGGCGGACGTGGCCAGGGGGCCCGCGGCGCCCTAGTCGCTCTGCGGCACGGCGGCACGGCGATGGAGGTGGCCAACTGGTCCACCGCCGACGGTGAGCCCCGCAGTGTCGGCGACGGCCCGTCGGCCCGTGCCGGTCGCGTGAGGGTCGTCACGTCATGCTGGACGGGACCTGGGTACGCCGCCGGTCTGGGACACTGGGACCCATGGCCACCACCACCGTCCATCTCGTACGGCACGGCGAGGTCCACAACCCGGACGGCGTCCTCTACGGGCGCATCCCCGGCTACCGCCTGTCCGACCGCGGCCAGGCGATGGCGCGCCGCGTGGCGCAGCACCTGTCCGGCGCGGGCCGCGACGTCGTCGCCGTCGTCGCCTCCCCGCTGCAGCGTGCGCAGGAGACCGCGACGCCGACGGCCGAGGCTTTCGGCCTGACCCTCGCCACCGACCACCGGCTCGTCGAGGCGGGGAACCACTTCGAGGGCACGACGATCGGGAAGAACCCGGGGCAGCTCGCCCACCCGAAGTACTGGCGCTACCTGTGGAACCCGCTCCGCCCGTCGTGGGGCGAGCCGTACGCGGACCAGGTGACCCGGATGCGTGCCGCCGTGGACGACGCGCGTCGTGCCTACGAGGGCCACGAGGTCGTGCTGGTCAGCCACCAGCTCCCGGTCTGGGTCACCCGGCGGTCGTACGAGGGCGGCTCCCTGGCGCACGACCCCCGCCACCGTCAGTGCGCCCTGGCGTCGATGACCTCGCTGCGGTTCGACGGCGAGACGTTCGTGGGCCTGCACTACACCGAGCCCGCCGCCGACCTGCTCGCCGGCGCCGACCCCGTGCCGGGGGCGTGATGCGCACCGCTCGCCCGCGCGCGCTCCGCCGCGCCTCGGCGGCCGTCGGCGCCGTCCTCGCCCTCGGGCTCCTCGCCGCGTGCGGCGCCCAGGACTCGGGCGCCGGCGACGTCGTCGGACAGGGCTTCGTCTCCGGCGACGGCTCCGTGAAGCAGTGGGACGCGGGGGACCGCGAGGACGCCGTGACCGTCGAGGGCACGTCGTTCGAGGGCGACGAGGTCAGCACGGCCGACTGGCTCGGCGACGTCGTCGTGGTCAACACCTGGTACGCCGGGTGCGCGCCGTGCCGCGCCGAGGCCCCCGACCTCGTGGCGCTCGCGAACGAGCGCGAGGCCGACGGCGTACGCGTGCTGGGCATCAACACCGAGGACGAGGCGGGCGCCGCCACCTCGTTCCAGCGCACCTTCGACGTGCCCTACCCGTCCATCGAGGACCGCAGCGGCCAGGTCGTGGCCAGGCTCTCCGGCGTCGTGCCGCTGCAGGCCGTGCCGTCCACCGTCGTGCTCGACGCCGAGGGCCGGGTCGCGGCGCGCGTCATCGGGCAGGCGGAGGCGTCCACGCTCGACGCGATCGTCGACGAGGTGCTCGCCGAGTCGGGCGACGGCGCGAAGGGCGCCTGATGGGCGAGACCTTCGCGACCACGGTGTTCAGCGGCTCGATGTTGCTGGCGCTGCCCGTGGCGCTGATCGCCGGCCTCGTGTCGTTCGCCTCGCCGTGCGTGCTGCCCCTGGTGCCCGGCTACGTCGGGTACGTGAGCGGCATGGCCGCCGCGTCGGCCGGGACGGGCGCGAAGGGCCGGCCCGGGGTGCCCCAGGACCCGGCCCGGCGCCGCGTCGTCGCCGGCGTGGCGCTCTTCGTCCTCGGCTTCACCGCGGTGTTCGTGGCGTTCATGGCAGCCGCGGGGGCGATCGGCTCCTACCTGGTGCAGTGGGAGGGCACGATCATGCGTGTCCTCGGGGTCGTCGTGATCCTCATGGGTCTCGCCTTCCTCGGCGCCGTGCCGTTCCTGCAGCGGGAGCGGCGCATGCACCTGAGCCCCCGGGCGGGCCTGTGGGGCGCGCCGCTGCTGGGCGTGGTGTTCGGCCTCGGCTGGACCCCCTGCATCGGCCCGACGCTCGCGGCCGTGCAGACGCTGGCGCTCGACCAGGCGTCGGCCGGCCGCGGTCTGGTGCTCGGCGTCGCGTACTGCGTCGGGCTGGGCGTGCCCTTCCTCCTGGTCGCGCTCGGGCTGCAGTCCTCGCAGCGCATGCTCGGCTTCCTGCGCCGGCACCGCCTGGGCATCCAGCGCGCGGGCGGCGCCCTGCTGGTGCTGGTCGGCCTGGCGCTGGTCACGGGGCTGTGGTCCTCGTGGACCAGCCAGCTCCAGGGCTGGATCGGCGGATTCGTGACGGTGGTGTGATGAGCGAGAAGGCGACGTACCGACCGGAGGGCATCAACGACGCGTTCGTCGAGGGCCGCGCCGACGCCGGGCCCTCGTCCCCCGCCGAGGGGCCGGCCAAGCCCGCCGGCCCGAACCTGCCGACGCTGGGCTGGCGCGGCATGCTGCGCTGGACGTGGCGCCAGCTCACGAGCATGCGCGTGGCGCTCATGCTGCTCATGCTGCTCGCCGTCGCGGCGGTGCCCGGCTCGGTGCTGCCGCAGCGCGGCCAGGACGCCGCCGCGGTGCTCGAGTACCTCGGCGACCACCCCACGCTGGGGGAGTGGCTGGACCGGTTCGGCTTCTTCGAGGTCTACAGCTCGGTCTGGTTCTCGGCGATCTACATCCTGCTGTTCGTGTCGCTCGTGGGCTGCATCGTGCCGCGCACGCTCGCGCACGCCCGCAACCTGCGGAACCGGCCGCCGAAGACGCCGGTCAGGTTCGGCCGGTTCCCCGCCACGGCCGAGGCCAGCACGACGGCCTCGCCCGACGAGGTCGTCGAGGCCGTGGCCGGCCACCTGCGCGGCCCCTTGCGCCGCCTGCCCACGTTCCGCGTCGACGTCGGGTCGGAGGAGCCGCGCCTCGGCCGGCCCGCCACCCGCACGGTGGCCGCGGAGCGCGGCTACCTGCGCGAGACCGGCAACCTCGTGTTCCACCTCGCGCTGCTCGGCCTGCTCGTCTCCGTCGCCCTCGGTCAGTTGCTCCACTACCGCGGCCAGGCGATCGTCACGGAGGGCCGCGGCTTCGCCAACGCGGTCGTCGACTACGACACCTTCGACAAGGGCGCGTGGTTCCAGCCGTCGTCGCTGTCGCCGTTCTCGATGACGCTCGACTCGTTCGACTCCGAGTTCGCCTCCGACACCGTGGCCTTCGCGCAGGCGCGCGACTTCACCGCCCACGTGACGGTCACCGAGCCGGACGGCGGGCAGCACTCCGACCAGATCAAGGTGAACTCCCCGCTGACGGTCGACGGCGCCAAGATCTACCTCCAGGGCAACGGGTTCGCCCCGGAGATCACCGTCAAGGACGGCGCCGGCGAGATGGCGTTCTCCGGCCGCGTCCCGTTCCTGCCCGAGGACACCATGTACACGTCGCGCGGCGTCGTGAAGGTCCCGGACGTCTCCGACGGGCAGGAGCAGATCGGCCTGGTCGGGTACTTCCTGCCCACCGCCGTCGTCGAGGCGGACGGCTCGGCCCGCTCCGTCTTCCCGCAGCCCCAGAACCCGCTCATGGTGCTCGAGGTGTTCCGCGGCGACCTGGGCCTGGACGACGGCGTGCCGCAGAACGTGTACCGCCTCGACACCGCCTCGCTCACGCCGTCGACGGACGAGGACGGCGAGACGATCAAGCTGCTCGTGAAGCCCGGGGAGACGGTCGAGCTGCCCGACGGCCTCGGCACCGTCACCCTCGGCGAGGCGGTGCCGCGCTACGTCGCGCTCGACCTGCGCTACGACCCCTCGCTCGCCTGGGTGCTGACGTTCTCCCTGCTGGCCCTCGCCGGCCTCGCGGTCTCGCTGTTCACGCCGCGCCGCCGCGTGTGGGTGCGATCATGGGAGACCACGGACGACGACGGCCGGGCCGTCACGCACGTCGAGCTCGCCGGGCTCGCGCGCGGGGACGACGCCGGCCTGCAGCGCGAGGTCGACAAGGCCCTGGCAGCGGTGCCGGGGCTCGCCGACGGCACGAGTGACGACGACAAGCCCGACGACAAGCCCGACGACGACCAGCTCGCCGCCGACCACCAGAGAACCGCCACGGAGGACTGACCATGCAGATCGCCGAGCTGAGCGTGCTGCTCGTGTGGGGCGCCGCCACGGCGCTCACGATCGCGCTCGTCGCGTTCGCGATCGACCTGGGCCGCCGCACGGAGGCGCGGGCCGAGGCCCACGCCGAGGCGCGCACGCCCGCGGCGGTGGGGGCCGGGTCCCGGCCTGGACCCGCGCCTGCCGCGAGCACCCCGGGGACGGCGGGGGACACCGCCCCCGCGCGCCGTCGTGCTGCCGGCATCGCGATGTCGACCACGTGGCTGGGCACGGCGATGCTCCTCGTGGCGATCGTGCTGCGCGGGTTCGCCGCGGGCCGCACGCCGTGGGCCAACATGTACGAGTTCACCCTGGTGGGGTCGTTCATGGCCCTCGCCGTGTTCCTCGGCATGAACGTCCGCAAGGACTTCAAGTTCCTCGGCGCGTTCGTCACCGGCCTGACGGTGCTCTTCCTCGTGCTCGGCCTCAACGTCTTCTACGTCGCCGCCATGGGCGTGCAGCCGGCGCTGCAGAACTACTGGCTCGTCATCCACGTGGGCGTGGCGATCAGCGCCACCGGCATCTTCACCGTCGCGTTCGTCGCGTCGGTGCTGCAGCTCCTGCGCGACAGCCGCGACACCGGCTCCCCGTACCTGCAGCGGCCCGGCTTCCGCTGGCTCGACCGCGTGCCGACCCCCACCTCGCTCGAGGCGCTGTCGTTCCGGCTCAACGCCGTCGGCTTCGTGCTGTGGACCTTCACCATCATCGGCGGCGCGATCTGGGCCGAGCACGCCTGGGGCCGCTACTGGGGCTGGGACCCCAAGGAGGTCTGGAGCTTCGTCATCTGGGTCGTGTACGCGGCGTACCTGCACGCCCGCACCACCCGCGGCTGGGACGGCCGCCGCGCCGCGTGGTTCGTGATCGTCGGCTACCTGTGCGTGCTGTTCAACTTCACCGGCGTGAACCTGATCTTCAACGGCAAGCACTCGTACTCGGGGCTCAACACCGACAGCACCGGCGGCGCCTGACGCCACTCGGCCGCTGCGAGCGCGAAAGAGGGGACTGTCCGCTACCGGACAGTCCCCTCTTTCGCGCTCACAACGGCCGCTCACGGCGTCCGCTCACGGCGTCTAGGGAGCGTCGCCGTTGCCGCCGCCCTCGCGCTCGCGGCGGCGCTTCTCCTGCTCGAGGCGCCAGAGGAACTCCGGGTCGTCGTCGGGCGCCACGGGACCGGACGGACGGCGCGGGCCGGACGGTCCGGGACGCCGCCGGCGGGACGTCGGGCCGCGGCCGCCGGAGGCGCGGCGGGCGGACTGCTTGACGACGATCCACGCGACGGCGCCGAAGATCGGCAGCAGCACGATGATCACCGCCCAGAGCCAGCGGGGGAGGCCGCCGCGCTCGTCCTCCTCGGAGCCGAACAGGTCGAGCAGGGCGTACAGGGCGAGCCCCACCACGAGGAGGGGCAGGATCACACGCGCGAACATGCCTCCAGCCTAGTTCGGCGTCGGGATGCTCAGGAATCGCGCCTACCCTGGAAGCGTGCCCCTCGTCATGTACACCGTCTGGCGGATCCTGCTGTTCGTCGCCGCCCTCGGCGCCGGCTACCTGCTCGGCCTGCGCAGCTGGCTCCTCGTCCTGGTCGCCGCCGTCGTGGCGTTCGCCGTCTCGTACCTCGCGCTGAGCAAGCCACGGGACGCCGCGGCGCGCTGGCTCGCGGAGAAGGAGCAGCGGCGCAAGGACGGCGCCGACAAGCACGACGTCGACACCGACTACGAGGACTCCGTCGTGGACCGGGAGCACCCCACGGCCGGTTGAGCGGGCGGGTGTGCCGGCGTCAGAGCGCCAGGCCGACGGCCAGCAGCACGCCGTAGGCGAGCTCGAACATCCCGGTGCCGGCGAGCACCTTCACGAGCAGCGGCCCGCGCGCCCCGGCGATCACCGGGGCCACGAGCAGCGCGGCGGGCAGCAGCAGCACCGTGACGAGCAGCGCCCACGGCGACCACGCCGCGCACACCATGCCCAGCACCACGGGCAGCAGGATGCAGCCGGCGTACCAGCGCCGGGCGCGGTGGTCGCCCAGGCGCACGGCGAGGGTCCGCTTGCCCGCGACGACGTCGGTCGGGATGTCGCGCACGTTGTTCACCATGAGCAGCCCGCAGGCGATCAGGCCGACGCCGACCGCTCCCAGCACGGACGGCCACGTGAGGGTGTCCGCCTGGGTGTACGTGGTGCCGAGCGTCGCGACGAGCCCGAAGAACACGAAGACGCCCACCTCGCCCAGCCCCGCGTAGCCGTACGGGTGCTTGCCGCCCGTGTAGTACCAGGCGGCCAGCACGCAGAGCACGCCCACCGCGAGCAGCCACCAGTGCCCGCTGACGGCGCACAGCGCGAGGCCGAGCACCCCGGCGACCCCGAACGACGCGAACGCGGCCCCCTTGACGCGGCGGGGCGGCGCGATGCCGGACGCCGTGAGGCGCAACGGACCCACCCGGTCGACGTCCGTACCGCGCACGCCGTCCGAGTAGTCGTTGGCGTAGTTGACCCCCACCTGCAGGGCGAGCGCGACGCCGAGGGCGAGGACGGCGGGCAGCCAGGCGAAGGCTCCCACGTCCGCCGCGGCGCCCGACCCGATCAGCACCGGCGCGGCCGCGGCCGGCAGGGTGCGGGGGCGTGCTCCGGCGATCCACTCGCTCGTCGTGGCCATGCTTCTCCGTCCGTCGGTGCGGCGCCGGGGCGTCGCGTGCGCGAGCAGGTCAGGCGTGCGCCTCGTGCTCGCGGACGAGGGCGACGACGCCGCTGCGGTCCACCTTGCCGGGGCCGCGCAGCGGGAGCGCGGCCGTGCGGTACACGCGGCGGGGCGCGGACGGCGCACCCAGCCTAGTCGTCGCGGCGGACCGGACCCGCGCCAGCGCGTCGTCGTCCACGGGCACGAGCCGCGGCCCGCTCGGCCCGGTCGACGCGGCCGGGGACGCGACCACGGCCACGAGCGCCTGCCCCCACTCGGCGTCGGGCACGCCGACGACGCACGCCTCGCCGTCGAGCAGCTCGCCGACGAGCGCCTCGACGGGCGCCGGCGCCACGTTCACGCCGCCGGTGACGACGACGTCGTCCGCCCGGCCGAGCACCTGCAGCGTGCCGTCCGGGCGCAGCCGGCCGAGGTCGGACGTGCGGAACCAGCGGGCGCCGTCCGGGTCGGTGCGGAACGCCGCGGCCGTGGCGGCGTCGTCGCCCAGGTACCCGGCCGCGAGCGTGGGCCCGCCCAGCTCGACGACCCCCACCTCTCCTGAGGGCTCGGGGGGGACGAGGCGGACCCGGACGCCGCGCAGGGGCGCGCCGTCGTACACGCAGCCGCCGGCGGTCTCCGACATGCCGTAGGTCGTCACGACGCTCACGCCCGCCTCCGCGGCGCGGGCGAGCAGCGGGGGCGGGGTCGCCGCGCCGCCGAGCAGCACCGCCGCGCAGCGGGCCAGCGCCGCCAGCCCGCGGGGCGCGCCGTCCTGGGCGGCGGCGAGCAGGCGGTGCACCTGGGTGGGCACCAGCGACACGTACACCGGGTCGTCGCCGGCGGCGTCGAGGGTGGGTTCGAGCAGGTCGGCCAGGCCGTCGGGCGTGAACCGCGCGTCCGGGTCGGCCGCCGCCAGGGGGGTGCCGGCGAGCGCCGACCGCACCAGCACCTGCAGGCCCGCCACGTGCGTCGGCGGCAGCGTCAGCACCCACCGTCCGGGGCCGCCCAGTCGCTCGTGGGTGGCCGACGCGGACGCGCGCAGCGCGGCGGCGGGCAGCGCGACCTCGCGGGGCGTCCCCGTCGACCCGGACGTGCGCACCAGCAGCGCCGTGCCCGGCGGCACGGGGGCCGCCGTCGTGCGAGGGAGCGGCACGACGGCAGGGCCGCCGTCGAGCGCGGCGCGCACGGCGTCGCGGAGCACGCCGACGGACGGGGGGAGCGAGGGGCGGGGCACCGCACCAGCGTAGGTCCGGGTCGGTCCGGGTCGGTCCGGGTCCCGTCCGGGTCGCGGCAGGCCTGCCGTAGGGTGGCACGGTCCTGGCCCGGGAGCCCCTGGGCCGCACGCACGTCGAGGAGGACGCCGAGGATGCCCACGAAGCCCGCAGGCGCACCCCGTGGCGCCCGGACCGGGGCCGTCGGCGCGATCGTCGCGCTCGCCCTGCTGGCCACGGCCGCCTGCGGCGCCGGCGAGCCCGCCGCGCCGCCCACCGTCACCGCCGCACCGGACGTCTCCCTGCCGAAGGCGGCACCGCCCGACCCCGTGAAGCCGAAGCCGGCACCGAAGCCGAAGCCCGCGGTGTGGCCGCTCAACGGCAGGCAGACCGGGACGAAGAAGGTCCCTTCCAGGCCGGCCGTCGCGGTGAAGATCGAGAACTCGTCGCAGGCACGACCGCAGTCCGGGCTGCAGCAGGCGGACATCGTGTGGGAGCAGGTGGTCGAGGGCGGCATCAGCCGGTACGTCGCCGTGTACCACTCGAAGCTGCCCGGCACCGTCGGTCCCGTCCGGTCCGTGCGCCCCATGGACCCGGGCATCGTCGCGCCGATGCACGGCATCCTGGCCTACTCCGGCGGGCAGCCGCCGTTCGTCCGCGCCGTGGGGAAGGCGAAGGTCCAGTCCGTGACCATGGACGGCGGCGACCCTGGCTTCCGGCGCAGCGGCGACCGGGCTGCGCCGCACAACGTGTACGGGTCCGTGAAGGCGTTCGCGAAGCAGGCGACCAAGAGCCGGGCGACCCCGCCGCCCGCGCAGTTCTCGTACGCCGCCAAGGTCGGCCAGGGGTCCGCCGCGAAGAACGACCGGAAGGGTCGCGTGGCCGACGTCCGGCTCTCCCCGGCGCAGCGCACCGTGTGGCGGTGGAAGGCGAAGACGAAGACGTACGCCCGCTACGACGGCTCGGCCCCCTCGATCTCCTCCGGGAGCCAGCTGCGGGCCCGCAACGTGCTGCTCCTGTCCGTGAAGCTGAAGAACACGAGGTACCGCGACCCGAGCGGCGCCCCCGTGCCCGAGACGCAGATGGTGGGCCGCGGCAAGGGCGTGCTCCTCACCCGCGGCAAGGCGCTCAGCGTGATCTGGTCGAAGAAGTCGACGAGCAAGAAGCTGGTGCTGAAGACCCGCGGGGGCGACCCCGTCCGCCTCGACCCGGGCAACCTGTGGGTCGAGCTCGTCCCACGCGGCACCGGGTCGTGGCGGGTGCGTTGACGCCGGATCGGGGCGTTCCCGGCCTACGGTGAGGGCGTGTGACCGCGCGCACAGCCCGCGACCCCGGGAGAACCGTATGACCGCCACGCCCCGCCCGTCCCGCACCCGGCGCGCCGCAGCGCTGACGGTCGCCGCCGTCCTGGCTCTGGCGGCGTGCTCGTCCGGCGGGTCGCCGTCGCCGGTCGTCACGCCGGGCAGCACCGCCGACAAGGGCGCCCCGCCGTCGCCCACGATGCCGTCGGCCTGGCCGCTCACCGGGGTGCGCTCGGACGAGGTGGCGGCCCGGCCGGCGCTCGCGGTGAAGATCGAGAACGCGCCCGAGGCACGTCCGCAGACCGGCCTCGAGGACGCCGACCTGGTGTGGGAGGAGGTCGTCGAGGGCGGTATCACCCGGTTCGTCGCCGTCTACCACTCGCGGATCCCGAAGGCGGTGGAACCCGTGCGCTCGGTGCGGCCCATGGACCCCGACGTCGTCGCCCCGCTCGGCGGCATCCTCGCCTACTCGGGCGGTCAGGCGCCGTTCATCGCGGCGGTGGAGAAGTCCGGCACCCAGTCGGTGATCATGGACCGCGGCGACGCGGGCTTCTCCCGCGACCCGGGCCGCGCCGCGCCGCACAACGTCGTCGGGGACCCGAAGGCCTTCCTCGACCAGGCCGACGGCGACCGCACCGTGCCGCCGCCCGCCCAGTTCCGGTACGCGGGCGAGGCGGGCGAGGGCACCGCGGCGGCCGACGGCACGAAGGCGGCCACCCTCGACGTGACCCTCAGCCCGGCGCAGCGCAGCGTCTGGGACTGGTCCGGCGAGGAGAAGCGGTGGCTGCGCAGCGAGGGCTCGCGCGAGTCGGTGTCGTCGTCGGGGAAGCGGCACGCGGCCGTCAACGTGCTCGCGCTGTCGGTGGACGTGGTGGACACGCAGTACAAGGACCCGGCCGGCGCGCCCGTCCCGAAGACCGAGCTGGTGGGCAAGGGCAAGGGGGTGCTGGCGTCCGCCGGCAGGACGGTGTCCGTGCAGTGGTCGAAGAAGGGCCAGAGGTCGCCGGTCGAGCTGACCCGCGACGGCGAGCCGGTCGAGCTCGACCCCGGCAGCACGTGGATCGAGCTCGTCCCGAAGGACGGCGGGAGCTGGACGGCGTCCTGACGGCGACGACCGCCGACCGACCGCGCCGCGGCTAGGCCCCGCCGAGCCCCGACAGGGCGTTCCCGAGGGTCACGGGAGTGCCGCCGGCGGAGAACAGCCCCCACAGCACACCCGTGCCGGTCCGTTCCCACGCCGTGCTGCCGTCCCGCAGGTCGAGCGCGACCAGGCGGTGGGGCGCGTCCGCGCCGTCGTCGGACCACGAGGCCGGGGAGATCGCGAGCAGCAGGCGGGTGCCGTCGGTGACGGCGCCCGCGACCGTCTCGCCGTCCTCGGGGTCGCCGTCGAGCAGGTCCGTCACCCGCCACCGCTGTGCGCCGGTGCGGGCGTCGACGACCGTGAGCGACGTCTCGTCGGCGAGGACGATCGCGTCCCCGACCCGGGCGAGCGGCGTCGTGAGGGGGGCGACGGAGACCGACCAGGTGGGCGCCCCGTCGGCGCCGAGGGCCGCCAGCGACGAGGCGCTGCCGCCGGCGCCGACGAGGACCAGCCGCGCGCCGTCGGGCGTCGTGTCGACGAGCGGGGCGACCGCCGAGCCGTGGATCGTCTCCAGCCGCTCGCCGTGGGCGTCGCGGACCTCGCTGGTCTCGCCCTGCACCAGGAACCGGCCGCCGGGCAGCGGCACCAGCGTGTGCGCGTCGCCGCCCACGTCGAACGACCCGCCGGTCGGCGTGACCGCCCGCGTGAGGCCGCACAGGCCGAGCGTCGTCGCCGACGGCGTCGCGTCGATCCAGGGCTGCGGCGTGACGCTCACCGTCTGCTCGCCGGGGCCCTCCGTCACCCCGCACGACTCGAGGGCGTCCTCGGTGAGGGGGACCGTCACCTCGGCGCGCTCCTCCCCGGTGACGGCGTCCACGACCCGCAGGGTCGGGTCGTGCCAGCCCGTGTCGCGCAGGGCGCGCAGGAGGCTCGCGGCGTCCTCGCCCTCCGGCCACGGGACCTCGGTCACCGAGGCGGTCTCGTCGAGCACCGCGACCGTCCCGTCGGCGGCGGGGACCACCTGGGACCAGGAGTAGACGCCGGGGTCGCCCTCCCCGGGCGCGTCGACCGGCTCGAGGAGGTCGAGCTCGCGTTCGCTCAGCACCGTGCCGGCGGCGTCGAGCACCGTGACGCGGGAGGCGTCCTCGACGCAGACCACGGTGTCCACCGGGGCGCTCCAGTCGACCGGGGTCCAGGGCGTGGGCCCGCACATCGCGCCGTCGTCGAACGGGTGCTCCCACACGACGTCGCCGGTCGCCGCGTCCATCGCCCGGACGCCGTCGCCGTCGGTGACGGCCAGCACGCCGCCCGGCAGGACCGCGGCGACCGACGACTCCTCGGGGAGGGACCAGGCGACGTCGACGGGCTCGGACAGGTCGCCCACGACGCCGGGCATGCCGCGGATCGCCTCGGCGCGCTGGCGCTCGGCGCGGGCATCCAGCAGGCCCGGGGCGACGGCAGCGGTGGCGGCGGCGACCACGACGACGGCGGTGCCGCCCGCGACGGCGACGCGGCCCCGGCGGGAGAGCGTGCGCCACCGGGCGCGGGCCCGCACGATCAGGTCCGCCGGGCGCCGGCGGCTCTCGTGGGGCCGGTCGCCCGGGGCGTCGTCGGGCGCGTCCTCGCGCTCGTCGTCCGGCACGAGCTCGAAGGTGGTCATCGGCTCGGGGCGCCGGAACCTCGGAGGCATGCCCGGAGGCTACCGGCGACCGTCAGCCCAGGCCGTGCACGACGTCGTCGAACGCGACCGCGTGCCCCTCGATCGCCGTCAGCCACTCGAGGAAGCCCGTCTCCTCCCGCTCCCACACCGTGGAGCCGTCCCGGAGGTCGAGGGCGACCAGCCGGTGGTGCTCGCCGTTGCCGCTGACGCCGAACAGCAGGCGGGTGCCGTCCGTGACCGCCCCGGCGAACCAGTCGCCCGAGCCGTCGGCCGAACGCCGGAGCAGGTTGTCGCGGGCCCAGACCTGGGCGCCGGTTCCCGCGTCGAGGCCGACGAGGCCCCCCTGGGTCTGCACGACGACCACGCCCGCCACGCGGGCGAGGACGCCCTCGAGGCCGTCGGCCGTGGCATCCCACGCCTCGGCTCCGTCCGCGTCGACCGCGCTGAGCCGCAGCTCGTCGTCGACGTCGTCCTGGCCCGCGAGCACGAGGAAGGGGCCGTCGGGGTCGTCGTCCAGGACCGGCGGGAGCAGGTAGCCCGGCACCGTCGCGACGACCGTCCCGTCCTCGTCGAGCACGGTGCTCTCCTCGCCCACGGAGACGAGACCCCCGCCCGGCAGCGGTATCGCCCACCGGTCGTCCACGCCGGTGTCGAGGACGACGCCGTCGGGGGTGACGACGACCGAGGCGCCGCACACGGAGAGCGTCGTGCTCGACGGAGACGCGTCGACCATGGGTTCCGTCATCAGCTCGGGGTCGCTGTCCTCGTCCTGCGTCATCCCGCACTCGCCGAGGTCCTCCGGCCGGAGGCGCACGGTCGCCTCGCCCCGCACCTCGCCGGTGAGAGCGTCCTCCAGGCGCAGCGTCGGGTCGCGCCAGCCGTCGGCGCGGAGCTTCCGCAGGGTGTCCGCGTCGGGCAGGTCGTCCGCGGGCCAGGGCGCGGTGGCGTCGGTGATGTCGTCGACCACCGCGACCGCGCCGGCGGCTGCGGGCACCACCACCGGGGCTCCGTCCGGGGTCCCGTCGCTGAACGTGTCGATCCGTGCCGGGCCGATCGACCGCTCGCCGACGACCCCGCCGGCCGCGTCGAGCACCGTGACGGTGCGGTCGTCCGGGTCGCCGCTGAGGCAGACCACGACGTCGGCGGGCGGGACCGAGTCGCTCCGGTAGCCCCGCTGCGGGCCGCACGTCGGGAAGGGCCCGACGTCCTGCCGCCACGTCTCGCGGCCGCTGCCGGCGTCGAGCGCCGCCACGGCCGTCCCTTCGGTCGTGAGCACGAGGCCGCCGCGCAGCGCCGCCAGGGCGCCGCTGCCGTTCGTGAGCCGCCACGTCCCGGCCAACGGCTCGGACAGGTCGTCGACCGCGCCCGGGAGGCCCTGGACGGCCTCGGCGCGCAGCCTCTCGCCCCGGGCCTCCAGGATCCCCGGGGTGACGGCGGCGCCGGCCGCGGCGACCACGACGACGGCGGTCCCGGCCGCGACGGCGACGCGGCCGCGGCGGGACAGAGCGCGCCAGCGGGCGGCGGCGCGGACGCGCAGGGCGGCCAGCAGCCGTCGCGCCCGGCCGGGCTCCGGGTCGTCGGGGGCCGGAGCGGGCCAGTCCTCGAGCTCGTCGTCCGGCACGAGCTCGAAGGTGGTCATCGGCTCGGCGCGACGGAACCTCGGAGGCATGACGGGAGGCTACCGGCGGTCCGGAGGCCCGGGTGTCCGCGTCGTCCGAGCGCGCGGGTGAGATCCGGGGACGTGCCCGGCGGCGGGTCACAGGTCCAGGTGTGGCGCCGGCCCCCGACGCCAGGGCGTCCCTGCGGGCGCGGAAGGGATCGCGCCAGGTCAGAACGCGTACGGGAAGCGCGACCAGTCGGGGTCGCGCTTCTCGAGGAAGGCGTCGCGGCCCTCGACGGCCTCGTCGGTGAGGTAGGCGAGGCGCGTGGCCTCGCCGGCGAAGACCTGCTGACCCATGAGGCCGTCGTCGGCGAGGTTGAACGCGAACTTCAGCATCCGGACCGCCTGCGGCGACTTGCCGGCGATGGTGCGCGCGTACTCGACGGCGAGGCCCTCGAGGTCGTCGTGCTCGGCCACCTCGTTGACGCCTCCCCAGCGCTCGGCGTCGTCCGCCGAGTACTCGCGCGCGAGGAAGAAGATCTCCCGCGCGCGCTTCTGCCCCACCTGCCGGGCCAGGTACGCCGACCCGTAGCCGCCGTCGAACGAGCCGACGTCGGCGTCGGTCTGCTTGAACCGTCCGTGCTGGCGGCAGGCGATCGACAGGTCCGCCACGACGTGCAGCGAGTGCCCGCCGCCCGCGGCCCAGCCGTCCACGACGGCGATGACGACCTTGGGCATCGTGCGGATGAGTCGCTGCACCTCGAGGATGTGCAGCCGCCCGGCGCGGGCCGGGTCGACGGCGTCCGTGCCGTGCTCCTCGCCGCCGCCGTCGTCGGCGGTCGTGTACTGGTACCCGGAGCGGCCGCGGATGCGCTGGTCGCCGCCGGAGCAGAACGCCCAGCCGCCGTCCTTCGGGGACGGCCCGTTGCCGGTGAGCAGCACCGTGCCGACGTCGGAGGTCATGCGGGCGTGGTCGAGCACGCGGTAGAGCTCGTCGACGGTGTGCGGCCGGAAGGCGTTGCGCACCTCGGGGCGGTCGAACGCGACGCGCACCACGGGCAGGTCGCGGACGACGGCGCCGTCGGCGTCGCGCTCCACGCCGCGGTGGTAGGTGAGGTCGGTGAGGCCCTCGAACCCGGACACCTCGCGCCACCGCGCGGGGTCGAACGTGTGGGAGACGGTCCGGGGGAGGGGTGCGCTGCTCACGCCGTCACCCTAGTTCGTCGCCGGGACGTCAGCCCCAGCACGAGCCCCGCCGCCACGACGAGCGCTCCCGCGACGCCGTGCGCCGTCGGCGCCTCGACGCCCAGCGCGAGCGACGTCACCAGGGCGGCGACCGGCATCAGGCCGGCGAAGAGCCCGGCGCGGGCGGGGCCGACCCGGGCGAGCCCGGTGTACCAGAGCAGGAAGGCGACCGCGGTGACGACGACGGACAGGTAGGCCAGGGCCGCGAGCTCGCCGCCGTCGGGCACGGCGAGCAGAGGCCCGGGCGCGAGCAGGCCCAGCACCAGGAGCTGCGGGACCGCCGCGACGCAGGCGTACGCCGAGACGCGCAGCGGTCCCAGCGTGGGCAGCAGCGGCACGGCGAGCAGCGAGAACGCCGCCTCGCACGCGAGCGCGCCGACGGCGAGCAGCAGGCCGAGCGGGTCGGCCGACCCGAGGCCCTCGACGAGCGCCACCCCCGCCGTCACGACGACCGCCGCCGCGAGCGTCCGGGGGGCGAGGCGCCGTTCCCGGACGGCCTGCGCCCCGGCCAGCACGACGGGCGTGGCGCCCACGACCGCCCCCACCAGCGAGGGCTCGGCGTGCCGGGTGGCGAGGACGACGAACGCGCTGAACCCGGTGAGGCCCGTGGCCGCGAGCGCCAGCAGGCGGGCGGCCTGGCGCGGGCTGGGCAGCACGAACGCGACCCGTCGCCACCGCATCACGGCGAGCAGGCACAGGGCGGCGACGGCGTAGCGCACCGCCTGCCCGCCCGGCACCGGGTAGTCGGCGAGCGCGGCGGAGGCGGTGAACGACGCGCCCACGAGCGCCATCGCGGCGGCGCTGCGGGCGTACGCGCCGGCGAGGCCGTCCGTGCGGGGTGACGCGCCGGTGACGCCGGCGGGGTCGGTCGAGGTGGTCATGCGGTCGACGCTACGAACTCACCTGGTCCGGTGGGCAGGGCCAGTTCGGTCCTGGTTCACTGGGCCAGACGAGGTGTGGCCCGATGCGGGTCGTGGCCGGAGGAGGAGCGTGGCTCGATGAGGCGGCTGCAGCCGGAGGACCTGCTCCTCGTGCTCGGCGCGCGCCCGCGGACCGAGGTCGGCGGCTGGCTGCGCGACGGCCTGCGGGACGCCGTCGCGACGGGGCGGCTGGAGGCCGGGGCGACCCTGCCGTCGTCGCGCTCCGCGGCGGCCGGGCTGGGCGTCTCGCGGGGCACGGTGGCGGCGGCCGTGGACGAGCTCGTGGGGGAGGGGGTGCTGGAGAGCCGCCCGCGCTCGAGCGTCGTCGTCGCCGACCTCGACCGGCCGCCGCGCGGCACGACGGCCCGGCCCGCGCGCCCCGGCGGCGGGACCGATCGCCCGGCCAGCGTCGGGGCGCCCGACCCGGCGCTCTTCCCCCGCGCGGCCTGGTCGCGCGCCGTGCGCGACGCGATGCGCGGGCTGCCCGACGCGGAGCTGGGCTATCCGGACCCGCAGGGCCTGCTCGAGCTGCGCCACGCGCTCGCCGCGCACCTGCGGACCGCGCGCGCCGCCCCGGTCGAGGCCGAGGACGTGGTGATCGTGAGCGGCGTCGCGCAGGGGCTGGCGCTGCTCGGCGACGTGCTCGCGGGCGGGGGCGGCGGTCGGCGGGTGGTCGTCGAGGACCCGGCGTCGCCCGGGGTCGTCGCGCAGCTGCGCGACGCCGGCCTGGAGATCGTCCCGGTGCCCGTCGACGACCGCGGGCTGCGGACCGACGCCCTACCCGACGCCGCGGCGGCGGTCGTGACGCCGGCCCACCAGTTCCCGCTCGGGGTGGTGCTGGCGCCCGACCGGCGTCGCGAGCTGGTCGCCTGGGCGCAGGACGGCGACCGCCTGGTGCTGGAGGACGACTACGACGCCGAGCTCCGGTACGACCGGCAGCCCGTCGGCGCCCTGCGGGGGCTGGCCCCCGCGCACGTCGCCCTGCTCGGCTCGGTGTCGAAGCTGCTGTCCCCGGCGCTGCGGCTGGGCTGGGTGGTCGCGCCGCCCGGGGTGCGTGACGCGCTCGTCGACGCCAAGCGCCGCGCCGACCTCGGCTGCTCGGTGCCGGAGCAGGCCGCGTTCGCCCGGCTGATCGCCGACGGCGCGTACGCGCGGCACCTGCGCCGGGCACGGTTGGCGTACCGGCGCCGTCGAGGGCTCCTGCTCGACGCGCTCGCGCGGGACGCGCCGCACCTCCCCGTCGAGGGAGTCGCCGCCGGACTGCACCTCGTCGTGCGGCTGCCGGACGCCGCCGCCGAGGCGACGGCGGTGTCGGCCCTGCGAGCCGTGGACGTCCCCGCCGAGCCGTTGTCCGGCACGTCGGCGCACGCCGGGTCCTGGGGCGTCGTCGTGGGCGCCGCGCGGGTGCAGGGCTCGGCCGTGCCGCGGGTCGTCGAGGTGCTCCGGTCGGCCGCCGGAGGCGCCGGGGCTCGCGGGTAGCCGCCCAGGGTGCCCGGCGCCGGAGGGGTCCGGCGCCGTCCGCGTCAGGGCTGCGGCTCCCCGGCGTCGCGGTCGGCCCTGTCGGTGGGCTCCGCGCGGGCCACCACGTCGCCAGGGAGATCGACCTCGGCGGGCACCTCGATGCCGTCGGGCGTGATCGGCCGGTCGGAGGGTTCGACCGCGATCGCGAACTCGTCCCCGTGCTCGGTGACGCCGGCGATGACGGCCTGCTTGACGGCCTCCCGGGCGTACTTCTGCCGCACGATCATGGGGTCCTGGTTGAGGTCCCGGGTCAGCGAGACCATCAGCAGCACCATCACGACCACGAACGGCAGAGCGACCAGGATGGTGAGGTTCTGGAGGCCGGTGAGCGCGTCGTTCCCGCCCACGAGCAGCATCACCGCGGCGACCGCACCCGTCGCGACGCCCCAGAAGACGACGTTGGGGCGACTCGGTTCGGCGCTGCCGCGCTGCGACAGCGTGCCCATGACGATGGAGGCGGCGTCCGCACCGGAGACGAAGAAGATCGCGACCAGGATCATCACGACCACCGTGGTGAGCGACTGCCACGGGTACTCGCCGAGCATCCCAAACAGCTGCGCCTCCGTCTCCCCGGCGCCGGCGATGTCGGTGCCGCCCTTCTGGAGGAAGAGGCTCGCGCCACCGAAGACGCAGAACCACACGATGGTGACCAGGCTCGGCACCAGGAGGACACCGCCGACGAACTGGCGGATCGTCCGGCCGCGGGAGATCCGGGCGATGAACATGCCGACGAAGGGCGTCCACGAGATCCACCAGGCCCAGTAGAAGACGGTCCACTGCGCCAGCCAGTCGCTGGTGGAGACACCGCCGGGGGTCGAGGCGCTGTCGGCGCCGGTCCGGGCCGCCATCATCGCCAGGTCCTGGAAGTAGGTGCCGATCGAGTTCGGGATGAGGTTCAGGATGAACACCGTCGGCCCGACCACGAAGACGAACACCGCCAGCGCCAGGGCCAGCACCATGTTGATGTTCGACAGCCACTGGATGCCGCGGGCGACGCCCGAGACCGCCGAGAGCACGAAGCAGACCGTGAGCACCGCGATGATCGCGACCAGGATGCCGTTGCCCACGTCGCCGGCCCAGCCGACGACCTGCAGGCCGCTCTTGATCTGCAGCGCACCCAGCCCGAGCGAGGCGGCCGACCCGAACAGCGTCGCGAAGATCGCGAGCATGTCGATGACCTTGCCGACCGGGCCGCGTGCGTGCCGGCCCAGCAGCGGCTCGAACACCGAGGAGATCAGCTGCTTGCGGCCCTTGCGGTAGGCGCTGTAGGCGATCGCCAGCCCGACCACGGCGTAGATCGCCCAGGGGTGCAGGGTCCAGTGGAACATCGTGGTGGACATCGCGTGCTGGACGGCCTCGGGGTCGCCGGCGTCGACGGTGCCCGGCGGCGGGTCCACGTAGTGGGCGAGCGGCTCGGCGACGCCCCAGAAGATCAGCCCGATGCCCATCCCCGCGGAGAACATCATCGCCACCCAGGACACCGTGCGGAACTCGGGTGCCTCCCCGTCGGCGCCGAGCGGGATGGCGCCGAACTTGCTGATCGCCAGCCACAGGCTGTACACGACGAACAGGCTGGCGGTCAGCACGAAGAGCCAGCCCATGTTCGTGGTCACCCAGCCCAGGGCCGAGCTGGAGGCGCTCGCCAGGCTGTCCGTGTCGACGAAACCCCAGACGAGGAAGGCGACGGCCACGGCTGCGGTGACCCCGAAGACGGTCCAGTCCATCGGACTGCGCCGCTGCTCGTCGATCCCGATCGGGTAGTCCAGGGCCGGGTGCGGCACCACCTCGGCGGTGGGCGACCTGAGGGCGCGGCCGACCCTGTCCGCCGCGTCGTGCGCGTGCCGCTTCGCGCCGCGATGTTCGACCTTGTCCGATTGCTCGTTCACTGCATGACCCCGTCCGTGACTTCGACGTCGGCTCCGTGCGACCCAGGTGGGACGGCGTCCGACCGTCTCGTACCTGGTCGCCTCCTGCAACCGCTGCGGACCGTGGGCTCGCTCCTGTCGCGGCACGCCCGGGCTCCTCCCCGGCGCCGGCACCGGGCGGGCGCACGCTGAGGTCATGAGCGTGCGGGAACCGGACGACGACGTGGTGGACCCGGAGGACGTCGCGCACGAGATCTTCGTGTACGACGCCGAGACGGTCCGCCGCGACGCCGAGCGCATCGGTGGCCGGCCTGCTCCGAGCCCGTTGACGTACGTGCCGGAGCTGGTGGACTTCACCGACTGACCGCAGGGCGACCTCCGGGCGGGGGCGTCGGCGGGGCCCCGGCGCGCCCGCGTCCCGCCACCGGCCCGCGTGGCGGCCAGTAACCTGAACGGGTGCAGCTGCTGCGTGAGATCGTGTACCGCACCCCGCTGACCACCAGGTTCCGCGGCCTCGACGTGCGCGACGGCCTGCTGCTGCGGGGCGCCGCCGGCTGGGGCGAGCTGTCCCCGTTCTGGGACTACGACGACGCGGAGTCCGCGACGTGGCTGCGCGCCGCGCGCGAGGCGGCCGACGTCGGCTTCCCCGCCCCCGTGCGCGACCGTGTGCCGGTCAACGTCACCGTGCCCGCCGTCGGGCCCGAGCGGGCGCGCGAGATCGTGCTCGCGTCGGGCGGCTGCCGCACCGCCAAGGTGAAGGTCGCGCAGCGCGGCCCCGCGGTCGACGGGCGACCTGGCCCGCTCGAGCCGCTGACGGCGGAGGAGGCCCGCGTCGACGCGGTCCGCGCCGCCCTCGACGAGCTGCACGGTCCCGGCGTCGGGGCGATCCGGGTGGACGCCAACGGCGGCTGGTCCGTCGAGGAGGCGCTCGCCCGCATCCCGGTGCTCGACGCCGCCGCCGGTGGCCTGGAGTACGTCGAGCAGCCCTGCGCCACCGTGCCGGAGCTGGCCGCCGTGCGCCGTGGGCTGCGCTCGCCCGTCCCGGTCGCCGCCGACGAGTCGATCCGTCGCGCCGCCGACCCGCTGCGGGTGGTGCGCGAGGACGCCGCGGACGTCGTCGTGCTCAAGGTGCAGCCGCTCGGCGGCGTGCGCGCCTGCCTCGACCTCGCCGAGCAGGTGGGGCTGCCGGTCGTGGTGTCGTCGGCGCTGGAGTCGTCCGTCGGCCTCGCCGCCGGGGTCGCGCTCGCGGCCGCGCTGCCCGACCTGCCCTACGCCTGCGGCCTCGCGACGTCGCAGCTCCTCGCCCACGACGTCGTCGCCGACCCGCTGCTGCCGGTGGACGGCGCGCTGCTCGTGCGCCGTCCCGCACCCGACGCGGACGCCCTCGCCGCGGCCGAGCCCGACACCGCGACGCGTGAGCGCTGGCTCGCCCGGTACGCGCGTCTGTCCGCCCTGCTCGAGGAAGCCGCATGAGCGCCGTCCTGCCGCCGTCGCTCGTCGCGGCGCGGGCGCTCGTGACCGACCTCGCGCTGCAGGGGGTGCGGGACGTCGTGCTGGCGCCGGGGTCCCGGTCCGCCCCGCTCGCGTACGCGCTCGCCGAGGCCGCGGACACGGGACTGCTCACGCTGCACGTGCGCGTCGACGAGCGGTCCGCCGGCTTCCTCGCGCTGGGCCTGTCGCGGGGGGCCGAGCCCGTCCTCCGCGGCGTCGGGGACGGCGAGCAGGTCGCGCTGCCGCGGCCGGTGGCCGTCGTCACGACGTCCGGCACCGCCGTCGCCAACCTCCATCCCGCGGTCCTCGAGGCGCACCACACCGGCGTGCCCCTCGTGGTGCTCGCGGCCGACCGGCCGCACGAGCTGCGTGGCACGGGCGCCTCCCAGACCACCGACCAGGTGGGGATCTTCGGTACCGCCGTGCGGTACGACGTGGACCTCCCCGCCCCGGACGGGCGCGCGGGCGAGGTGCGCGACCTGCTCGGCACGCTCGGCCGGGCGCTCGCGGCGGCGCAGGGACTGCGCGACGGGCACCCCGGCCCCGTGCACGTGAACGTCGCGTTCCGCGACCCGCTGCACCCGCCGGAGCCGCTCGCGCCGGTCCCGCCCGAGGAGACCTGGCCCGCCGGCTTCCGCCGCACGGCCGTCGTGCCCCCCGCCCCCGCGCCGGGCGACGACCCGGCGCTGCACGGCGACCCCGCGCGCACGCTCGTCGTCGCGGGCGACGGCGCGGGACCTGTCGCCCGCGCCGTCGCCGAGGCGCAGGGCTGGCCGTTGCTCGCCGAGCCGTCGTCGGGCGCGTGCGGCGGGCCGAACGCGGTCGCGGCGTACCGCTCGGTGCTGGGCGTCGACGAGCTCACCCGCGACGTCGAGCACGTCGTCGTCTTCGGCCGCCCGACGCTGTCCCGCCCCGTGCTGCGGCTGCTGGGGCGGCCCGACGTCGTCGTCACGGTCGTCGCGCCGGGCGGCGGGCCGTGGCCGGACGCCGCCCGCAACGCCGAGGTCGTCGTCCCCGCGCTCGCCGACCGGTGGTCGTCGCCGACGGCGCCCGTCGGGGCCCGCGCCGGCGACGGCGGCGGGTTCCTCGACCGGTGGCTGGCCGCCGGACGCGCGGCCGCCGCCGTCGTGGACGCCGCGACCTCGGACGCCGCCGTCGCCGAAGGGCTGCTGACGGCCCCTCATGCCGCGCTCGCCGTCGCGCGCGCCGTCGCGTCCGTGCTCGGACCCGACGACCTGCTCGTGGTCGGCTCGTCCAACCCCGTGCGCGACCTCGACCTCGTGCTCGGGCTGGACCACCCCCAGGCCGGCGACCTGCCCGACGTGCTCGCCAACCGCGGGCTGGCCGGCATCGACGGCACCGTGTCGACCGCGACGGGAGTCGCGCACGCCGCCGCCCGCCAGGGCCGCCGCACGCGCGCGCTGGTCGGCGACCTCACGTTCCTGCACGACGTCGGAGGCCTGCTGCGCGGCCCGCACGAGCCGCCCGTCGACCTGGAGATCGTCGTGGTGAACGACGACGGCGGGTCCATCTTCGCCACGCTCGAGCACGGCGAGCTCGCGACGTCGTCCCCGCAGGGCGCCGCCACCTTCGAGCGCGTCTTCGGCACGCCGCACGGCGCCCACCTCGCCCAGCTGTGCGCCGGCTACGGCGTGGACCACCAGCTGGTGCTCGACGTCGGCTCGCTGCGGCACGCCCTCCAGGCGCCGACGTGCGGCGTGCAGGTGATCGAGGTGCACGTGCCGCGCGCCGACCGGCTCGCCGAGACGCGAGATCTCGCGGCCCGCGTCGCCGCCGCGGTACGGGAGGCGCTCTGACCTGCGACGACACGATTCGCAGGAAGTTCTCAGGTTGAACCAAGCGCCCCGCCAGGATGGGGTGGTCTCCTGGAGGCACACATCGAGGAGGGCACCATGAGCACCGACACCCCGGGCGCACCGCAGCCGTCGGGCGCCGACGAGCCGAACCGGAGCGCGAACCCCGCTGAGCAGCCGACCGAGCGGCCGGCCGTCCAGCCGGGCGAGCAGCCGGGCGCCGCGGACCGCACCGCGCCGCAGCCGGCCACGCAGGACACCCAGCACCTCATCGTCCAGCCGACCCAGCAGCTCCCCACCCAGGGGCCCCCGCAGCCGCCCGCTCCGCAGCAGGCGTCGCAGCAGCACGGCGCCCAGCAGCCGCGCTACGGGCAGATGGCTCCCGGGTCGCCGTACTCCACGCAGCAGCACCCGCAGGGTGCGCCGCAGCAGTACCCGCAGGCGCAGCACCCGCAGCAGGGTCAGCACCCGCAGGCGCAGCACCCGCAGCAGGGCCAGCACCCGCAGGGCCAGCCGTACGGCCAGGGCCCGGGCAACCCGTACGCCCTGGGCCAGACGTCCTCGCAGCAGGGGCCCGGGGGAGGGACCGCCACCAAGCGCGAGCGGTCCGTCTGGGTCCCCGTGGCCAGCGCGGCCGTCATCGCGGCCGTCCTCGCGAGCCTGGGTACCGCCGCGGCGACCGGCGCGTTCGACGCGGGCAACCCGTCGTCGCTGGCGAGCGTCGGCTCGTCCGCGCAGTCCACCGACGAGGCCCCGGTCAAGAACTCGACCTCGAGCAACCCGGACTGGGAGGCCGTCACGACGGCCGTGGCCCCGTCCGTGGTCGCCATCCAGGTGCAGAGCCAGTCCGGCGGCGCCGAGGGCTCCGGCGTGATCTTCGACGACCAGGGCCACATCGTCACCAACAACCACGTCGTCTCGGGCGCGCAGGACGACACCGTGCAGGTCACCCTGTCCGACGGCCGCCTGTACGAGGCGACCATCGTGGGCACCGACCCGACCACCGACCTGGCCGTCGTCAAGCTGAAGAACCCGCCGGACGACCTGAAGCCCGCGTCGTTCGGCTCGTCCGACGACGTCACGGTGGGCGACGCCGTGCTGGCCGTCGGCAACCCGCTGGGCCTGGCGAACACCGCCACCACGGGCATCGTGTCGGCGGTGGACCGCCCGGTCTCGGCGTCGGGGGAGGACGGCAGCACGCAGGTCGTCACCAACGCGATCCAGATCGACGCGGCGATCAACCCCGGCAACTCCGGCGGCCCCCTGTTCAACGCGCAGGGCCAGGTCATCGGCATCACGTCGTCGATCGCGACGATGTCGAGCGGCATGAGCGGCGAGCAGTCCGGCTCGATCGGGCTCGGGTTCGCCATCCCGGTGAACCTCGCGACCAACATCGCCGACCAGCTCATCAAGGACGGCTCGGCGGAGCACGCCTTCCTCGGCGTGACCATGCAGGACGCGACGGCCACGGCCGACGGAGTCACCCGCCGCGGCGCCCAGGTGGCCGAGGTGTCGTCCGGGTCTCCCGCCGCGGACGCCGGTCTCCAGGCCGGCGACGTGATCGTCGCGATCGACGACGACGCCGTCAACGGCGCCGAGTCGCTCACCGCGTACGTCCGGGAGAAGGCGGCCGACCAGAAGGTCACGCTGACCTACGTCCGTGACGGCAAGACGCAGACCGTCGACGTGACCCTCGCGGTCCGCGACGAGTCGGCCACGGATCAGGGCGGCTCGGGGCAGAACGACCAGAACGGCCAGGACCCGAACGGCCAGAACGGCCAGGACGGTCAGGGCCAGGACGGCCAGGGCCAGGGTGACCAGAACGGTCAGGACCAGGGCCAGGGCGGTTCCGACTCGACCGACCCGGGCAACCTGCCCGGCTGGCTCGAGGACCTGCTCCAGGGCGGCAGCGGCAACAACTGAGCCGCGGCCGGCCGGTCCACGCACCGGCCGGCCGCACCAGCAGCCCCGCGGGCCTGCGACGACTCCCCCTCCCCGTCGCGGCCCGCGGGGCTTTGCCGTGCGCGGACCGGCGGGTCCGAGGGGGAGCGCGGCGGGTTGGCTCAGTCGGCCGCGGGGTGCAGTGCGGCGAGGACGCCGAGCGCGCTGCGCTCGAGGAAGTCGGCGAGGTCGGACGGGGCGATGTCGGGGTCGGTCGCGGCCTCGACGAGCGCCTGCTCGGCGAACGAGATCCAGGAGTGCAGCGCGACCTCGAGCAGGGGGGTGGGGGCGACGCCGATCTCCTGGAAGGCGTCGCGCAGGTGCCCGGCCAGCACGTCGCGCGCGTGCTGGATGGTGGCGCGCACGTGCTCGTCGCCGGAGGCCGCGCCGCGCACGAGCGAGTAGAAGGTCGCGTCGTGGTCGTGCACGAACTCCACGAACCGGTCGAGGGTGTCGCGCAGGCGTTCGCGCGGCGGCAGCTCGGGCCGCGGCTGCGTGGCGTGCAGCATCGCGTCGCGCGCGGTGCGGACGATGGCGGAGTGCAGGCCCTGGCGGTTGCCGAAGTAGTAGTGGACGAGCCCGGGGGAGACGCCGGCCTGCGCCGCGAGGTCCTCGACGGTGACGGCCTCCAGGGGCCGGTCGGCCAGCGCGGCCACCCCGAGCGCGACGAGCTGCTGCCGGCGTTCGTCGGGGCTCATCCGGGTGCGTCGCGCGACTGCCATGACCCGAGCATATGGCCGTTTCACGAGGTGACGGCGTCGCCCGCAGGGTGAAGCGCCGCGGGCAACCGTTGCTATTGACGCCGCCTCAGTAAGGGGCGTACCGTCGCCACTCGTCGGCGACACAGGGGTCGCCATGTCGTCTGTTGGAGGGGAAATGAAGCTCAGCGCACTGACGCGCACGCGTCGAGGCCGTGCGATGCTCGCGGCGGTCCCGACGGTGGCGGTGATCGGCGTTCTCATGGGCGGCGTCGCCCAGGGCGCCGTTCCGGTGTCGATGGCGATCTCGGGCCAGCAGTTCAAGATCGCGGCCGACAAGCTCGACGGGACCGGCTTCTCGCAGTACGCCGGCGAGTCCAAGGACGCCGACGGCAAGTCGCGCCCCGTGGCGATCGCCAACATCAAGGACGCGACGCTGCACAACCTGTGCCAGTCGGTGAAGGTCCCCGGCATGCCGCTGGGCCTGCTCATCTCCGCGGGGACCAACCCCAAGAACCCGGTCACGGCGACCGACCTGCAGATCGGCATGAGCGACCTGCGCGGCACCGCGCAGTTCAACCAGATCCGGATCGGCGTCGACGCCTCCACCGTGAACACCAAGGCGCACGGCAGCAAGGGCGACTTCGCGATGGACTCCGACGCGATCACCATCGACGACCTCAAGCAGGTCTCGACGAGCACGTCGGCCGCGGTCTTCAAGCTCACCGACCTGCACCTGAAGATCTCCGACGGCACCGAGTGCTTCTGAGCGGCCCCGGCGACCAGGGAGACCAGGCGTGAGCGACGAGAACACCTCGATCCCCGAGACGTCCCCCGAGCCGTCCGCGGCGTCGGCCCCGGTGCCGTCCCCGGTGTCGACCCCGGAGGTGCCGGCCACCCGCCGCCAGCGGTTCGCCGCCTGGCGGCGGGACCGGCCCTTCTGGGGCGGCACGCTCGCGATCCTGTCGGGCCTGGTGCTGTGGTTCTCCGGCCGGCTGCAGATCGACAACTTCGAGATCCAGCTCGGCATCGAGGGCATGCAGTCGACGCTGCTGCCCGTGGCGCTGGTGCTCCTCGGCGCCCTCGTGATGACGCAGCCGCAGTTCCGCGTGTTCTACGGCGTGATCACGCTGGCGATCTCGGTCTACTCGCTGCTGGGCGTGAACCTGGGCGGCTTCGGCGTCGGCATGGTCCTCGGCGTCGTCGGCGGCATCCTCGCGGTCTCGTGGATGCCGCGGCCCGCGGCCGAGGCCGCCGAGGCGGAGCCTGCGGCGGACGACGTGCCCGCGACGGCGCCGGACCGCGACGCCGCCCCGGCGCCCGCCGACCCGCGAGAGGTGCAGGAGGTCGGCCTCGCCGAGCTGCTGCCGTTCGACGAGGAGCCGGCCCGCGGCGGCCGGCACGTGGCCGTCGTCGCGGCGGTCGTCGTGCTCGCCCTCGGGGGCACGGGGACGACGGCGGTCGAGGCGGCCGCGGCGCCCGCGGCGCAGGTGCGCGCGGCGTCGGACTGCTGGGACCCGCTGGGGTGGCTCGAGTGGGCCTGCGGCAGCGACGACGACGAAGAGTCGACGCCCAGCCCCTCGCCGTCCGTGTCTCAGGACGCCGGCGGTTCCGGCGAGGCCACGGACGACAGCGGCACCGGGGCGACGGACGACGGCGCGTCCGCCGGCGACGGGACGGCCGCCGACGCGTCCGGCGCGGAGGACGACGCCCCGAAGGGCTCCGACGCGAAGGACGCCGACGGCAAGGACGCCGACAAGGACGGCAAGGCCGAGGAGGACACCCCGGCCGAGGAGCAGGCGCAGGACGACGTCGAGAAGGAGTTCAAGCTCGAGCTCGGCCCCTGCGCGCGGATCACGTTCGGCGGCGAGTACGACATCAACGTCTCGCTGCCGGGGGACTGTGGCAAGCGCGAGGACGCCAACGTGTTCTCCGTCGACGGTGAGCTGGAGACGCGGGACCTGCAGCTGCCGCTCACCGGCATCAACGGCATCGACGTGGTCAACGTGCCCGTGACGAACGACGGTCCGCGACGCGACGCGCTGCGCATCAACGTCGACTACGTCAAGGTGCCGGGGTTCTGGCTCAAGACCTACGCCGACAACAACGGCAAGGTCGGCGGCACGGTCACCGACGCGGACTACGTCTCGATGGAGGGCGACGCGCAGATGTACATCTCGTCCATCCACGCGGACCTGCCCGACGGGGACGACTGGGCCGAGCTGGGCGAGAAGATCGCGGCGGGCGCGTCGCCGGTCGAGATGCTGCTCGGTCTGACCGACGCGCGGATCGGCCTCATGGGGGCCACCTCGGACAAGCAGGTCTGGTCCGGCTTCCGCGAGCAGGTCTGGGAGGAGTAGGCGCCTCGGCGTCGGGCGTCAGTCCGCGCCGAGCGCCCACCGCATGGGCACGAGCTTCGCCTCGGACTCGGCGAGCTCGGCCTCCGGGTCGGAGGCGGCGACGATGCCGCAGCCGGCGAACAGCCGCACGTGCCGCGGGTCGGCGGCCGAGAGCTCGGCGGACCGCAGCGCGATGCCCCACTCGCCGTCGCCGTCGGCGCCGACCCACCCGACCGGACCGGCGTAGCGGGACCGGTCCATCCCCTCGATCTCGCGGATGAGGTCGCGGGCGACGTTCGTCGGCGTCCCGCACACGGCGGCCGACGGGTGCAGCGCGGCCGCCAGGGTGAGCGAGGACGGCGCCCGCCCGGCCGCGTCGCGGCCGTGGTCGAGGACGCGGTCGAGGACTCCCGTGACGTCGGACGCGAGGTGCATGACGTTCGGCAGGTGCAGCACGAACGGGGCGTCCGGCACGTTCATCGACGAGCAGAACGGCTCGAGCGCGGCCGCCACGGAGCGCACGGCGTACTCGTGCTCCTCGAGGTCCTTGGAGGAGCGGGCGAGCTGCGCCGCGTGCAGCAGGGCGTCGTCGTCCGACATCCCGGCCTCGCGGCGGATGGTGCCGGCCAGCACGCGGGAGGTCACGAGCCCCTTCTCGCTGCGCACCAGGAGCTCGGGGGTGGCGCCGACCATGCCGGAGACGGAGAACGTCCAGCAGGCCTCGTAGCGGTCGGCGAGGCGGCGCAGCAGCCACCGCGGGTCCAGGGGGTGCTCGGTGGTGGCGAGGACGTCGCGCGCCAGCACCACCTTCTCGAGGTCTCCCGACTGGATGCGGGCCACGCCCTCGCGCACGACGGCGGGCCAGTCCGCCGCGGCGACGGCGCCGTCGGCGAAACGGACGCGGCCGGGAGCGGCGACCTCCGTGCGCGGCTCGCGGCGCAGGGCGGCGGTGCCCGGCACGGCGTCGAGGCTCGCGCCGGGGGTGATGGTGGTCATCCAGGTGACGCCGGCACGGCGCCCGACGACGACGCGCGGCACCACGAGCGACCCGTCCGGCCGCGGGTGGCCGGCGTCGTCGCCGTCCTGGTCGTCGAGCTGGCCGGCGTCGTCGAAGGCGAAGGTGCCGAACGCGACGGGCCCCGTGCCGGGCAGGCGCACGTCGTCGCGCACCACGGCCCGCTGGAGGGTGGCCTGCCAGGCGGCCTCGGCGTCGGCGAACCGGCCGGGCCCGAAGGTGTCGAAGCGGAGCGCCTCGCCCCAGCCGACGATGCCGTCGCCGCGCCGCACCCAGCTCAGCGGGCGGGTGTCCGGCAGGAGGTCGACGAGGGCGGTGAGACCGCCGGGAAGGTCGTCGATCCGGGAGGTGCGGACCAGGAGCGCGAGGGGCTCCGTGGCCGGCGCTGTCGCGGGATCGGGGCTGGTGCCGGTGGTCGTGCCCGGGAGGGGGCGCGGCGCCGGCAGGGGCGTGGCGGACATCGGCTCCAGGGTACGCCCGACGGTCCGCCACGCCCCGCTCACGGTGCGAGGGTCAGCCTCGTGTGCTGCGGCGACGACTCACCTCGAGGTCGCCTCGCCCTCCCGGCGGTTGGACCGGTTGAGCACGCCGTCGTCGGCGAGGTCCTCGAGCTGCTCGTCGTCGACGGCCTTGCTCGCGGTGCCCTTGACGAAGACCGAGGGGTTCTCGGGCGTGCCGGCCTTGATGTGGTTGAACAGGATGTTCAGCAGGATCGCCATCAGCGCGGCCGAGCTGATCCCCGAGTGGAAGATGGTGCCGAACCACGTGGGGAACTGGTCGTAGAAGTCGGGCTTCGCGATCGGGATCATGCCGAACGAGATCGACGCCGCCACGATGATGAGGTTCATCGAGTTCTTGTAGTCGACCTTGGCCAGGGTGCGGATGCCCGACGCCGCCACCGACCCGAACAGCACCACGCCGGCGCCGCCGAGCACGGGGGTCGGGACGGCGGCCACGACGCGGCCCAGCACCGGCAGCAGGCCGAGGACCACGAGGATCACGCCGCCGGCCGACACCACGAAGCGCGACTTCACGCCGGTGATCGCGACGAGGCCCACGTTCTGGGCGAACGCGGACTGCGTGAACGAGCCGAAGACCGGCGACACGACGGACGACGCCATGTCGGCGCGCAGGCCGTTCGCGATCCGCTTGCGGTCCACCTTCGTGCCGACGATCTCGCCGACGGCGATGATGTCCGCGGTCGTCTCCGTGAGCGTCACCAGGATGACGATGAGCATCGAGACGATGGCGGCGACCTCGAACGTCGGCGCGCCGAAGCTGAACGGCGTCGGGAACGCGAACACCGGGCCCTCGCCGACGCCGGCGAAGTCCGCCATCCCGAGGGCGAGCGCGATCAGGGTGCCGGCGACGATCGCGATGAGGATCGACAGCCGCGAGACGACGCCGGAGCCCACCTTGGACAGCAGGATGACGATCGCGAAGGTGAGGAACGCGAGCCCGATGTTGCTCGTGGAGCCGTAGTCGGGCGCCTCGGCGTTCCCGCCCATCGCCCAGTTCGCCGCCACCGGCATGAGGGTCAGGCCGATCGTCGTGATGACGACGCCGGTGACCACGGGCGGGAAGAACCGGATGATCTGGGCGAAGAACGGCGTGATGAGGAACCCGATCGCCGACGCGACGAGCACCGCGCCGAGGACGGCGGGGATCCCGCCGCCGCCCCCGACGATCGCGACCATGGTCGAGACGCCGGCGAACGACACGCCCTGCACCAGCGGGAGCTGGGAGCCGAAGAACTTGATCCCGACCGTCTGCAGGATCGTCGCCAGGCCGCCCATGAAGAGCGAGGCGGCGATGAGCGTGCCGATCTCCGCCGAGGTGAGCCCGGCGGCGCCGCCCACGATGAGCGGCGGGGCGATGATGCCGCCGTACATCGTCAGGACGTGCTGGAAGCCGTACCCGAACGTCGCGCCGATCGGCAGGCGCTCGTCCTCGGGGCGGGCGGGACCGGTCGCCGCGCGGGTGGTAGCGGACCGTGACATAGCGGACCTCCTCGTTCGCTATCGATGGTCTTCACTCTTCCGGTGTGCGGAAGAAGCCTTCCACTATTCGACCGGCAAGTGTGATCTGTGTCAACCCCTTCCGGGGGGTGGATCTGGGACCTTCTGCGGCCTCAGCCCGCGACGAGTCGGCGCGCCGCCTCGCGGTGCTCGGCCAGGAGGGCCGGCAGGTCGAGGCCGACCACCGCGCCGTCGACGACGCGCCACCCGCCGCCGACCATCACCCGGTCGGCGCGGTCCGCGCCGCACAGCAGGAGCGCGGCGACCGGGTCGTGCGAGCCCGAGAAGCGGGGCTCGTCGAGCCGCCACAGCGCGAGGTCGGCCTGCTTGCCGACGGCAAGCACGCCGAGGTCGTCGCGCCCCAGGACGCGCGCGGAGCCGCGCGTGGCCCAGCCCAGGGCGCGTGCGACCGGCACGGAGGCGCCGTACTTGAGCCGCTGCAGGTACAGCGCCTGGCGGGCCTCGGGCATCATCGTCGACGCGTCGTTCGACGCGGAGCCGTCCACGCCGAGGCCCACCGGCGCGCCGGCGTCCTCCAGCTCCAGCACCCGTGCGATCCCGGACGCGAGCCGCATGTTCGACGTCGGGCAGTGCGCCACCCCGGTGCCCGCCGCGCCGAGCCGGGCGATCTCGGCGTCGTCGAAGTGGATGCCGTGGCCCAGCCAGGCCCGGTCGGTGAGCCAGCCGACCGACTCGAGGTAGTCCACCGTGCGCATGCCGAACCGCTCGCGCAGGAAGTCCTCCTCGTCGATCGTCTCCGCCAGGTGGGTGTGCAGGCGCACGTCGTGCCGCTCGGCCAGCTCGGCGGTGTCGCGCATGGTCGAGGGCGTCACCGAGAACGGCGAGCACGGCGCCAGCGCGATCTGCACCCGCGCCCCCTCGCCCCGCTCGTGGTACGTGGAGATCAGTCGCTCGGAGTCGGCCAGGATCGTGTCCGGGTCCTGCACCACGGACTGCGGCGGCAGCCCGCCGTCGTCCGTGCCGAGCGACATCGAGCCGCGCGTCAGCGTGGCGCGCATCCCGAGCTCGCGGACCGCCGCGACCTGGATGTCGATCGCGTCGTCCAGCCCCGCCGGGAACACGTAGTGGTGGTCGGCCGCCGTGGTGCAGCCGGACAGCAGCAGCTCGGTCAGCGCGACCTTCGTCGCGAGCTCGTGAGCGCGGGGCGTGAGGCGCGCCCAGACCGGGTAGAGCGTGGTGAGCCAGGGGAACAGCTCGGCGTCGGCGACCGGCCCCCAGGCGCGCGTGAGGGTCTGGTAGAAGTGATGGTGCGTGTTGATCAGGCCGGGCGTGACCACGTGCTCGGACGCGTCGAACGTCTCGTCGACCGGTGCCGACGGGCTCGCACCCGCCGCGACCAGCTCGGTGATCACGCCGCCCGCGACGACGACGCCGCCGCGGGCGTCGGGGGCGTCGGGCCCGTCGTCGGCGGTGAAGACGGCCAGCGGGTTCTTGATCCAGGTGCTCATCGGTGCCTCCATGGCGGCGGCACCGGGGGAGCGGCGCCGCGTCGCGCCGGCTCAGTGGTCCTGTCTGCCGATCCAGGGAGCGACGGCACCGCGCCGTCCTCTGCCGCGACGGTAGGTGAGCGGCGCTCGGCGCGTCAACGGTGCGTGCGACCATGACGTCCATGTCCCGCGCCAGCCTGGAGAAGAAGCCCGCCGAGGTCGCGTCGATGTTCGACGGGATCGCCGAGCGCTACGACCTCGTCAACGACCTCGTCTCCCTGGGCCAGGACCGGCGGTGGCGCCGCGCGGTGGTGGACGCCGTCGCGGCCGTCCCCGGCGAGCGGGTGCTCGACCTCGCGGCCGGCACCGGCACCTCGAGCGAGCCGTTCGCCGCCGACGGCGCGCTGGTGGTGCCGTCCGACTTCAGCCTCGGCATGCTCGCGGTGGGCAAGGAGCGCCGTCCGGACCTGTCGTTCGTCGCGGGCGACGCCACCCGGCTGCCGTTCGCGGACGGCGCGTTCGACGCGGTGACGATCAGCTTCGGGCTGCGCAACGTGGTGGACACCGACGCCGCCCTGCGCGAGATGCTGCGCGTCGTGCGTCCCGGCGGGCGGGTGGTGATCTGCGAGTTCTCCACGCCCACCTGGGCGCCCTTCCGCACGGTGTACATGGAGTACCTCATGCGCGCGCTGCCGGTGGTGGCGGGCGCCGTGACGCGCGACCGAGGGTCCTACGACTACCTCGCCGAGTCCATCCGGAGCTGGCCCGACCAGGCGGCCCTCGGCCGCCGGATGATCGACGCCGGCTGGGACCGCGTGTCCTACCGCAACCTCACCGGCGGCATCGTCGCCCTGCACCGGGCCGTGCGCCCGGCCTGACCGCGTCGCGCGGTCCCGACCTCGGGCTTTGACGTCCCCGAGGGCCCCGGCGTATCGTCGCTTCGATCCTGAAACGATTCAAAGACGACGTTCGGCACGACGACGTACGCAGGGAAGGCACGGTCGATGACGACACCACACAGCGCGACGCGCCCGACGCAGGGCGGCGGGACCCGCCTGCACGGCTACCGGGCGACCGTCGCGGTCGCGATGTCCAACTACATCGAGGCGGGCTCGATCATCGCGCTCGCCACCAGCCTCACGCTCTGGCAGGAGCACTTCGGGCTGAGCAACCTCGCCGTCGGGCTCGCCGCGGCCCTGAGCGCCAACGCGTTCGGCGCGGCGGTGGGCGCCATGATCGGCGGGCCGCTCGGCGACCGGTACGGGCGCAAGTTCATCTACACCTACGACCTGCTGCTCTACATGCTCGGCACGGCCTTCATCGTGTTCGCCGGGGCGCCGTGGATGCTGTTCGTCGGCATCGTCCTCACCGGCATCGCCGTGGGCGCGGGCGTCCCCGTGGCGTGGACGTACATCGCGGAGGAGGCCCCCGACGACCAGCGTGCCCGGCACGTCGGCACCGCCCAGCTCGCGTGGTCGCTCGGGCCGTTCGTCGGCTTCGTGCTCGCGACGGCGCTGGTCCCGCTCGGCCTGCTGGGCAGCCGCATCATCTTCGCGCACCTGTTCGTCATCGCCTTCGTCACCTGGTGGGTGCGGCGCGGGCTTGCCGAGTCCGACGTCTGGAAGCGGTCGAACGCCAAGCAGGTCGCCCTCGGCCGCAAGCGGCGCGGCTTCCGCGAGCTGATCTCGCACCCGCAGAACGTCAAGGCGCTGCTGTTCCTCGTCGGCGTCTACGCCCTGTGGAACACGGTCGCCGGGCAGGCCGGCATCTTCATGCCCCGCGTCTACCAGACCGCGGGCGTCGAGAGCGCCGTCGCGCAGAACCTGCTGCAGGTGCTGGTGTGGGGCCTGACGTCGGCCGCCACCTTCTGGGGCTTCATGAGGTACGGCGACCGGGTGAGCCGCCGGCTGCTCTACGGCATCGGCGCGGTCATGGCCGTCGCCGCGTGGATGATCCTCGCCTTCGTCCCGCACGTCTCGATGCCCCTGCTCATCGCGTACGCCGTCCTGTGGGGCGTGTCCGCCGGCATCGGCGCGCAGGCGTTCTACGCGCTGTGGACGGCCGAGCTGTTCGCCACCGCGTACCGCGCGTCGGCGCAGGGCGTGCTGTTCTTCGTCGCCCGCATCGCGGTGGGCCTGCTCAGCTACCTGTTCCCGACGATGCTCGCCGAGCAGGGTGTGCCGTTCGTCGGCGGCATCATGGTCGCGCTCCTGGTCGCCTCGCTCGTCATCGGCGTCGTGTGGACCCCCGACACCGCCGGCAAGAGCCTCAAGGAGATCGAGCAGGAGCGCTACGGCGCCGACCTCGACGACGCGGAGGTCTCGGGCGTCCGCTGACGCCGTCGCAGGGATCCGTTCGGCAGCGGGTGGATCAGCTCGGCACGTGGCGGTGCCGAGCTGATCCAC
>NZ_JBHVSQ010000009.1:111019-134871 GCF_042885055.1 Isoptericola sp. NPDC058082 | reverse complement strand
GAGGAGAAAGGGGCGTACTGAGCTCCCGCCGAAGCCGGCGCGGGGCTCGTTTGGGGGGGGGTGCTCCTTCCCCTACCCTGTCGCCTCCCCCCCCCCCCCCCCCCGCTGCCGAACAGATCGTGGTCAGCTGCCTGCCGTGCGGTCCTTGAGCCCGCTGCCCTGCTCCTTGGCGAACTCGGTGACGCTGCTCGTGACGTCCGAGACCTTGGCCTGCACGCGCGGGTCGTTCCAGGTCTCCGTCGCCCAGTCCTTGGCCTTGTCCAGCTGCTGCCGGCCCCTCTCGGTGCCGAGCAGGTAGCCGAGCGCCGCGCCGACGACGAATGCCGGTCCTGCCTTCATGTGTCGCGCCTCCTCGTAGGTCGTGCCGATGGTGGTTGCTGGCGGTCGTGGTCGTGGGTCGTGCGCACGACCGTAGGCACGCCTGCCGTCGTACGCACCCCGCGACATGCCGACCGCGGCACCCTGCCGGACCTGCGGGGACGCGGGCCGGTGCGCCTGCGGCGCGCCGCCCGGGCGCAAGGAAGGTTTACCTTCCTACACAGCGCCGCCCGATCGTGACTAGAGTGCTCGCAAGAGTTGTGATCAGGTTCACAAGTCCGCCCCGGCACCGTCGCCGGGGCGCTTCGAGGGATCGAGGTGAGCACGTGCGGTCAGGTCGCGTCGACGACGCCGACGTCATCGTCGTGGGCGCCGGCCCGGCCGGTACGTCCACGGCCCACTGGTGCGCCGCCGCGGGCCTCGACGTGCTCCTGCTCGACAAGGCCTCCTTCCCCCGCGACAAGGTGTGCGGCGACGGGCTGACTCCCCGTGCCGTCGGCGAGCTGGCCCGCATGGGGCTCGGCACCCGCGAGGACGACGGCTGGATCCGCAACGAGGGCCTGCGCGTGGTCGCGGGCGCCCGGTCGTGGGAGCTGCCCTGGCCCGACCTCGACTCGTACCCCGGCTACGGCATGGCCCGCGCGCGGACGTCGCTCGACCACCGGCTCGCGCAGCACGCGCAGGCGAGCGGCGCCAAGCTGCTCGAGCGCACCAAGGTGACCGGCCCCGTCCTCGACGAGCGCGACGGTCGCGTCGTGGGCGTGCGGGCGCAGGCCCTCGACGGCCGCGGTCGCGCCGACGGCGCCGAGACGACCTACCGGGCGCCCGTCGTGGTCGCCGCCGACGGCGTCTCCTCCCGCTTCGCCACCGGCCTCGGCATCGCCCGCCGCGACGACCGACCGCTCGGCACGGCGGTGCGCACGTACTTCCGCACCGAGGGCACGTCGCGGCACGAGGACGCGTGGATGGAGTCGCACCTCGAGCTGTGGGACGGCGCCCCGGTGGCGTCGAACCTGCTGCCGGGCTACGGCTGGATCTTCGCGCTGGGCGACGGCACCGCGAACGTCGGACTCGGCTCGGTGAGCTCTACGCCCGCCCGTCAGTCCGCCCACGGGCACGACTACAAGGGCCTGATGCAGGCCTGGATGCGCAACGCCCCCGCGGAGTGGGGGTTCACCCCCGAGAACCAGGTGGGGCCGATCCGCGGGGCCGCGCTGCCGATGGGCTTCAACCGCACGCCCCTGTACCGCGACGGCGCGGTGCTCGTGGGCGACGCGGCCGGCATGGTCAGCCCGTTCAACGGCGAGGGCATCGCCTACGCCCTGCAGGCGGGCCGCGTCGCGGCCGACGCGATCGCCCAGGCGCGCACCCGCGCCACGGACGACGCGCGCGAGCGGACGCTCGCCTCCTACGGGGACCGCATGCGGGCCGACCTGGGCGGCTACTACACGCTGGGCCGCTGGTTCGTGCGGTTCATCGAGCACCCGCAGGTCATGCGGATCTGCGTGCGGTACGGGCTGCCGCGGCCGGTGGTCATGCGGTTCGTGCTCAAGCTGCTGTCCGACTGCTACGAGCCGCGCGGCGGTGACTGGGTGGACCGGGTCATCGCGGGGCTCACGAGGGTGGTCCCGGCGGCATGAGCGCACACGAGCACAAGGGAGTGGTCGAGATGCACGAGGTCGACGAGCGCGCGGCCGTGCGGACGGGGGTCCTGCGATGACGAACCCGTACGTGCCGGTCCTCATGCTCATGGGCGTGGCCCTGGTGCTCGCCGTGGGCGGCGTGGCGGCGAGCGCCGTCATCGGGCCCAAGCGCTACAACCGGGCCAAGCTCGACGCGTACGAGTGCGGCATCGAGCCGACGCCGCACGCGGTCGGCGGTGGGCGGCTGCCGGTCAAGTACTACCTGGTGGCGATGACGTTCATCGTCTTCGACATCGAGGTCGTCTTCCTCTACCCGTGGGCGGTGGACTTCGCCGTGCTGGCCGGCTTCGGCCTCGTCGCGATGCTCACGTTCCTCGCCCTCATTACCGTCCCCTTCGTCTACGAGTGGCGGCGCGGGGGCCTCACCTGGGTCTAGGCCCGCACGCACGACCAGCACCACCCAGCACGACCAGCACCACCCAGCACGACACGGCACAACGGACGGCATCGGCGCCGAGGATCCTCACGCCGATGTTCACGAAGGGGAGGGGTCATGGGCCTGGAAGAGGCTCCGTCGGGCTTCCTGCTGACGACGATCGAGGACCTGGCGGGCTACCTGCGCAAGGCGTCCGTCTGGCCGGTGACGTTCGGGCTGGCGTGCTGCGCCATCGAGATGATGGCGGCCGGCGCGTCGCGGTTCGACCTGTCGCGGTTCGGCATGGAGGTCTTCCGGGCCTCGCCGCGGCAGGCGGACCTCATGATCGTGGCGGGCCGGGTGAGCCAGAAGATGGCGCCCGTCGTGCGGCAGGTCTACGACCAGATGAGCGAGCCCAAGTGGGTGCTGTCGATGGGCGTGTGCGCGTCCAGCGGCGGCATGTTCAACAACTACGCGATCGTGCAGGGCGTCGACCACATCGTGCCGGTCGACGTCTACCTGCCCGGCTGCCCGCCGCGCCCGGAGATGCTCATCAACGCGATCCTCGCGCTGCACCAGCACATCCAGGACTCGCCGCTGGGCGTGAACCGCAGGGAGGCGGCCGCGGCCGCCGAGGCGGCGGCGCTCGAGGCCACCCCGACGTTCGAGCTCAAGGGGCTGCTGCGATGACCGGCGAGCTCGTCCCCGAGGGCGCCCCGGACGCCCGCCGGCCGGAGGTCGTCGAGGTGCGGCACGGCATGTTCGGCGTCCGCGGCTCCGGCGACACCTCCGGGTACGGCGGCCTGGTGCAGCCGGTCGCGATGCCCGCCGCCGCCACGAGGCCGTACGGCGGCTGGTTCGACGAGGCCGTGGACGTGCTGGCCGAGGTGCTCGGTGAGGCGGGGGTCGCGTTCGACGACGCGGTGGAGCGCGTGGCCGTCGACCCGCACACCGACCCGCCGAGCCCCCACGCCGAGCTCACGCTGCACGTGGCGCGCGAGCACCTGCTGGCCGTCTGCCGGGCGCTGCGCGACGACCAGGACCTGCGGTTCGAGCTCAGCCTCGGGGTCTCGGGCGTGCACTACCCCGACGACGCCGGGCGCGAGCTGCACGCCGTCTACCACCTCACCTCGGTGACGCACGGCCGCCGCGTGCGGCTCGAGGTGTCGGTGCCCGACGCCGACCCGCACGTCCCGTCCACCACGTCGCTGTACCCCACCAACGACTGGCACGAGCGCGAGACCTGGGACTTCTTCGGGATCGTCTTCGACGACCACCCCGGACTGGCGCGCATCGAGATGCCCGACGACTGGCCGGGCCACCCGCAGCGCAAGGACTACCCGCTCGGCGGCATCCCCGTGGAGTACAAGGGCGCCACGGTGCCGCCGCCGGACACGAGGAGGTCTTACTCGTGAGCACTGGAACCTTCAGCGCCACCCGCCCGCCCACCGCCGACGAGTTCGACCCGGGGATCCCCGGGTTCGAGGCGTCGGGGGGCGACTGGGACGAGATCGCCCGCGAGGCCGTGGGCGAGGAGCGCATCGTCGTCAACATGGGCCCCCAGCACCCGTCGACGCACGGGGTGCTGCGCCTCATGCTGGAGATCGACGGGGAGACGGTCACCGAGGCCCGCTGCGGCATCGGCTACCTGCACACCGGCATCGAGAAGAACATGGAGTTCCGCACCTGGACGCAGGGCACCACGTTCTGCACCCGGATGGACTACCTGGCGCCGCTCTTCCAGGAGACGGCGTACTGCCTCGCCACCGAGAAGCTGCTCGGCATCACCGACGACGTGCCGGAGCGGGCGTCGATCATCCGCGTGCTGATGATGGAGCTCAACCGGGTGGCGTCCCACCTCGTCTGCCTGGGCACGGGCGGCAACGAGATGGGCGCGACGACGGTCATGACGATCGGCTTCACCGCCCGTGAGGAGATCCTGCGGCTGTTCGAGGCGGTCACCGGGCTGCGGATGAACCACGCGTACGTGCGGCCGGGCGGCGTCGCGCAGGACGTGCCGGACGGCTTCGAGGACCAGGTGCGGGCGGCGCTGCCGAAGATCCGCCACTACCTCGGCCAGCTCGGCGACCTCATGCTCGCCAACCCGATCTTCAAGGCGCGCCTCACCGACGTCGGCGTCCTCAACCTCGCCGGCTGCATGGCGCTGGGCGTCACCGGCCCGGTGCTGCGCTCCACGGGGCTGCCGTACGACGTGCGCAAGGCCTTCCCGTACTGCGGGTACGAGACGTACGACTTCGACGTGCCGACCTCGACCGACGCGGACTGCTACTCCCGCGTGGTGCTGCGGATCGAGGAGTGCTACCAGTCGCTGCGCATCGTGGAGCAGGCGCTCACCCGGCTCGAGGCGACCTCGGGGGCACCGGTCATGGTGGCGGACAAGAAGATCGCGTGGCCGGCGCAGCTCGCGGTCGGCGGCGACGGTCAGGGCAACTCGCTCGACCACATCCGCCAGATCATGGGTACCTCGATGGAGGCCCTGATCCACCACTTCAAGCTCGTCACGGAGGGCTTCCGGGTGCCGGCCGGGCAGGTGTGGCAGACCGTCGAGCACCCGCGCGGCGAGCTGGGCGTGCACGCGGTGTCCGACGGCGGCACCAAGCCGTACCGGGCGCACTTCCGCGACCCGTCGTTCAACAACCTCCAGGCCGTGTCGGTGATGTGCGAGGGCGGCCAGGTGGCCGACGTCGTCGTGGCCGTCGCGTCCCTGGACCCCGTGCTGGGAGGGGTCGACCGATGACGGCAGAACCCACGAGCGCCCGTTCGGCCACGCGGTACGACGCCGACACGCTCGCGTCGCTGGCGGCCGACGCCGCCGCGATCAAGGCGCGCTACCCCGACCCGCGCTCCGGCCTGCTGCCGATGCTGCACCTGGTGCAGTCGGTGGACGGGTACGTGAGCCGCGACGGCATCCTGTTCTGCGCCGAGCAGCTCGGGATGACGCCCGCCGAGGTGAGCGCCGTCGCGACCTTCTACACCCAGTACAAGCGGCACCCCAACGGCACCTACACGGTGGGCGTGTGCACGAACACGCTGTGCGCGGTGATGGGGGGTGACGCGATCTTCGACGAGCTGAGCGAGCACCTCGGCGTCGGGCACGACGAGACCACCGACGACGGCGCGATCACGCTCGAGCGCGTCGAGTGCAACGCCGCCTGCGACTACGCGCCGGTCGTGATGGTCAACTGGGAGTTCTTCGACAACCAGACGCCGGAGTCCGCCACGGACCTCGCCGACCGCCTGCGGGCGGGCGAGCAGGTGGCGCCCACGCGCGGCGCGTCCTCGGTGTGCGGCTTCAAGCAGATGAGCCGCGTGCTCGCGGGGTTCACCGACGGCCGCGCGGACGAGGGCGTGGGCGCGGGGGAGCCGACGCTCGCCGGGCTGCGGCTGGCGCGCGCCGCGGCCGCCGTCGACGGCGGGGAGCCGTCCGGCGGGCCCGCCGCGTCGCCCGACGGTGAGTCCGCGGCGTCGTCCGCCGAGGTGCCGCCGGAGACCGGGACGGCGCAGTCCAGCGCGGAGCGCAAGCCCACGACCGAGGACGATGTCGAGCCGAAGGGTGGCAGCGATGACTGATCTCATGCCGGTGCTCACGGACACGTGGGACGCCGACCGGTCGTGGAAGCTCGCGTCGTACGAGGCCGCCGGCGGGTACGCGGGGCTGCGCAAGGCCCTGGCGACGGAGCCCGCCGACCTCGTGCAGACGGTCAAGGACTCGGGCCTGCGCGGCCGCGGCGGCGCCGGCTTCCCGACCGGCATGAAGTGGGGCTTCCTGCCTCCGCCGGACGGCGGCCCGCGCTACCTCGTGGTCAACGCGGACGAGTCCGAGCCGGGCACGTGCAAGGACATCCCCCTGATGCTGGCGAGCCCCCAGCACCTGGTGGAGGGCATCGCGATCACGAGCTACGCGATCGGCTGCCACCACGCGTTCGTGTACGTGCGCGGGGAGGTGCTGCACGTGTACCGGCGGCTGCTGGCCGCGGTGCAGGAGGCGTACGACGCCGGGTACCTCGGCAAGGACGTGCTCGGCTCCGGCTTCGACCTGGACGTCACCGTGCACGCGGGCGCCGGCGCCTACATCTGCGGCGAGGAGACGGCGCTGCTCGACTCGCTCGAGGGCAAGCGCGGCCAGCCGCGGCTCAAGCCGCCGTTCCCCGCGGTCGCGGGCCTGTACGCGCGGCCCACGGTGGTGAACAACGTCGAGTCCATCGCGTCGGTGCCCGGCATCGTGGCGCGCGGCGCGGACTGGTTCGCCGGCATGGGCACCGAGAAGTCGCAGGGGCACGGCCTGTTCTCCCTGTCCGGGCACGTGACCCGGCCGGGCCAGTACGAGGCGCCGCTCGGCATCACGCTGCGCGAGCTGCTTGACCTCGCCGGCGGGATGCGGGCGGGGCACGAGCTGAAGTTCTGGACTCCGGGCGGGTCGTCGACGCCGCTGTTCACCGCCGACCACCTCGACACCCCGCTCGACTACGAGTCGGTGGGCGCGGCGGGCTCGATGCTCGGCACCCGCGCGCTCCAGCTCTTCGACGACACGACGTGCGTGGTCCGCGCGGTCAGCCGGTGGACCGACTTCTACGCGCACGAGTCGTGCGGCAAGTGCACGCCGTGCCGCGAGGGCACCTACTGGCTCAAGCAGGTGCTGCACCGCATCGAGGCGGGGCAGGGCGAGGAGCGCGACGTCGACCTGCTGCTCGACCTGTGCGACAACATCCTCGGCCGCGCGTTCTGCGCGCTCGGCGACGGCGCGACGTCGCCGGTGACGTCGAGCATCCAGCTCTTCCGCGACGAGTACGAGGCGCACCTCACCGGCCGCGGGTGCCCCTTCGACCCGAGCGCCAGCGCGCTGTTCCCGTACACCCCCAAGCAGACGCCGGCGCTCGCCGGGGCGGGAGGTCACTGATGACGGCGACCACGGACAAGTCGACGGCGGCTGCGCCTCCGGTGGAGACGGTCACGCTCACCATCGACGAGGTCGAGGTGACCGTGCCGAAGGGCACGCTGATCATCCGCGCGGCCGAGCAGGTGGGCATCCAGATCCCGCGGTTCTGCGACCACCCGCTCCTCGAGCCCGCCGGCGCGTGCCGGCAGTGCCTGGTCGAGGTCGCGATGCCCGACCGCGACGGCAACGTGCGGCCCATGCCGAAGCCGCAGGCCTCGTGCACGATGACGGTCACGCCCGGCATGGTCGTCAAGACCCAGCGCACGTCGCCGGTCGCGGACAAGGCGCAGCACGGTGTCATGGAGCTGCTGCTCATGAACCACCCGCTGGACTGCCCGGTGTGCGACAAGGGCGGCGAGTGCCCCCTGCAGAACCAGGCGATGACCAACGGGCGCGCGGAGACGCGGTTCGAGGACGTCAAGCGGACCTTCCCCAAGCCCATCGCGGTGTCCACCGAGATCCTGCTGGACCGGGAGCGCTGCGTGCTGTGCCAGCGCTGCACCCGGTTCAGCGACGAGATCGCGGGCGACGCGTTCATCGCGCTGCAGGAGCGCGGCGCGCACCAGCAGATCGGCCGGTTCGACGAGACGGTGCTGGACTTCACGCCCCCGCCCGGCGAGCCCGCCGAGGCGACGTTCGGGTCCGCCGCGGCCACGGCCGGCGGGCAGCCCTTCGCGTCGTACTTCTCCGGCAACACCGTGCAGATCTGCCCGGTGGGCGCGCTCACGGGCGCGGCCTACCGGTTCCGGTCCCGGCCCTTCGACCTGGTGTCGACGCCGGGGATCTCCGAGCACGACTCGTGCGGCTCGGCGATCCGCGTCGACCACCGGCGCGGCGTGGTGCTGCGCCGACTGTCGGGGGAGGACCCGGCGGTCAACGAGGAGTGGATCACCGACAAGGACCGCTTCGCGTTCACGTGGCAGGCGGCGCCCGACCGGCTCACGGTCCCGCTGGTGCGGGACCGGGTGCTCGGCCAGGACGGCGCCGTCGTGTCCCGCGGCGAGCTGCGCCCCGCGTCGTGGGTCGAGGCGCTCGAGCTGGCGGCCGAGGGCCTGGCCGCGGCCCGCGCGGCCGGCGGGGTCGGGGTGCTGCCCGGCGGCCGGCTGACCGTCGAGGACGCGTTCGCCTGGTCGCGCTTCGCGCGCACCGTGCTCGGCACCGACGACGTCGACCAGCGGGCCCGCGTGGGCTCGGCGGAGGAGACGGCGTTCCTGGGCCACGCGGTGGCGGGCACCGGCATCGGCGTGACGTTCGGCGACGTCGAGGCCGCACCGGCCGTGCTGCTGGCCGGCCTGGAGGCCGAGGAGGAGGCGGGCGTCACCTTCCTGCGGCTGCGCAAGGGGGTGCGCAAGCACGGCACGACGGTGTGGTCGATCGCCCCGTTCGCGAGCCGCGGCCTCGCCCGGCTGGAGGGCGAGCTGCTGCCCGCCGCCCCCGGCACCGAGGCGGAGTGGCTGGGCATCCTCGCCACCCGGGCGGGCGGCGGTCTGGTGCCCGCGGACTCGGACGCGGGCACGCTGGGCGCCGTCGCCGACGGCCTCGCGACGCCCGGCGCGCTGATCCTCGTGGGCGAGCGGCTCGCGTCGGCGCCCGGCGCCTACGGGGCGGTCCTGCGGCTCGCGGAGGCCACCGGCGCCCGTGTCGCCTGGGTCCCGCGCCGCGCGGGGGAGCGCGGCGGCCTCGAGGCGGGCCTCCTGCCGGGACTGCTGCCCGGCGGACGCCCGCTGACCGACGCCGCGGCCCGTGCCGAGGTGGCCGCGGCCTGGGGCGTCGACGCCGACGCGCTGCCGTCCGCCCCGGGGCGCGACGTCGCGGAGATCCTCGACGCCCTCTCGGTCGGCCAGCTCGGCGGCGCCCTCGTCGGTGGCGTCGAGCTCGCCGACCTGCCCGACCCGGCGCACGCCCGGCGGGCGCTCGGCGCGGCGGGCTTCGTGGTCTCGCTCGAGGTCCGGAGGACCGAAGCAGTCGAGCTCGCTGACGTCGTGCTTCCTGTTGCTCCTCCCGTCGAGAGGGCGGGGTCGTACTGGAACTGGGAGGGCCGCGTCCGCGCGTTCGGCCAGGCGCTGGAGTCCGCCGCGCTGCCCGACCACCGGGTGCTCGACGCGTTGGCCGCGCAGGCGGGCGTCGCGCTCGGCGCGGCGACGCCGCTCGACGCGCACCGGGCGATCGCGGCCCTGCCCGCGTGGGGCGGCACCCGCGTGCCGGCCCCGCAGGCCGAGCCGGTCGAGCCGCCCGTGGTGCCGGCCGGGTCCGCCGTGCTGGCGAGCTGGCACCTGCTGCTCGACGACGGGGCCCTGCAGGACGGCGAGCAGTTCCTCGCCGGCACGGCCAAGCGGCCCGTCGCGCGGATGTCGGCGGCCACGGCGGCCGCCGTCGACGTGTACGACGGCGACCGGGTGACCGTGGCCACCGACCGCGGGACGGTGACGGTGCCGGTCGCGATCACGGAGATGGTCGACCACGTCGTGTGGCTGCCGCTCGCGTCGCGCGGGTGCCGGGTGCACGACACGCTCGGCGCCGCGCCGGGCGACCTGGTGCGCATCGGACCGCCGGAGGCGGTCGCCGCCGGCGGGGTCCCAGGCTCGACCGACGAGAAGGCACAGGGAGGGGCCGCATGATCCCCGGGGTCGCGTCCGACTTCAGCAACGACTGGCTGTGGGTGTCGCTGATCAAGGCGGTGCTCATCGTCGTCTTCCTCCTGACCAGCGTGCTCTTCGCCATCTGGTTCGAGCGCAAGGTCGTGGCGCGCATGCAGGTGCGCCCCGGCCCCAACTGGCACGGCCCGTTCGGCCTGCTGCAGTCGCTCGCGGACGCGATGAAGCTGCTGCTCAAGGAGGACGTGAACGTCACCCGGGCGGACCGGATCGTGTACCTGCTGGCACCGATGATCTCGGTGTTCTGCGCGCTGCTGGTGTTCGCGGTCATCCCGTTCGGGCCCGAGGTGACGATCCCGTTCACCGACTACACGACGCCGGCCCAGCTGACCGACTTCCCGGTGGCGGTCCTGTACGTGCTGGCCTGCGCGTCGATGGGCGTCTACGGCATCGTGCTGGGCGGCTGGTCGTCGGGCTCCACCTACCCGCTCCTCGGGTCCGTGCGGTCCACGGCCCAGGTGATCTCGTACGAGCTCGCCATGGGGCTCTCGCTGGTCAGCGTGTTCATCATGGCCGGCTCGATGTCGACCTCGCAGATCGTGGCGTCGCAGACCAGCATCTGGTGGTTCCTGCCGCTGCTGCCCGCGTTCGTCGTCTACGTCATCTCGATGATCGGCGAGACCAACCGGCTCCCGTTCGACCTGCCGGAGGCCGAGGGCGAGCTCGTCTCCGGCTACATGACCGAGTACAGCTCGATGAAGTTCGCCTGGTTCTTCCTGGCGGAGTACATCAACATGCTCAACGTCTCCGCCGTCGCCACCACCCTGTTCCTCGGCGGCTGGCGGGCGCCGTGGCCGCTGTCGGCGATCAACGACGGGATGTTCAACACCGGCTGGTGGCCGGTGCTGTGGTTCCTGGTCAAGCTCTGGCTGGTCATGTTCGTGTTCGTCTGGGTGCGCGGCACGCTGCTCCGCCTCCGCTACGACCAGTTCATGTCGTTCGGCTGGAAGGTGCTCATCCCGGTCGCGCTGGTGTGGGTCGTGGTGCTGAGCGTGTTCCAGTACCTCGGCCTCGCGGGCGTCACCCGCACCCAGCTCATCACCGGCGTCGCGGTCGCGGCGGTGGTCGTCATCGGCCTCCTGTGGCTCTGGCCCGACCGGAAGGCGAAGGCCGCCGACGGCGCCGGTCCACCGGGCGGCTCTCGCCGTCCGGCCGGGGACTTCGACGCCTTCGCCGACGGCTTCCCCGTGCCGCCGCTCCCGGGCCAGGCCCTGCCGCCGTCGCCCCGCGCGCGCCGGCACGTGATGCAGGCCGCCGACGTCCCGGGCGCGTCCGCCGCCCCCGACCCCGCCGTCGACCGATCCGAGGAGACGCGATGACCGACAAGCCGTACGAGCCGCTGCGCCCGTCCAAGGGGCCGCTCGGGGAGCTGTTCGCCCCGGTGGCCGGGTTCGGCGTGACGTTCTCGTCGATGTTCCGGCCCACGGTGACGGAGCAGTACCCCCGCAAGAAGACGGCGCCGCAGCGCCGGTACCACGGCCGTCACCAGCTCAACCGCTACGCCGACGGCCTGGAGAAGTGCATCGGCTGCGAGCTGTGCGCGTGGGCGTGCCCGGCGGACGCGATCTACGTGGAGGGGGCGGACAACGCCGAGCTGCCCGACGGCGCGCACCTGTCGCCCGGTGAGCGCTACGGCCGCGTCTACCAGATCAACTACCTGCGCTGCATCTTCTGCGGGCTGTGCATCGAGGCGTGCCCCACGCGGGCGCTCACGATGACCAACGACTACGAGCTCGCGGGCCCCGACCGCGCCGGGATGATCTACGAGAAGCAGGATCTCCTCGCCCCGCTCGCCGAGGGGATGCTCGCCGCGCCGCACCCGATGGTCGAGGGGACGACGGACACCGAGTACTACCGCGGCGAGGTCACCGCGCCGACGGCGCAGCAGGTCGACTGGGTGCGCGAGCACCGGCCCGACGACCCGACCCTGGACGCCGCCGCCCGCGTGGTGCACGGGGACGCGCCGCCCCCGACCCCACGTCGGCACCGGCTGCGCGGCAGCGCCACCAAGGCCGCCGTCGCGACCCGGCAGGCCGCCGAGGGCGGTCATGTGGCGACGCTGCCCACCCCCGACCTCACGGACGGCCGGCCGTGACCGCGTCGGGCGCGGAGGCCGCGCTGTTCTGGGTGCTCGCCCCGCTCATGGTGCTCGCCGCGCTCGGGCTGCTGTTCGCCCGCAAGGCCGTGCACGCCGCGGTGTGCGTGATGTTCGTGATGGTCGGGCTGGCCATCTTCTACGTGGCGCAGGAGGCGCCGTTCCTCGGCGTCGTGCAGGTGGTCGTCTACACCGGCGCCGTGATGATGCTCTTCCTGTTCGTGCTCATGCTGGTGGGCGTCGACTCCGCGGACTCGCTGACCGAGACCATCAAGGGCCAGCGCGGGCTGGGCGTGCTGCTCGGCCTCGGGCTGGTCGTCGTGCTGCTCGGCGTGGTCGCGCAGGCGACGTTCCCGCCCGCCGTCGGGCTGGCTGCGAGCGAGGAGCTCACCAACCCGGTGGCACTGGCCCGGGTGCTGCTGGGCGACTACGTCCTCGCGATGGAGGTGGTCGGCGTCCTGCTGGTCACCGCCGCGCTGGCCGGCCTGGTGCTCACGCACCGCCGCCGGCTCAGCGTGCGGCCCACGCAGCGCGTCCTCGCGCAAGCTCGCGTCGCCGCCCTGCCGCACGGCAGCACGCTCACGCCGCTGCCCGCGCCCGGCGTCTACGCGCAGAACAACGCCATGGACACGCCGGCGCTCGGACCCGACGGCGAGCCGCTGCCGCACTCCGTGCCGCGCGTGCTGCGCATCCGCGGGCAGGAGCGGTCGGCGACGGCGGTCCTTGCCGAGGAGGAGACGCTCGTGGCGCGCGACGACCTGCGCCTCCTCGGCGTCGGCCCCGCGGCGGACACGACGGTCGAGCAGACCGGCGACCCGGTCGCGACGGGCGCGACCGACGAGGGCTCCGGCGACGACGACGGGGAGGTGCGCTGATGGAGATCACGAACTACCTGGGGCTGGCCGCGATCCTGTTCGCGATCGGTGCGACGACGGTGCTGCTGCGGCGCAACGCCATCGTGGTGTTCATGGGCGTGGAGCTCATGCTCAACGCCACCAACCTCGCGTTCGTGACGTTCGCGCGCATCCACGGCGACGTGACGGGCCAGGTGCTCGCGTTCTTCGTCATGGTGGTCGCCGCGGCCGAGGTCGTGGTGGGCCTCGCGATCATCATCACGATCTTCCGTTCCCGTAGGTCGGCCTCGGTCGACGACGTCAACCTGCTGCACAGCTGAGAGGCGACCTGTGGACACGCAGACGACGATGCAGACTCTCTCCCTCGCCCCCTGGCTGGTCGCGACCCCGATGATCGGCGCCCTCGTGCTGCTGGTCGCCGGTCGGCGCACCGACCGGTGGGGGCACTGGCTGGGCGTGCTGGCCAGCGCGGCGACGTTCGTCGTCGGGCTGGTGATCCTGCTCGACATGCTCGGCACCCCCGCCGACCAGCGGGTGGGCACCCACACCGTGGGCACCTGGATCGACTCGGGGCCCCTGCACGTGGACCTCGGGTTCCAGGTGGACCCGCTGTCGATGACGTTCGTGATGCTCGTGACGTTCGTCGGCACGCTGATCCACGTGTACTCGGTGGCGTACATGGGCCACGACGTCGACCGGCGCCGCTTCTTCGGGTACCTCAACCTCTTCGTCGCGGCGATGCTGCTGCTGGTGCTCGCCGACTCCTACCTGCTGCTCTTCGTCGGCTGGGAGGGCGTGGGCCTGGCGTCGTTCCTGCTCATCGGGTTCTGGGACGGCAAGCGGGAGAACGCGGTCGCGGGCAAGAAGGCGTTCGTCATGAACCGCGTCGGCGACATGGGGCTCATCGTCGCGATGATGCTCCTGCTCGCGACCTTCGGTTCGCTGAGCTTCGGCACGGTGCTGCCGGCGGCCGGCGAGGGGGCGACGGCGGCCGGTCAGGGCGTCATGACGGCGATCGGCCTCATGCTCCTGCTGGCGGCGTGCGGCAAGTCGGCGCAGCTGCCGCTGCAGGCGTGGCTCGGGGACGCGATGGCCGGCCCGACGCCGGTGTCCGCGCTGATCCACGCGGCGACGATGGTGACCGCCGGGGTGTACCTGCTGGTGCGCTCGGGCCCGATCCTCGAGGCGGCGCCGGACGCGCAGCTCGTCGTCGCGATCGTCGGCGCGCTGACCCTGCTGTTCGGGGCGATCGTCGGTACCGCGAAGGACGACATCAAGAAGGCGCTCGCGGCGTCGACGATGTCGCAGATCGGCTACATGATGCTCGCCGCCGGCCTGGGGCCGGTCGGGTACGCGTTCGCGATCTTCCACCTGCTCACGCACGGCTTCTTCAAGGCGGGGCTGTTCCTCGGCGCCGGGTCCGTGATGCACGCGATGGACGACGACGTGAACATGCGGCGCTTCGGCGGGCTGTCCCGTCTGCTGCCCGTCACGGCCATCACGATGGGCCTGGGCTGGCTCGCCATCCTCGGGGTGCCGCCGTTCTCGGGGTTCTGGTCGAAGGACAAGATCATCGAGGCGGCGTTCGTCGGCGAGGGCTGGCGCCCGTGGGTCTTTGGCATGGCGGCGCTGCTGGGCGCCGGGATCACGGCGTACTACATGTCCCGGCTGTTCTTCATGACGTTCCTGGGGCGGCGCCGCTGGAGCGACGGCGGGCCCGGCGACGACGGTGCGCCCGTGCGGCACCCGCACGAGTCCCCGCGCCTCATGACCTGGCCGATGATCGTGCTGGCCGTGGGGTCGGTGGCCCTCGGCGGGATCCTGGCGATGGGCGACCGGTTCGTCACGTGGCTCGAGCCGGTCACCGGGCACGCCGAGCACCACGAGCCGGTGCTCCCGGTGGGGCTGCTCATCGCGCTCACGCTGCTGCTCGTGGCGCTCGGCATCGTGCTGGCCTGGCGCCAGTACGTGGTCGCCGCGGTGCCGGTCGAGCCGCCTCCGGCGCCCGCCGTCGTGCGGGCGGCGCGGGTCGACCTGTACCAGGACGCCGTCAACGAGTCGCTGGTCATGCGGCCGGGGCAGTACCTCACCCGGGCGCTCGTGTACTCGGACCGCACGGCCGTCGACGGCGGCTGGCTGGGCCTGGCCGGCGGCATCGGGCGCCTCGGCTCCCGGCTGAGGCGGATGCAGAACGGCTACGTGCGGTCGTACGCGGCGACCATGCTGGGCGGCCTCGGCGTCGTCGGGCTGGTCGTCTGGGTCCTGGCGAGCTGAGCGGGGTGGCGGGAGCGATGGCGATGACGCCGAACACGACGCCGAACACGACGCCGGACACGGTGTCGACGACGAAGGACGGGGAAGCATGACGATGTCCGCAGGGTTCCCCTGGCTCACGGTCCTCATCGTGTGGCCGCTGGTGGCCGCGGCCGCGACGGCCCTCACGGGCGTGGGCCGGGGCCGCCCGGCCGCCGGCCCGGTCACCGGGGGCAGGTTCGGTGCGGGCGCCGCTCGCACGGTCGCCCTGGTCGGCGCGCTGGTGGAGGTCCTCCTGCTGGTCGGGGCCTTCGCGGCCTTCGACACCGGCGACGCGGGGACCCACCAGCTCACCGAGACGTACTCCTGGATCCCGCCGATCGGCGCCAGCTATGCCGTCGGCGTCGACGGCGTGGGGCTGCTGCTGGTCGCGCTGTCGGTGGGCCTGGTGCCCCTGGTGATCCTCGCGGCCTGGCGCGAGCAGGGCGGCGACCACGTGCGGCTGCGCCGCTACCTCGCCACCGTGCTGCTGCTCGAGGCGTTCATGGTGACGGTCTTCGTCGCCCGCGACGTGTTCCTCTTCTACGTGGTGTTCGAGGCCATGCTCATCCCGGCGTACTTCCTCATCGGCGGGTTCGGGCAGGGGCCGCAGCGCCGGTACGCGGCGGTGAAGTTCCTGCTGTTCTCGCTGGCCGGCGGCCTCGTGATGCTGGTGGGCGTCATCGCGCTCTACCTGCAGGTGCCGGCCGCGGACCGCGGCCCGCAGACGTTCCTCACCGACAACCTCACGGGGCTGACGCTCGACCCGACGGCCGAGAAGCTCATGTTCTGCGCCTTCTTCCTCGCGTTCGCGATCAAGGCGCCGATGTTCCCCGTGCACTCGTGGCTGCCCGACGTCACGCAGCACTCGACGCCCGGCACCTCGACGCTCCTCATCTGCGTGCTCGACAAGGTGGGCACCTTCGGGATGCTCACCCTGTGCCTGCCGCTGTTCCCCGAGGCGAGCCGCTGGGCGGCACCGTTCGTGATCGTGCTCGCGGTGATCTCGATCCTGTACGGCGCGGTCCTCGCCATCGGCCAGAGCGACCTGCTGCGCCTCATCGGCTACACGTCGGTGTCCCACTTCGGGTTCATCGTCCTGGGCATCTTCACCTTCACGTCGCTGGGCACCGCGGGCTCCGGCCTGATGATGCTCAACCACGGCATCTCCACCGGGGCGCTGTTCCTCGTCGCCGGGTTCGCGATCGCGCGGCACCCGCGCCAGAGCCAGCTCATCGGCGACTACGGCGGCCTGCGCCGGGTGGCGCCGATCCTGGGCGGCACGTTCCTCGTCGCCGGCCTGTCCGCGGCGGCCCTGCCCGGCCTGGCGACGTTCGTCTCCGAGATCATGGTGTTCCTCGGGTCGTACGCCCGCTGGCCCGCCGCCGTGCTCGTGGCCGTGCCCGCCGTCGTCCTCGCCGCGGTCTACGTGCTGCTCACCTACCAGCGCATGTTCACGGGGGAGACGACGCCGGAGCTGGCGTCCGCGCGCGACCTCGACGGCCGGGAGAAGACCGTGGCCGGCGTGCTCGTGGGGGCCCTGCTCGTGCTCGGCCTCGTGCCCGGGCCGGTGCTCGACTACGTGCGTGCGCCGGGGGAGGTCGCCGTCGAGCACGTCGGCGAGACGGATCCACCTCCGGTGGTCGAACCGGTCGAGACCCAGGCGATGGTCGCGACGGGCTCGGCTGACGGGAGCTTCACCGAGGGGAGCCAGCTGTGAACGACTTCGTCGCCCCGACCATCGACTGGGCCGCCGTGTCGCCGGTGCTGATCGTGCTGGCGGCGGGCGTGCTCGGCGTCCTGCTGGAGGCGTTCGTGCCGGCGAAGGCCCGACGCGCGACGCAGCTCACGCTCACCCTCGCGGCGCTCGCGGGCTCGCTCGTCGCGGTCGGGCTGCTCTGGGAGCGGGTGCAGGAGAACGCGGTGTCGGTGGTGGGCGGGTCGTACCTGCTGACGCCGTTCGGCCTGGGCGTGCAGGCCGTGATCGGCGTGTGCGCGCTGCTGGGCGTGCTCGTCGTCGCGGAGCGCACCACCACCGGCCAGGACGCGTTCGCGCCGTCCGCGGCGGCGGTGCCGGGCACGGCCTACGAGGACGAGACGCGCCGTGCGGGCCTCCAGCAGACCGAGATCTACCCGCTCCTGCTGTTCTCGACCGGCGGCATGCTGCTCTTCCCGGCCACGGACGACCTCATCGTCATGTTCGTCGCGCTCGAGGTGCTGTCGCTGCCGCTGTACGTGCTGTGCGCGACGGCGCGCCGCCGCCGGCTCCTCAGCCAGGAGGCCGCGTTCAAGTACTTCGTGCTCGGCGCGTTCGCCTCCGCGCTGTTCGTCTTCGGCATCGCGCTCGTCTACGGTTTCGCCGGCACGGTGCGGCTGCAGGGCGTGGTGCAGGTGCTCGCGGACCCGGCCGTCTCGCCGCTGGGGTCGATGACGGCCCTGGTGGTGGTCGGGCTGCTGTTGGTGCTCAGCGGGCTGCTGTTCAAGATCGGCGCCGCGCCGCTGCACGCCTGGACCCCGGACGTGTACCAGGGCGCGCCCACGCCGATCACGGGCTTCATGGCGGCGTGCACCAAGGCCGCCGCGATGGGCGCGCTGGTGCGCGTGCTGTTCACGCTGGCGAACGGCCTGAGCCCCGCCGTCCGGCACGACGTGGAGGTCGCGCTCTGGGCGGTCGCGATCCTCACGATGCTGATCGGCACCGTCGTCGGCGCGGTGCAGACGGACGTCAAGCGCCTGCTCGCGTACTCCGCGATCGCGCACGCCGGGTTCCTCCTGGTCGGCGTGGTCGGGATGGACGAGGCCGGCTCGCGGGCCGTCCTCTTCTACCTGCTCGCGTACGGGCTCGCGTCCGTCGGCGCGTTCGCCGTCGTCACGCTCGTGCGCGAGCGCACCGTGTCGGGCGACGACGACACCGCCGAGAGGGGGGCCGGTGGGCCGGTCCCCGACGACGGCGTGGTGCTGGGCGAGGCCACCCGCCTGGCGCAGTGGACGGGCCTGGGGCGGCAGGCCCCGTGGCTCACGGCGGCGTTCTCGCTGTTCCTCCTGTCGATGGCGGGGATCCCGCTCACGGCCGGGTTCGTGGCGAAGTTCGGCGTCTTCTCGGCCGCCGTCGACGCGGGGGCGTGGCCGCTCGCGCTGCTCGGCGTGCTCGCGTCCGCCGTCTCCGTCTTCTTCTACGTCCGGGTCATCGTGCTCATGGTCCTCACCCCGCCGCCCGGCGGTGAGCAGGGCACGACGTCGACGGGCGCGGCCTCGTCGGGGACGACGGACGGCGGTGAGCAGGGCGGCGGCAGCGGTGGCACCGCCACGGTGACGGGCGCCGCGACCCGCACGCTCGTCTCGCGGACGGTCGTGACGGTGGTGGGCTCGCGTGGTCCCGCGGCGTTCGCGATCGCGGTGTGCGCGGTGGGCGTGCTGCTCCTCGGCATCCTCCCGTCGGGCGCGCTGGACCTGGTCGGCCAGGCGGCGCAGTTCCGCCCCTGACGACCTCCGGTCGGCGGTCCGTCCTCGGGTCGGCCCACGTTCGCGCCGACCCCAGGACGGGTGGCCGGCCCGGCGCACCCGCCGGGGTGTCCGACCTGACGCGGCCGAGGGCCGTCTCGGTGCGGTGTTCGGCGCCCCGGCCGGATAGGTTCGGACAGTGACTCGCGCTCCTTCCGCCTCGGCCCCCCGGCCCGGGCCCACGCCGCCCCCGGCGCCTCCGGCGATCCCGCTGTCCGACCCGGCGCTCGCCGACCGGCTCGCCGAGCGCATGACGCGGGTGGACGCGGCGCTCGACGAGGCCGTGGCCTCGGCGGACGCCCTGGCCGACGACGCGTCGCGGCACCTCGTCGCGGCCGGTGGCAAGCGGTTCCGCCCGCTGCTCACGCTGCTCGCGGGCGAGCTGGGCGACGGGTCGCGCCCGGAGCTCGTGGACGCGGCGGTCGTCGTGGAGCTCACGCAGGTCGCGTCGCTGTACCACGACGACGTCATGGACTCCGCGCCGCTGCGCCGCGGGGCCCCCGCGGCGCACACCGTGTGGGGCAACTCGGTCGCGATCCTGGTGGGCGACCTCCTGTTCGCCCGGGCGTCCGCGCTCGTCGCCGGCCTCGGCCCGGAGGCGGTGGTGCTGCAGTCGCGCACCTTCGAGCGCATGTGCCTCGGCCAGCTGCACGAGACGATGGGGCCGCGTGCCGACGACGACCCGGTGGAGCACTACCTGCAGGTGCTCAGCGACAAGACGGCGTCGCTGCTCGCGACGTCGGCGCGCCTCGGTGCGATGTTCGGTGGGTGCGAGCCGGCCGTCGTCGACGCCGTGGCGGCGTACGGCGAGAAGGTGGGCGTCGCGTTCCAGCTCGCCGACGACGTGCTCGACATCGCGTCCTCCGGCGACGAGTCCGGCAAGACGCCCGGCACCGACCTCCGCGAGCACGTGCCGACGATGCCCGTGCTGCTGCTGCGCCAGCGGGTCGCGCAGGGCGAGGGCTCCGCGGCGGACGCGGCGCTCGTCGCCCGGCTCGACGGCGACCTCGCCGGCGACGACGCGCTCGCCGACGTCGTCGCGGAGCTGCGGGCGCACGACGTGCTCGCCGAGACCCGCGCCCTCGCCGGCCGGTGGGCGCGCGAGGCCGCCGCGGAGCTGGCGCCGCTGCCCGACGGCCCGGTGAAGCAGGCGCTCGCCGACCTCGCCCAGGCGCTGGCCGACCGGACGGTGTGACCGGCCGCCGCGACCTGACTCCGACCTGACTCCGGCCTGCCTCGTGACCGGGCGTCGACGGGCTAGGCGGAGGCCAGCCGGGCGAGCGTCACCGCGATCGCCGCGCCGGCGAGCAGGTACGGGCCGAAGGCCAGCGACGTCCCGCGCGACGCCCGCCGGGTGGCCATGAGCACGATCGCCACGGCCCCGCCGAGCAGGATCGGGAGCACCGCCGCGGCGACGAGCGTCGACCACCCGTACCAGGCGGTGACGAGGCCGAGCAGCGCGGCCAGCTTGGCGTCGCCGCGCCCCATCCCCGAGCGGTGCGCGAGGTGCAGCAGCAGGTACGCGCCGCCGAGCAGGAGGCCGCCGAGGAGCGCCCGCAGCGCCTTGTCCCACGTCCCGCCGCCGAGCGCCGCGAGGGCGAGGAGCGCGCCGACGACCGCCGTCGTCGGGTAGGTGAGGGCGTCCGGCAGCCGGTGCGTGCGGGCGTCGATCACCCACAGCGCGGCCCCCGCCACGGCCGCGACGACGAGCGCCGGCGTCGACCAGCCGGGTCCGCTCGCCCAGACCGCCCAGGCCGCGGCGAGGGCGGCTCCCCACGTCGCCGCGCGGCGGTGGGGCGCGACCTCGGCACGGGCACGCTGGAGGATCGGGGGCACGTCGGGATGCTATGCGCCGGCGTCGGGGCGCCGGGGGCGCCGTCCACAGCCCGTCCCGCCGCTCCGGGCGGCGCGGGCCGGGTCAGCCCGGGAGCGCCACGGCGTCGGCCGCGAGGACGAGCTGCACGACGCACACCACCGCCACGGCCAGGCTCAGCAGGAACGGCGCGCGGCTGTGCGGCCGCACGAGCCCCACGGTCCCGGCGAGGGCGGCCAGCACGACCGCGCCGCCCGTGAGCGCCGCCGACGCGGCGGAGGGCGGGCCCGGCGGGCCGAGGAGGATCACGACGCTGCCCGCCGCCAGGACCACGGGCGCCAGCACGCTCGCGCCCCGGCGCCCCAGGCGGTGCGGCAGCCCCCGCACCCCGGTGGCGTCGTCGTCCTCCAGGTCCGGCAGCACGTTGGCGAGGTGGGCGCCGACGCCGAGCAGCGCGGCCGCGCCGACCGTCCAGCCCGCGACGACGCGACCGTCGCCCGCCGCGGCCACCACGAACGCGGGCAGCAGGCCGAAGCTCACGGCGTAGGGCAGCCACGACAGCGGCGTCGACTTGAGCCGCGCGTTGTAGGCCCAGGCGCTGCCGACCGCGGCGACGTGCAGCAGCCCCGGCACGAGCCCCGTCGCGAAGGACAGGACGACGCACCCGGCCAGGGCGGCGATGGCGGCCGTCCGGAGCGTGCGGGGCGCGACGGCGCCCGTCACGGTCGGCTTGTCCGCGCGTCCGACGCGGCGGTCGCGCGCGGCGTCCAGCCAGTCGTTGCTCCACCCGACCGACAGCTGGCCGGCGGCGACGGCCGCCGTGACGAGCAGGGCGCGGCCCCCGGGGAGGCCGACGCCGACGGCGAAGACCAGGGCCAGCCCCGTGACCACGGCCGCGGGCGCAGGGTGCGTGGCGAGCAGGATCCCGCGCACCCGTGCCGCCGCGTCGCTGCCCATGACGGGAAACTACGCCTGTCGCCCCGTGACCCGGGGCAGGACGCGGGTTCTCGCGACGGCAGGAGGGCTCGCTGCGCGCGTCTCCCGCGTCCGGCGGGGTGCCCGCGCGCGGGAGAGCGGCGCCGGTGCCACGATGCGAAGCATGTCGCGCGTCCTCGCCGTCGCCCCCGTCCTGCCCGGTCCGGCGTACCCCCAGGGGCGGATCGCCGAGATGGTCGCCCCGCTGCTGGCAGACGCGGGGCCGCGCCGCGAGCTGGCCCGCCGGCTGCACGCCGCGGCCGGCGTGCGCACCCGGCACCTCGCGCTCCCGCTCGCCGACTACGAGCGGCCGTTCGGGTTCGCGGACGCCAACGCCGTGTTCGCCCGCGAGGGGGCGGCGCTGGCCGAGCGGGCGTGCCGGGAGGCACTGGCGGCCGCGGGCGTGGAGCCGGGCGACGTCGACCTGCTGTTCTTCACGTCGGTGACGGGCGTGGGCGCGCCGTCGGTCGACGCCGGGCTGGTGGCCCGTCTGGGGCTGCGGCCCGACGTGCGCCGCGTGCCCTCCTTCGGGCTCGGGTGCGCGGGTGGCGCCGCCGGGCTGGCGCACCTGCACGAGTACCTCGCGGGGCACCCGGACGAGGTCGCGCTGCTGGTCTCCGTCGAGCTGTGCTCGCTCACGCTGCAGCGGGACGACGGCTCGACCGCGAACCTGCTCTCGTCCGGCCTCTTCGGGGACGGGGCGAGCGCGGTGGTCGTCGCCGGCGACGACGTCGTGCCCCGCGGCCCGCGCCCCGCGCCCTGGGTCGTGGACGCCCGCGGCCGGCTCTACGCCGGCACCGAGCGGCTCCTGGGGTGGGAGGTCCGGGACACCGGGTTCGGCATCGTGCTGTCGGCGGAGCTGCCGCAGCTGCTGCGGGCGCACCTCGCGGGGGACGTCAAGGACCTGCTGGCGGCGCACGGCCTGGAGCCGGCCGACGTCGGCACCTGGGTGGTGCACGCCGGTGGGCCGAAGATCGTCGACGCCGTGCGCGACGCCCTCGACCTGCCCGAGGAGGCGCTGGCCCGCACCCGCGCGACGCTGGCGGCCGAGGGCAACCTGTCGTCGTCGTCCGTGCTGCACGTGCTCGCGGCGACCCTCGACGACGGTGCGCCGCCGCCGGGCGGGTGGGCGGTGCTCATGGCGTTCGGGCCCGGCGTGGCGGTCGAGCTGGTGCTGCTGCGCGCGGCCGCCGCGGGGGCGGCATGAGCGCGGCGCTCTACGCCGCCCTGGTGCTCGCGACCGGCGTGGAGCGGCTGGCCGAGCTCGTGGTCTCGGCGCGCCACGCCCGCTGGTCGTTCGCGCGCGGGGGCGTCGAGTCCGGCCGCGGGCACTTCCCGGCGATGGTCGCCCTGCACACCGGCCTGCTGGTGGCGTGCGTCGTGGAGGTCGTCGTCGCCGACCGGCCCTTCCTGCCGTGGCTGGGGTGGCCCATGCTCGCGCTCGTCCTCGCGAGCCAGGGGCTGCGCTGGTGGTGCATCGCGACGCTGGGGGAGCGGTGGAACACGCGCGTGATCGTGGTGCCCGGGCTGCCGCTGGTGCGCCGCGGCCCCTACCGCTGGCTGGCGCACCCCAACTACGTGGCCGTGGTCGTCGAGGGCGTCGCGCTGCCGCTGGTGCACACGGCGTGGGTGACGGCGCTGGTGTTCACCGTCCTGAACGCCTGGTTGCTGCTGGGCTTCCGCATCCCCGCGGAGGAACGCGCGCTGCGGGCCGTCGAGGCCGGCTGATGTCCGGCCGCCCGCCCGACCAGGGCGTCGACGTCGAGACGGACGTGCTGGTGGTCGGCGGCGGCCCCGTCGGCCTCGCGGCGGCGATCGAGGCTCGGCGGGCCGGGCTGGGCGTCGTGGTGCTGGAGCCCCGGTCGGCACCGGTCGACAAGGCGTGCGGCGAGGGGCTGATGCCGGGCACGCTCGCCGCGGTGCGGCGGCTGGGGGTCGACCCGCCGGGCTGGCCGCTGCGCGGGATCTCCTACCGCCAGGACGGGGTGGCCGCCGACCACCGGTTCGCGGCCGGGCCCGGCCGTGGTGTGCGCCGCACCGCCCTGCACGCCGCGCTGCACGCGGCCGCGCTCGACGCCGGCGCGTCCGTGCTTCCCCGGCGCGCCGGGGCGGTGGTGCAGGACGCCGAGGGCGCCGTGGCGGCGGGGGTCCGCGGCCGCTGGCTGCTCGCCTGCGACGGGCTGCACTCGCGGGTGCGGAGGGAGGTGGGGCTCGACCTGCGCGACGACGGGCCCCACGGCGTCGCGCGCCGGCGCGTCGGCCGCAAACAGAGGCGGCGGTTCGGGCTCCTCCAGCACCTCCTGGTGCCACCGCGGGCAGACCCGGTGGAGGTGAA
>NZ_JBHVSQ010000009.1:78632-111009 GCF_042885055.1 Isoptericola sp. NPDC058082 | reverse complement strand
CCGTTTCATGATGCGCATCGTGGGGGGGGGCGTTGAGGTCGTCCCCCCCTCCCCCCTCCCCCCGCCCCCCTCCCCTCCTCCCCACGCCGGCGCGTCGGCCGCGACCGGAGGCGGCGGTTCGGGCTCCGCCGGCACTTCCGGGTGCCGCCGTGGACGGACCTGGTGGAGGTGCACTGGGCGCCGCGGGTCGAGGCGTACGTCACGCCCGTGGCCCCGGACCTCGTGGGCGTGGCCGTGCTCGGCCCGGCGGGCGCGGACCTCGACGCGGCGCTCGCGACCCTGCCGGAGCTGGCCGACCGGCTGGCGGGCGCCTCGCCGGTGGGGGCGGTGCGGGGCGCCGGGCCGATGCGGGTGCGCAGCCGGGCGCGGACCGTCGGGCGGGTGCGGCTGGTCGGGGACGCGTCCGGTTACGTGGACGCGCTGACGGGGGAGGGGCTGCGGGTCGGGTTCGCGCAGGCGCGCGCCGCCGTCGCGCACCTCGACGACCCGGCCGGGTACGAGCGGGCGTGGGTCCGGGCCACCCGGGACGTGCGATGGCTCACGTCCGGGCTCGTGGCGGCGGCGACGTCGCCGCTGCGGGGACGGGTGGTGCCGGCGGCCGCCCGCGCGCCGGCGCTGTACGGGGCGGTGGTCGAACGCCTGGCCCGCTGACAAGAGCCCGGAGCAACCGTGCCCGGTCCGTAAGACAACCCGTTCACATGGCGGGACGGTTGTGGCACCCTGGGTAAGGCTGGACCCTGACAGGTGAGGTAAGCCTCACCCGATCGCAGGAGAATCCTCCTAGAATCGAACGCCACGCATCCCCGATCCGGAAGGCGTATCCCGCAGTGAGCAGCATCCGACCTCTGCGCGTCGCGATCGTCGGCGCAGGCCCCGCCGGCATCTACGCCGCGGACATCCTGTCGAAGACCGACCTCGACGTGAGCATCGACCTCTTCGAACGCCTGCCCGCCCCGTTCGGCCTCGTGCGCTACGGCGTCGCCCCGGACCACCCGCGCATCAAGCAGATCATCACCGCGCTGCACCGCGTGCTCGGCCGCGGCGACGTGCGCCTGCTGGGCAACGTGGACTACGGCGTCGACCTTAAGCTCGACGACCTGCGTCAGTTCTACGACGCCGTGATCTTCTCCACGGGCGCGATCAAGGACCACGAGCTGCCGGTGCCCGGCATCGACCTCGAGGGCTCGTACGGCGCCGCGGACTTCGTGTCCTGGTACGACGGCCACCCCGACGTGCCGCGCACCTGGCCGCTCGAGGCCAAGGAGGTCGCCGTGCTCGGCGCCGGCAACGTCGCCCTCGACGTCGCGCGCATCCTCGCCAAGCACGCGGACGACCTGCTGCCCACCGAGATCCCGGCCAACGTCTACGACATCCTCAAGTCCTCGCCGGTCACCGACGTGCACGTGTTCGCCCGCCGCGGTCCGGCGCAGGTGAAGTTCTCGCCGCTGGAGCTGCGCGAGCTCGGCCACGTGCCGGACGTCGACATCGTCGTCTACCCCGAGGACTACGAGTTCGACGACGGCTCGATGGCCGCCGTCGAGTCGTCCAACCAGACCAAGCAGGTCGTCAAGACGCTCACGGACTGGACGCTCGTCGACCCGTCGACGCAGAAGGCCTCGCGCCGCCTGCACCTGCACTTCCTGCACGCGCCGGCCGAGATCCTCGGCGAGGACGGCAAGGTCGTGGGGCTGCGCACCGAGCGCACGGCGCTCCAGGGCGACGGCACGGTCAAGGGCACGGGCGAGTTCCACGACTGGCCGGTCCAGGCCGTCTACCGCGCGGTCGGCTACTTCGGCTCGCCGCTGCCGGAGATCCCCTTCGACGAGCTGAAGGGCGTCATCTCCAACCGCGAGGGCCGCGTCGTCGACCTCGACGGCGAGCACCTGCCCGGCGTGTACGCCACCGGCTGGATCAAGCGCGGGCCGGTCGGCCTCATCGGCCACACCAAGTCCGACGCGTCCGAGACGATCCGCCACCTCGTGGAGGACGTCACGGGTGTGGGCGACGGCGGCGACGTCGCGACCGGCGACCTCGCGTCCGGCCGCACCGCCACGCAGGCGGACCCGCAGGCCGTGCTCGACTTCCTCGCCGACCGCGGCGTGGACGTCGTCGAGTGGGACCACTTCGTGCTCCTCGACGAGCACGAGAAGGCGCTGGGCGAGCCGCACGGCCGCGAGCGGATCAAGGTCGTGCCGCGCGACGAGATGCTCGACATCGCGAAGGGCCGCGCGTGACGGTGCGAGCCTGACGGCGGGACCGACGGATCGGCACGAGGGCCCGGGCGGGAACCGCCTGGGCCCTCGGCGCGTTCACCCCGTGACATCCTGCCGGCGCGCCGGCGCGGGCAGGGCGCACGGAAGGAGACGGCAGGACACATGGGCCACCAGCACTTCAACGGTCTCAAGACGGCGGCGCTCTTCGGCGTCATGTGGGCCGTGGTCCTCGGTCTGTGGGCGCTGTTCTTCCGCGGCAGCGCGGGCATGCTCGTCGTCTTCGTGGGGATCGGTCTGGTCACGACGTTCGTCGGCTACTGGAACTCCGACAAGATCGCGATCCGGGCGATGCACGCCTACCCGGTGACGGAGCTCGAGGCGCCGGAGATGTACCGCATCGTGCGGGAGCTCTCCACCGAGGCCCGCCAGCCCATGCCGCGCCTGTTCATCTCGCCCACGCAGGCGCCGAACGCGTTCGCGACCGGGCGCAACCCCAAGAACGCGGCGGTGTGCTGCACCGAGGGCATCCTGCGCCTGCTCGACGAGCGGGAGCTGCGCGGCGTGCTCGGGCACGAGCTGATGCACGTGTACAACCGCGACATCCTCACGTCCTCGGTGGCGTCCGCGATGGCGGGCGTCATCACCTCGCTGGCGCAGTTCCTGCTGATCTTCGGCGGCGGCGACCGGCGCGAGGGCGGCAACCCGCTCGCCGCGCTGGCCATGGCGATCCTCGCGCCGTTCGCGGCGATGATGATCCAGATGGCGATCTCCCGCACGCGCGAGTACGACGCGGACGAGGACGGCGCCAAGCTCACGGGCGACCCGATGGCCCTCGCGTCCGCGCTGCGCAAGCTGGAGTCCGGCACGGCGAAGGCACCGCTGCCGCAGACCCGCGAGCTGCAGAACGTCTCCCACCTCATGCTGGCCAACCCGTTCCGCGGCGCCGGCATGGCGAAGATGTTCTCCACGCACCCGCCGATGGCGGACCGCATCGCCCGCCTGGAGAAGATGGCCGGCGGCACGGGCTTCGGCCCGGGGGGAATCACCCGCTACTGACGCCCCGCGCGGCCGCGCTCGGGGAGCGTGGCCGACGTCGGTCTGCCAGGCTGACCTGCGATGACCTCAGCCCCGCCGGGCGGCCGGGACGACACGCGTGACACGGCCGAGCCCGGGCAGCGCGAGCGCCCGACGTCGTCGCACCCGGACGCCGGTCACGCGCGCCTGCGGCGCTGGCAGGCGGCCACCGAGTGGCCGCTGACGGCGATCTCCCTGCTGTTCCTGGTCGCGTACGCGATCCCGATCGCGCGCCCGGACGTCTCGCCGGACGTGCGGGCCGTCTGCTCCGTCGTGCTCGGGGTGACGTGGCTGCTCTTCGTCCTGGACTACGTGGTGCGCACCCGGCTGGCCCCGCACCCGTGGCGGTACGTGCGCCGGCACCCGCTCGAGCTCGCCGTGGTCGTGCTGCCGGTGCTGCGCCCCCTGCTGCTGGTCTCCGTGGTGGTGCGCCTCAACCGGGTCAACGCCGTGCGCCTGCGGGGACGCGTGGTGCGGTTCGCCGTGGCCGGCACCGCGCTCCTGGTCGTCGTCGGAGCGCTGACGGTGACGCAGGCCGAGCGGGGTGCGCCGGGCGCCACCATCGTCAACCTCGGCGACGGGTTCTGGTGGGCGATGGTGACCATCACGACCGTCGGCTACGGCGACCTCACGCCGGTGACCCCGACGGGCCGGGTCATCGCGGTCTGCCTGATGCTCGGGGGCATCGCGCTGCTGGGCGTCGTGACGGCGACGCTCTCGTCCTGGCTGGTGGAGCGGGTCACCGACACGTCGTCGCCCGACGACCGCCTGGGTGCGGCGGGGGAGGCGCCCGTCGGCATGGTCAGCCAGGCGCAGGTGGCGCTGCTCGTCGCGGAGGTGCAGGAGCTGCGCGCGCAGCTCGTCGCCGACCGGCAGCGCACGCAGGCTCAGGGGGAGAGCGGCTCCGCGGAGTAGCCGTCCACGCGCGGGGAGACGTCGAGCGCGGCCTCCAGCGCGGCGGCGACGCCGTCGTCATCGTTGCCGGGCACGACGGCGTCCGCGCAGGCGAGCACGTCCGGGTGCGCGTTGGCGACGGCGTGCCCGCGGCCGGCCCAGCGCAGCATCGGCAGGTCGTTCGGCATGTCGCCGAAGGCCCACACGTCGCGGGCGTCGACGCCGAGCCGGCGGCACCACCGGGCGAGCGCGACGTCCTTCGTCACGCCGGGCGGCAGCAGCTCGGCCAGCCCGGCGGCGCCGGAGTAGTGCAGCTCGGCCCGGCCGCCCACGACCTCGCGCACCCGGTCGAAGAACACCTCCTGGTCGTCGTCCCGGACGTCGCCGCGCTGCACGACGCCGAAGCCCTGCGTGGGGGTGCCGGGCCGGACGGCGAGCAGCTTGGCCACGGCGTCGTCCCCGCCGCGCAGCGCGTCCTCGACGGGCACGGCCCGCAGGCCGCGGTCGAGCCCGGGCTCGCCGTCGGGGAACCAGGGGTCGAAGGCCGGGCCGCGGACGGTCTCGACGGCGAGGCCGACCCCGGGCACGGCCGCCCGCAGCCCGGCGACGAGCTCCTGCACGACGCCCTCGCCGAAGCCGCAGGCGTCCAGCGCCCGGCCGGAGCCCAGGTCCCAGACCGCGGCGCCGCCCAGCGCGATGACCCGGCCGTGGCCGCCGACCAGGTCGCCCAGGTCGGCCAGCCAGCGGGGCGGGCGGGCGGTGACGAAGACGACCTCGACTCCGGCGTCCTCCACGTCCCGCAGCGCGCGGCGCGTGCGCGCGGAGACGGTGCCGTCCGAGCGCAGCAGCGTGCCGTCGAGGTCTGTCGCGACCACGCGCGGCAACCCGCGGCGTGCGCCGCCCGCCCGTGCGGTCACCGGTAGTTGACGAACTGGACCGCGAAGTCGAGGTCCGCGCCCTTGAGGAGCGCGATCACGGCCTGCAGGTCGTCGCGGGACTTGCTCGTCGCGCGGACCTCGTCGCCGGTGATCTGCGTCTTGACGCCCTTGGGGCCCTCCTCGCGGATGAGCTTGGTGACCTTCTTGGCGTTCTCACCCGCGAGGCCCTCCTTGAGGGAGCCGGCGAGCCGGTAGACCTTGCCGGACGACTGGGGCTCGTTCTCGCCCGTGTCGAGGGCCTTGAGCGAGACCCCGCGCTTGACGAGCTTGGTCTGGAACACGTCGAGGGCGGCGAGCACGCGCTCCGCGGAGTTCGCCTCGAAGACGATGGTGTCCTGACCGCTCCACGCGATGGACGCGCCCACCCCCTTGAAGTCGTACCGCTGCGCGATCTCCTTGGCGGCCTGGTTGAGGGCGTTGTCCACCTCCTGGCGGTCCACCTTGCTGACGATGTCGAACGACGAGTCGGCCACGACTGCTCCTTGCTGCTCTGGTCTTGCTCAGATCGGCGTGCGATCCGGGCCCGGACGTATCAGGTGGGTGGGGTTCGCCCACTACCGTAGTGCGGCGGTGCATGGGGAGACCTACCCATCGAGACGGACGGCGTCATGTCGGGCGTCTTCGGTAGGGTTCGCCGAGGTATGCATCACGCCGGTTCCCAGGCAACTTCCCCAGATGGGTCAGACCGGTCCTCCGCCCGCGGCGCGACGGTAGCGCGCGGGCTGTCGCACCAGCCGCTGTCCGCACCTGCCCAGAAGTAGGAGAGGAACCGAACCGCATGAGCCTCGTCTCTCGTGCCGTGGAGAACCGTCGGTCCATCGCATCGGTCGGGGTCGTCGCGCTCTTCGGCGCGGGGCTGACCGGCTTCGCGCTCTGGTACGACGGCGAGGCGACGGTGGACGTCGACCTCAACGACTCCGGCGTCTGGGTGACGAACGCCGCCGACGGCGAGATCGGCCGGTTCAACTACGAGGCCAAGGCGCTCGACGGCACGCTGTACGCCAACACGACGGGCTTCGACGTCCAGCAGGACGCGCAGCGCGTGCTCCTGTCGAGCACGGGGGACTCCTCGGCCAGCCCCGTCGACCCGGCGCAGCTCGCCCTGACCAGCACGATGAAGCTGCCCGGAGGGGCGCAGGTCGCCTCGGGCAGCGCCACCACCGCGATCTACGACGGCGAGTCGGGCAGCGTCTGGGTGCTCCCGTTCGACGGGGCGGCCTCCTTCGACCCCGAGGAGACGGAGCCCGTGCTCGAGAAGGTGGGCAAGGGCGCCCGGCTCGAGGTGAGCACGGGCGGCACCGCCGTCGTGGCGTCCCCGGCCGACCAGAAGCTGTGGACCATCCCGACTAGCGCGCGCGGCACGGCCGAGGACCCCGAGGAGGAACGGCTCTCGGTGCAGCCGGGGACCGACGTGCAGGTGACCACCGTGGGCGACGCCGCGGTCGTGCTGGACCGCTCGACGGGCAAGGTCGTGCTGCCCGGGGGCGACGCGGTGGAGATCGACGGCGGCGCCGAGGCGCAGCTGCAGCAGCCGTCGCCCGACTCGGACATCGTGCTCCTCGCGACCTCGCGCGGGCTGGTCTCCCAGCCGCTGGACGGCGGGACGCCGACGAAGCGCACCGCGAACGGCACGCCCGCGCGGCCCGTCCAGCTCGGCGAGTGCGTCTACGGCGCCTGGTCGGTGTCCGGGCAGGTCGTGCGCGACTGCCCCGGGACCGACGACGACCAGGACGTCGTCCTGGAGGGCCTCTCCGCCGACAGCAGCCTCGTCTACCGCGTGAACCGCGACGTCATTGTGCTCAACGACGTGGCCCGCGGCACCCTGTGGATGGCGGCGGACGAGTTCCAGAAGGTCGACGACTGGGACCTGACCATCCCGGAGAACGACGAGGGCGAGAAGACCGAGTCCGAGGAGACGACGCCGGAGCAGGTCGACCAGTTCGTCGCCGACCGCGACAAGAAGAACCGGCCGCCGCAGGCGAAGGACGACTCGTTCGGCGTCCGGCCCGGCCGCACCACCGTGCTCAACGTGCTCGGCAACGACGTCGACCCCGACGGCGACGTCATGACCGTCGAGGTCGACGGCGAGCCGACCGGTGACATCGCCGTGGACCGGGTGCTCGACGGCGCCGCGCTGCAGGCCGACGTGCCCACGGACGCGACGGGGAGCACGACGCTCACCTACGTGGTCGACGACGGCCGCGACGGGTCCGACACCGCGAAGGTCACGCTCACCGTGGTGCCGGAGTCGGAGAACGACGCCCCGACCCAGACGGGCGAGCCCGTGCTGCGGGTCGGCCAGGACGGCACCGCCAGCATCAAGGTGCTGCCGTACTTCCGCGACCCGGACGGCGACGACCTGTTCCTGTCCCACGCCAGCACGGGCGACCCGAAGGACGAGGTGCGCTCGCGGCCCGACGGGACGATCGAGTTCCGCGACGGCGGGGCGGCCACCGGCCGCAAGATCGTCGACGTCACGGTCTCCGACTCCCGGGGCAAGCCGGTGGAGGGGACGCTGATCGTCGAGGTCGTGGCGACCAACGAGCCACCGGTCGCGGTGCAGGACCACGTCACGGTGCTCGCCGGCCAGCCGGTCACCGTGCGGCCGCTCGAGAACGACACCGACCCCAACGGCGACCCGCTCCGGCTCGTGCACGTGACCGAGAAGAAGGGCCTGTCGTTCTCGAACAACCTCAACGCGGGGATGTTCACGGTGCAGGGCGACGAGCCCGGGTCCTTCGACGTGACCTACCAGGTGAGCGACGGCCCCAACTCGACGACGGGGCTCGTCCGGGTGGACGTCGTCGCGCCGCCGGAGGACGCGGCCCCGCCGGTGGTGGTCTCCGACCAGGTGCTGCTGCCGTCGGACGGCTCCGCGCTGCTCGACGTGCTGGCGAACGACACCGACCCGGCGGGCGGCGTGCTCGTCGTGCAGTCGGTCTCCGTGCCGGACGACTCCCCGGTCGACGTGGCGGTGCTCAACCACGACGTCCTCAAGATCATGGAGAAGCAGCGGCTCGACGAGCCGGTGACCTTCGAGTACACCGTCGCGAACGGCACCGGCTCCGCCACCGGCCAGGTGCGCGTGGTGCCCATCCCGGCCCCGAACACCCTGCGGCCGCCGGACGCGGGTGCCGACGAGGCGATCGTCCACACGGGCGACGTCGTCACCGTCCCCGTGCTCGACAACGACACGCACCCGGACGGGCTGGACGTCGAGCTGAACGACGAGCTGCAGGAGGAGCCCGAGGCGGAGCTCGGCGAGGCGTTCGTCTCCGAGGACACCGTGCGGTTCAAGGCGGGTCCCGAGGCGGGCACCGCCCACCTCGTCTACGAGGTGCGGGACAGCAACGGTCAGAAGGACTCCGCCCAGGTCACCATCACGATCAAGGACGACGAGGAGAACACCGCCCCGCAGGTGCCCGACACCGAGACGCGGGTGCTCAGCGGCAAGACGGTGCGCATCCCGCTCGCGCTCGACGGCACCGACCCCGACGGCGACCAGGTCACGCTGAGCTCGATCGCCGCGGCCCCGGAGCAGGGCACGGCGACGATCGTGGACGGGTTCGTCGACTACACGGCTGCCGAGGGCGCCGCGGGCTTCGACTCCTTCACCTACCAGGTGACCGACACCCGTGGAGCGGTCGGCCAGGGCACCGTGCGCGTGGGCATCGCCGCGCCGCCGGAGACGAACCAGCCCCCGCAGGCCGTGGACGACGAGACCACGGTGCGGCCCGGGCGCACGGTGGCCGTGCGCGCGCTGGAGAACGACAACGACCCCGACGGCGACGAGATCGGCCTCGTGAAGGACGGCTTCGACGGGCTGCCGGACGGGCTGACGCCGAAGGCGGTCGAGGACGACATCGTCCTCGAGGCCCCCGCCGACGAGGGCGCGACGTCCTTCTACTACACGGTCCAGGACGCCTTCAAGGCACGTTCCACCGGGTCGGTCACGGTGAACGTGGACGCCGACGCGCCGCTGCTCCGGCCGGTCGCGAAGGACGACGTGGTGACGGCGGAGCAGGTCCGCGACGCCTCGACGGTCACGGTGGACGTGCTCGCCAACGACGTCGACCCCGACGGCGTGGGTGCCGACCTCGAGGTGTCGGTGGACCAGCAGACCGAGGGCGTCACCGTGCGCGAGGACGGCCAGGTGCAGGTGGCGCTGACGCCGCAGGCGCAGGTGATCACCTACACCGTCACGGACGTGGACGGGCTGCAGGCCAAGGCCTTCGTGCGCGTGCCGGGCGACCAGTCGCGTCCCTACGTGAAGCCGGGCTCGACGCCGCTCCAGGCGGTCAGCGGCGAGCCGCTGCCCGTCGAGCTGGGCGAGCTCGTGGTGGTCCGGGACGGTCGTGAGCCGCGGATCACCGAGGAGAAGTCGGTCGAGGTCACCGAGGGGACCGCGGTCGTGCAGGACGCCGACACGATCGAGTTCACGTCGAGCGAGGACTTCGCCGGGTCGGCGTCGGTGAGCTTCGAGGTGACCGACGGCGACGGGCCCGACGACGAGGATGGCAACAAGGCGGTGCTCACGCTGCCGATCGACGTCGTGCCCTCGACGAACCAGCCGCCGAAGGTGGTCGGCTCGCCGACGCTCCAGGTCGCGGCGGGCGAGGACAGCACGGTCGACCTGTCGCGCTACGTCAAGGACCCGGACAAGGACAAGCTGACCTTCGACGTCGAGAGCCCGAAGGGCATCACGACGTCCGTGTCGGGCGGCACCGTGACCGCGCAGGTCGAGCCGTCGGTGCCCAAGGGCACCACGCAGGACGTCGCGTTCACCGTGTCCGACGGCAAGAACCCGCCCGTCAGCGGCAACCTCGAGCTCACGGTCGTCGGCTCCACGCGCCCGCTCGTGCAGACGACGCCCGACAAGGTGCCCGACGCCCACCAGGGGCAGCCGGTGACGATCCCGGTGCTGGAGAACGACACCAACCCGTTCCCGGGCGAGGACCTGACCGTGGTCGGCGCGTACGGCGAGACCGGGTCGGGCACCGTGTCGTACGACGACCGGGACGTGATCATCACCCCGGACGAGGACTTCCACGGTGTGCTCACCGCGCGCTACGCGGTGCAGGACGCCACGCAGGACCCGGACCGCCAGGTCGAGGGCACCGTGACGGTCACCGTCCTGGGCCGTCCGGAGCCGCCGCGCGCGCCCACGGTGGAGGAGGTGCGCTCCGGCACGGTGGTGCTGAGCTGGGAGCAGCCGAACAACAACGGCGCCGACATCACCGGGTACACGCTGCACGCCTCGGACGGCAAGACCCAGGAGTGCGCCACCACGACGTGCACCTTCGACGGGCTGACCAACGACGTGGAGTACACGTTCACGGTGACGGCCACGAACGAGGTGGGCGACTCGGACGAGTCGGCGGCGTCGAAGAGCGCCCGGCCGGACCAGAAGCCCGACGCGCCGGCGGCGCCGAAGCTCGAGTTCGGCGACGAGCAGCTCACCGTCACGTGGACGAACAAGGACTACACCGACCGGTCCGCGATCACGTGCGTCAACCTGGAGATCAGCCCGGCCCCGGCCGACGGCAAGATCCAGAAGCCGTGCGTCGAGGGGACCTCGACCGTGTGGGAGGGCCTGACCAACGGCACCGCGTACACGGTGCGGGCGCAGGCGCTGAACGACGCCCCGGACCCGTCCGACTGGGGCGAGGCGTCCTCCCCGGAGACGCCCGCCGGCCCCCCGGCGGCCCCGGCGGCCCCGAAGGCGAGCCGGGTGGACACGGCCGTGGGCGGCCAGACGACCGTGTCGTGGCAGGAGCCGGACACCAACGGCGCCCCGATCGACATGTACTACCTCGACGTCTACGAGGGCGGTTCCCAGGTCAAGACCGTCAAGGTCGGCAAGGCGCGGTCCCAGACGGTGCAGGACCTCAAGACGAACGCCACGTACACCTTCAAGGTGCGGGCCGAGAACAAGGCCGACGTCTCCGCCGCGAGCCCCGCGTCCAACGCGGTGGTCCCGTACGGCACGCCGACGGTGCCGGGCAACGTGCAGGCCGCCCTCGGTTCGACCACGAACGGCCAGGCGGACGTGAGCTGGAGCGCGGCGGCGGAGTTCCGGGGGCCGGCCCCGTACTACCAGGTGCGGGCCAACGGCTCCGGCGGGAAGAACGTCGGCAACGTGACGTCGTACACCTACAAGGGCCTGTCCAACGGCACCAAGTACACGTTCCAGGTCCAGGCGTGCAACGAGTACACCTGCTCCGACTGGTCGGACAGCTCGGGCTCCGTGACCCCGTTCACCACCCCGGGAAACCCGCGCCTGAGCTGGAGCGGGACCAAGAACGGCACCGGCCGGGTCGACGACGGGTCGTTCTCGATCAACGCCCCGAGCAGCAACGGCGGGCGGGCGGTCGACAAGATCGAGTGGAAGCTGTCGGGCAGCGCCTCGGACGAAGGGACCAAGACGTCGTGGCCGGCCTCCGTCGGTGTCCCGACGGGCTACAGCAAGACCTACACGCTGCAGGCCCGCGCCCACAACGAGGCGGGCTGGGGAGCGTGGACCTCCGTCACGGGCAAGACGGACGCGCCGCCGCAGCCGAAGGCGACGGTGTCGAAGGGCAACCGGACCGGCGTGCAGGACGGCTGCTCGTCCGGCAACTGCAACTACTTCAAGGTCACGGCCAAGGACTTCGACGGCAAGTCCCACCGCGTCGAGTGCTGGTCGTACAACAACCCGGACTCGACCGCGGGCTGGCACAACATCCGCATGACGGGCAGCAAGGTCTGGACGACCCCGGGCGGCCCCGGCTACGACGTGAAGCTCGGCGCCTCGACCACCGTCCAGCTCGACTGCTACTACGGCTACGACGGCACCCAGGTCGCCGTGGTGATCGACGGCAAGCGATATGCCGCGACCACCTGGTGACCCCGTCCAGCCGGACCACGACTCCCCGAGACAACGAGCACGAAGGAACACCGAGATGACGATGACCCCCGAGCAGGCCGCCTGGTTCGCCCAGACGTTCGAGCGCCTCGTCGGCAACGTGGGGCAGGCGGTCCTGGGCAAGGCGCCCGTGGTGCGCCTCGCGCTGACCTGCATGCTGGCCGAGGGGCACCTCCTGCTGGAGGACGCCCCCGGCACCGGCAAGACGGCGATGGCACGCGCGATCGCGGCGTCCGTGCAGGGCTCCCACAACCGCATCCAGTTCACCCCGGACCTGCTGCCGTCCGACGTCACCGGCGTGACGATCTACGACCAGCGCACGCACGAGTTCGACTTCCGCCCGGGTCCGATCTTCGCGTCCATCGTGCTGGCCGACGAGATCAACCGTGCCTCGCCGAAGACGCAGTCGGCGCTGCTGGAGGTCATGGAGGAGGGGCGCGTCACCGTGGACGGCACCACCCACGACGTGGGCCGCCCGTTCATGGTCATCGCCACGCAGAACCCGATCGAGCAGGCCGGCACGTACCGCCTGCCCGAGGCGCAGCTCGACCGCTTCCTCATGAAGACGTCGGTGGGCTACCCGGACCACGCGTCCACGGTGGAGATCCTGTCCGGCGCGTCGGTGCGCGACCGCAGCCAGGCGCTCCAGCCGATCATCACCACGCAGGCGGTCACGGAGATGGCGACGCTCGGCGCGACGGTGCACACCGACTCCGCGGTGCTCGAGTACGTGAGCCGCCTGGCGGAGGAGACCCGCAACGCGCCCGAGGCCCGGATCGGCGTGTCCGTCCGTGGCGCGCTCGCCCTGGTGCGGTGCTGCAAGGTGTGGGCGGCCGCGCACGGCCGCAACTACGTGCTGCCGGACGACGTCAAGCAGCTCGCGCAGCCCGTCTGGGCCCACCGCTTCGTCCTGGACCCGGAGGCCGAGTTCACCGGCGCCCGGGCGGAGGCCGTCCTCGCGCGCATCCTCGCCGACGTCGCCGCGCCGCAGGAGCGCGCCGCGGTATGACCTCGACATCGACCCCGGTGTCCCCGGCCCCCGCGGCCGCACGGGACACCACCGGGAACCGGCTCGGGCGCTGGTGGGTGCGCGCGTCCGGGGCCGTCGGCGCACGCTGGGCGGCGCTCGTGCGGGCGTGCGCCCCCGTGACGCAGGCGTTCTCGACGTTCGGCGTGGCCGTGCTGGTCGTGTGCGTGGGCGCATGGGTGGCCGGGCTCGCCCTGGGCTGGCTCGAGGTGCTCGTCGGCGCCGTCCTGCTCACGGTGACCCTCGTGGCGGCCATCGGCTTCGTCCTGGGGCGCCTGCGGTACGAGGTCTCGCTCACGCTCACGCAGTCGCGCGTGACGGTGGGGGACCCGGCGGTGGGGCGCCTCGACGTCCGCAACTCCGCGGCGCGGCCGATCCTGCCGTCCGTGATGGAGCTGCCCGTCGGCCGCGGCACCGCCGCGTTCCCGGTGCCGCGGCTGCGCGGCGGCGGCTCGCACGAGGAGATCTTCCGCATCCCGACCCGGCGCCGCGGCGTCATCACGGTCGGCCCGGTGAAGTCGGTGCGCGCCGACCCGATCGGGCTGCTGCGCCGCGAGGTGACGTGGACGGACGAGCAGGAGCTGTTCGTGCACCCGCAGGTGAAGAACCTGGCGGGGTCGTCGACGGGCTACCTGCGCGACCTCGAGGGGCGCGTCACGACCGACATCACCGACTCCGACGTGTCGTTCCACGCCCTGCGCGAGTACGTGGCGGGCGACGACCTGCGGCACATCCACTGGAAGACGACGGCCCGCACCGGCACGCTCATGGTGCGCCAGTTCGAGGAGACGCGGCGCTCGCACCTCGCGGTGCTGCTCTCCACCCGCGTCGAGGACTACGCGAACGACGACGAGTTCGAGCTCGCGGTGTCGGTGTGCGCCTCCCTCGGCCTGCAGGCCATCAAGGAGGACCGCGGGGTCACCGTGCTCGTGCAGTCCGGCAGCCTGCGCGGCGACCACCACACCCGGCTGCTCGACGACCTGTCGCGCGTGGAGCTCGAGCCGTCGCGTCGTGCGCTCGTCGACCTGGCCCGCGCCGCGGGGAGCACCGCCGCCGACGCGTCCGTGATCGCGTTCGTGCTCGGCAGCCGGGTGACCCCGACCGAGCTGCGGTCCGCGTCCGCGCGCCTGCCCGTGGGCGTGAACGTCATGGCGATCCAGTGCGTGCCGGGGGCGAACCTGTCGCGGCACAACATCGCGGAGGTCGGCGTCCTGACCCTCGGGCGGCTGGGCGACCTGCCGATCGCGCTGAAGAAGATGAGCGAGACATGAACGACGAGACCACACGCGGCGGGCGCCGGGCCTGGTCGGGGCAGGGCGCGGGCGACGACTCGCTGCGTACCGGCACCGGGCTCGGCCGCGGCACGACGCGCCGCAAGGAGGCGTCGCGTCCCCGCGCGACGTCGCCGCTCGCCCTGGTCGACCTGGCGGCGCTCGTGGTGCTGCTCGCGGCCGTCGCCGTCGGCTTCGGGCCGGTCTGGGGCTCGGCGGGCTACGTGCTGCCCGCCGCCGGGGGTGCCGTCCTCGGTCTGGCGGTCGCCTGGCTCGGTGCCTGGCGCCGGTTCCCGGCGGTGCTCGTGCTGGCGGTCGCGGTGGTCGCGTACCTGCTGTTCGGCGCGGCCCTCGCGCTGCCGCAGGACGCGATCGGCGGCGTGCTGCCGAGCCTGCAGACCCTCCAGGACCTCCTGATCGGCGCGGTCGAGGGCTGGAAGCAGTTCATCACCACGGTGCCGCCCATGAGCTCGTTCCCGGAGCTCGCGGTCGTGCCCTACCTGCTGATGCTGCTCGTGGCGCTCGTCGCGGGGACGATCGCCTGGCGCGCCCGGCACGCGGTGTGGGCGATGGTCCCGGTGCTCGTCGGGTTCGTGGGCGTCATCCTGCTCGGCACGCTCGACGCGGCGCTGCCGGTGGCCCAGGGCATCACGATCGCCCTCGTCGGCCTGCTGTGGGGCGGGGTCCGCGCGATGGAGGCGCGGGTCGGAACCCACTCGATCAGCACGGAGCAGAGCGAGGAGGCCACCCGCCGCCTGCGCTGGTACCGGGTGCGCACGGGCGCCGCCATCCTCGGCGTCGCGGCCGTGACGGCCGCCTTCGTGGCGCCGGCGATCATGCCGTCCCAGCCGCGGTCGGTGCTGCGCGAGACGATCGTGCCGCCGCTCGACCTGCACCAGTACGCGAGCCCGCTCGTCGGCTTCCGCCACATCGTGAAGGAGCAGCGGGAGGACGAGCTGTTCACGGTGAGCGACCTGCCCGAGGACGGCCGCGTGCGCCTGGCCGCGCTCGACCGCTACGACGGGGTGGTCTTCGACGCCTCCGGGACCGGCGGCGACACCGGCGTGTACAGCCGTGTCGGCACGACCATCGCCACCGCCCAGGAGGGCACCCCGCAGCGCGTCGACGTGACCGTGACGGGGTACGACGGCGTGTGGGTGCCGCAGTTCGGCGCGCTCACGGGCCTCACGTGGACGGACGCGAACGCGCGCGCCCAGGACGCGGGCTCGTACTACAACTCGACCACGGGCACGGTGCTCACGACCGCGGGCGTGCGTCCCGGCGACACGTACAGCCTGGACACGATCGTCACCGAGGAGCCGTCGGAGGACGCGCTCAAGAAGGCGACGATCGTGGGTGCCGACCTGCCCGAGACCGACCAGTCGGCCCTGCCGCCGGGCCTGCCCGCGAAGGCGGTGCAGTTCGCGGGGGAGGAGACGGACCCGGCCACGAAGCTGTTCCTCATCCGAGACGCCCTCGCGGCGTCGGGCGTCCTGTCGAGCGGGCTCGAGGGCCAGTACCCGTCGCGCCCCGGCCACTCCGCGGAGCGGGTCGACACGCTGGTGCAGCAGGAGAAGATGGTGGGCGACGACGAGCAGTTCGCCGTCGCGCTCGCCCTCATGGCGCGGCAGGCCGGCATCCCGGCGCGCGTCGTCATGGGCTTCTACCCCGGCAAGGACAGTAACTACACGGCCGGCGAGCCGTGGACCGTGCTGGGCAGCGACGTGCACGCCTGGGTCGAGGTGCCGACCTCGGAGTACGGGTGGGCCGCGATCGAGGCCGTGCCGGAGCAGAAGCCGCAGATCCAGCCGGAGCCCAAGTCGGAGCAGGTGCCCAAGCCGCCGGTGCTCCAGGAGCCGGAGCCGCCGGAGGAGCCCGAGCGCGTCGAGGCGGGCACGGTCGAGGACGACGAGGAGGAGGCCGAGAACGAGGCCTTCGACTGGCGCCTCGTGGGCCTGGTCGTGCTGATCGTCGGGATCCCGCTGCTGCTGATCGGCGGCCCGATCGTCGCGATCCTCGCGTACAAGGCGCGTCGCCGGACCAGGCGGCGCACGGCCGACGACGCCGCCGCCCGGATCAGCGGCGGCTGGCACGAGGTGGTCGACGTCGCCACCGACCTGGGCAGCACGGTCCCGCCGTCGGCCACCCGCCGGGAGGGCGCGTACCTGATCGCCGAGCAGTACCGGGCGCCCGGTACGCTCGCTCTCGCCCACCGCGCGGACGCAGGCGTCTTCGGGGAGGGCGAGCCCAGTGCCACGGAGGCGGACGACTTCTGGCGCGAGGTGGACGAGCTCGTCGCGGGGGTGCGGTCCGGTGTCGATCGGCGCCGCCGGCTCTTCGGGGCCCTGTCCCTGCGGTCGCTGCGTGCTCGCGCGACGTGGCGGCCGGGGCGGGCGCTCGGCCGGTTCGCGCGGGACGTCGGCGCCAAGGTCTCCGGGGTCGGTTCGAGGATCGTCTCCAGGGACGGCTCCAGGAGCAAGGAGAAGCGATGAGTGACGTGCAGTGCCCCGGCTGCGGGTCCACCCAGCGGGCGGGGGCGCCGTTCTGCGCCGTGTGCGGGCGCGAGTTCCCACGCACGGGCAGGCCGGTCGGGCCGCCCGCGGGTCCTCCGCGGGGCGCGTTCGACGCCGCGGCCGGCGTCGCCGGCCCGGGTGGCCCCGCGTCCCTCGTGCACACGGGCACCACCGAGCCCGAGATGATGACGGCCACGCAGGTGCCCGCGTACCTCGGGTCCTCGACGCCCGAGCCCGAGGCCGTACCCGTGTACGCGCACGTGGGCCGGCGCATCGTGGCGTTCCTGCTCGACGGCGTCGTGGCGGGGGTGCTCTTCGGGATCGTCTACGGCATCGGGTTCTCGACGATCGACCTGCCGTCGGGCGTCATCACGTCCACCGACCCGCGGTTCGCGGGGCTCGTCACCCAGATCCTCACCGTGGCGGGCCTCGCCTCCGCGGCGGCGGGCCTGTACTGGCTCGGCATGCTGATCTGGGAGGGCCTGTCCGGCAAGACCCTCGGCAACCTGATCATGGGCGTCCGCACGCAGCGCGTCGACGACGGCATGCCGATCGGGGTGGGCCGCGCCCTCCTGCGCTACCTGGTCGTCGCCGCCTGCGGCCTCGTGCCGTTCGTCGGCACGGTCCTGGTGCTGCTCAGCCCGCTGTGGGACGGCGGCGGCCGTCGCCAGGGATGGCAGGACAAGGCCGGGAAGGCCGTCGTCGTGGACGCGCGCGCCATGCAGCGCGCCGCGGCCCCGCGCACCGCCAGCTTCGCCCCGGCCTCCGGCGGCCCGGTGGCGGGCCTCGCGGCCCCGCCGTCGGCGCCGTCCGCCGTCCTGCTGGGGGCGGTGGCTGCGCCGCCGACCCCGACGCAGCAGCCCGCGCCGCAGCCGGCGCACCAGCCGATGCACCAGGCCCCTGCCGGCCCGCCGGCGGGCGTGCCGGACCCGTACGCGACGCCGGCCTTCCAGCCGCTCGCCGGCCCCGCCGCCGGTGCGGGCGGGCTCATCACCGGGGTGCCGGGGTCCGCGGCCCGGCAGCCGGCGGCGTCGTCGGCCGCGCAGCCGGCGATGCCGGACCCGCAGCAGCTCCAGCAGCAGTTCCAGCAGCAGCCCCAGACCCAGCAGCCCGCCCCGGACGTCACGCCCGAGGTGTCGGAGCACACGAGCTTCGACACGCGCATGCAGTCGCGGGCGCAGCGTCAGGAGCTGCGCCCGGCGCCCGTCGTGGGCGTGGTGCTCGAGCTCGAGTCGGGCGACCGGCACACGGTCGACGGGCCGGCCCGGGTCGGCCGCAACCCGGAGGCGTCGGCGGGCGAGACCGTCACGCTCGTGCGGATCGACGACCCGACGCGGTCGGTGTCGAAGAACCACGCCGACCTGGACGTGGACTCCGCGGGCCTGTGGATCAACGACCGCGGGTCCACGAACGGGACCGTCATCTCCGTCGCCGGTCTGCCGCCGCGGGTGGCCGAGCCCGGCGCACGCGTCCGCGTGCCCATGGGGGCCACGATCCACGTGGGCGACCGTCGCATCGTCGTCCACCCGGGGGCGCACGCATGACCGACGACGACGCGCTCGTCCTGTCCTGGGGCAGCTCGTCGCACGTGGGGCGCCGGCGCAAGGTCAACGAGGACGGGTACCTGGCCGGGGCCGGCGTCTTCCTGGTGGCGGACGGGATGGGCGGTCACGACGCGGGCGAGGTCGCCAGCGCCGTCGCGCTCGACACCCTGAGCCCGCTGCAGGACGAGCCGAGGGTGGAGGCCGACCGGGTGGCCGAGCTGGTCGCCCTGGCGCAGTCGCGGGTGCGGGCGATCGACACCGGCCCCTCGGGGCGGGGCGCCGGCACGACGCTCACCGGCGCGCTGGTCTCCGAGCAGGACGACGTCCCCTACTGGCTGTTCGTGAACGTGGGCGACTCGCGCACGTACCTGATGTCGAGCGGCGTGCTGGACCAGGTCAGCGTGGACCACTCCGAGGTCCAGGAGCTGGTGGACGCGGGGATGCTCACGGCGCAGGAGGCGCGGCTGCACCCGCGCCGGAACGTCGTGACGCGGGCGCTCGGCGCGGACTCCACGCCGATGCCCGACTTCCGGTACGTCCCGGTCGCCGCGGGCGACCGGGTGCTGGTGTGCTCCGACGGGCTGACCGTCGAGCTCACCGACGAGCGGATCGCCCGGGTGCTGCTCGAGCACCCGGACCCGCAGCGGGCGGCGAGCCGGCTCGTGGAGGAGGCGGTCGCGGCCGGAGGCCGCGACAACATCACGGTCGTGGTGGTCGACGTCACCCATGCGGTGGACGACGACGAGACCGCGACCAGCCCGCGGGGCGGGCAGGTGCTGGACGACGAGGACACGATCCCGACGCCCGAGGGCGCGTGGGGCCGGGCCTCGATGACCGGGGGGCAGGAGGTCGACGCATGATGACGGTGGGATACGTCGAGGGCAGGGCGCAGGCGCTGGTACGGGGGGACACCGTGCTGCTGCTGCCGGAGCCCGTGGAGCCGGAGGTCGTCTCGCGGCTCTGGGAGGCGCTCGAGGCGCCGGAGCAGGGCGGTGTCGTGTCCGTGGTCGGGGCGCTGACGGACGTCGCGGGGAGCCTGACGGCGGTGCCGCCCTTCGCGGTGGTGACGCTCGACGCCCGGGCGCGCGAGGCGCGCGTCGCCGTGCGCGGGACGTCCGCCGCGGTGCGGGTGCGGGCGGCGGGCGGCGACGTGGAGGTGTCCGGCGCCGGCGTGCTGATGTGGGCCGAGCGCGTGGTGGCGGAGGTGGCCTCGGTCGAGCTGGCCCTGGACCCCGGCCCTGCCGGGGACGGCCCGGTCTGGCCGTTGCAGGGCGGAGTGGTCCGCGCGGCGCTCCTGCGCCGGGCGCTGGACGGCGGCGACGTCGCGACCGCGGCACCCGCGGCGGCACCCGCGGCGGAACCCGCCGGGTCCGCCCCGGCCGCGCCTGCGGCGGGGCCCGCCGCACCCGCCCCGGCCGAGCCGCTCGGCGGCCTCGGGGGTTCCGACCCGGACGCCTGGCCGCTGCCGGGCCAGTCGAAGCTGCGCGCTCCGGCGCTGCCCGCGGTCGTCGCGGTCCCCTCGCAGGAGACGCTGATCGGGGGCGCCGACGGTGACCCCCTGCCGATCGCGACGATCTCGGCGCCCGGCGAGGGCGTGGCGGCCACCGGCGACGTGCCGGACGCCGCCGCCCCGGACGGGCCCGCGATCGCCGACGGCACGCCGGACGACGACGAGACCCCCGCGCCCGAGCGGCAGGAGCAGGGCGAGCCGAGCTCGGACACCGTGCTCGGCGGCGACGGGGACGACTACGACCACCTGTTCGGCGACACCGTGTTCCGCAGCGTCGAGGACGCGGCGGTGCGTCTCGCCGGCGACGAGGAGGGCGAGGACGACGCCGCGCCGGACGCGTCGTCCGGGCCCGCGGCGGTACCCGAGGCTCCCGCACCGGACCCCGCACCAGGCCCCGCACCGGAGGCGTCCGCGCCCCCCGCCCCTCCCGCGCCCCCGGCGGCGTCGGACGGCGGGCTGATCGCGTCGATCCCGTTCGGCCCCGGCGCCCCGGGGACCCCGGCGGCCGCCTCCCGTGCCGCCTCCGTCTCCGCGGAGCCCCCGAGCGGACCACCCGCACCGTCCGGGCCCGTCGACGACCACGACGGCAACACGATCATGACCTCGGACCTGGCCGCGCTGCGCGAGGCCGCGGGCGCCGCGCTGCCGCAGTTCGGGGCGCCCGCGGCCCCCGGGGCCCGGGACGTCCTGGCGCTGGAGTGCCCGCAGGGGCACCCCAACCCGCCGACCCGTCAGCAGTGCCGCACCTGCGGCGTCCCGCTGGACGGCGACCCGGCGCTCTCGCCGCGCCCGCCGCTGGGCCGCGTCCGGATCGGGGCGGTCGACGGGGCCCCCGCGGGGGAGGACCAGGTGGTGGAGCTCGACCGCGACGTCGTCGTCGGACGCCGCCCCCGGTCCAGCACGACGTCGGCGGACCGGATGCCGCGGATGGTCACGGTCCCGAGCCCGCAGAAGGACATCTCCCGCTCGCACGTCCAGGTGACGCTCGAGGAGTGGCACGTGCTGGTGGAGGACCTTGCCACCACGAACGGCACCGTGCTGCTCCGCCCGGGACAGAAGCCCCGGCGCCTGCACCCGAACCAGAAGGAGATCGTGGTGGACGGCGACGTGCTGGAGCTCGGGGACGGCATCACCCTCGCGTTCGAAGGGATCTGGTGACTGGCGGATGAGCAGCAAGCGGGCACCCTCCGCGCCGCCGGAGATCCCGGGCTACACGTATCGCAAGGTCATCGGCACCGGCGGCTTCTCCGACGTCTTCCTCTACGAGCAGCACCGGCCGCGCCGCCAGGTGGCGGTGAAGGTGCTGCTCAAGGAGTGGTCGAACGACACCCAGCGCGCTGCGTTCGACGCCGAGGCCGATCTCATGGCGACGCTGGGGAACCACCCGTCGATCGTCACGATGTACGAGGCGGGGGTCGCCCCCGACGGGCGCCCCTACCTCGCGCTCGAGTACTGCTCGCGCCCGAACCTCGGCGCGCGCTACCGCTCGGAGCGCATGTCGGTGCCGGAGGCGATGCGCACGACGATCCAGATCGCGGGAGCGGTCGAGACGGCGCACCGCCTCGGCATCCTGCACCGTGACATCAAGCCGGCGAACATCCTGGTCACCCAGTTCGGGCACCCGGCGCTCACCGACTTCGGCATCTCGTCCACCGTGGACTCGGCGTCGGTCGCGGAGGGCATGTCCATCCCCTGGTCGCCGCCCGAGTCGTTCGGCGACCCGCCCGTCAGCGGCATCGCGACGGACGTGTGGGCCCTGGGCGCCACCTGCTACACCCTGCTCGCGGGGCGGACGCCGTTCGAGGTGCCGGGCGGGTCCAACTCGTCGGCCGACCTCATGGGCCGCATCGCGACCACCTCCCTGGCCGAGATCGGGCGCGGCGACGTCCCCGAGTCGCTCGAACGGGTGCTGCGCATCGCGATGGCGAAGCGGCCGGGGTCGCGGTACCCGACGGCGCTCGCGTTCGCGCGCGCCGTGCAGCAGGTGCAGGTCGAGCTGGCGCGCGACATGACCCCGATCGACCTCCTCGACGAGGCCGGGTCGGTGCTCGAGGACGAGGACGAGGCCGAGGGCACCCGGATGAACCGGGTCCGGGCGATCGACCCGGAGCAGCGCAGCGCGCCGCCGGGCCCGGCGGTGGCCGCCGTGCCCTATGCGCCGGTCCAGGCGCCGCCGTACCCGACGGCCTCCCCGGGCACCTCGTCGGGCTTCTCGTCGGGCACGGAGTCCGGGTGGGCGGCCCCGGCCACGGCGACCCCCGCCCCGGGGCGGGTGCCGACCGTCGACGCGGCGGGCGAGCTGTCCGACGCGTCGGTGGACGAGACGGTGTTCCGCACGGAGCGCCCGGCCGCGCCCGAGACGGACGACGATTCCGGGGCCGAGGCGCCCGCCGCGTCGCGGTGGGCGTGGCTGCTGGTCGCCGTCGGGTCGGTCCTCGTCCTCGGTGTCGGCGGTCTGATCTGGTGGCTGAACCGCGACGCCGGGACCGAGCCCACCGTGGCCGACCCCGGCCAGACGCAGGCTGCGGCGCCCGCCGACCCGCTCGGCGGCTACGTGCCGCCGGTGCAGGACCTGCAGGCCGTGGTCGAGGGCGACGAGGTCCTCGTGACCTGGGAGCCCCCGCGCGAGGCGGAGGAGGGCGACTCCTTCGGGTGGAAGCAGCTCTCGCTCACCTCGGAGTCGCAGTACACGACGACGGACGAGACGTCGGCCAGCGTCCCGGCGGATCCCGGCAAGGACGTGTGCGTGCAGGTCGTGGTGATCCGGGACGGCAGCAGCCTGTCGCAGACGGAGCAGACCTGCGTCGCGGCCGGTGCGGACGCGAGCGAGGGGGCGACGGGCTGATGGGCGAGCTGGCGATCGAGTTCTGCGGCGAGTGGTTCCGGCCTTCGCCCGAGGTGCCGTTCGACATCGGTCGCGAGGGCGACCTGGCGATCGACGACAACCTGTACCTGCACCGCCGCTTCCTCCGCGTCACCTGCGACGACGACATCTGGTGGCTCACCAACGCGGGCTCGAACATCGCCGCCACCGTGAGCGACGTCCGGGGCGGCGTGCAGTCGTGGCTGCCGCCCGGGCACCGCCTGCCGATCGTGCTGCCGCACACGGCGATCGTCTTCACCGCCGGCCCCACCACCTACGAGCTCACCGTGACGCTCAGCGACGCGCCGTACTACGAGGTGCACCCGGAGGACCCGGGCAGCGGCGACACGACGATCGGGGCGGTGCAGTTCACCGTGAGCCAGCGCCAGCTCATCGTCGCGCTCGCGGAGCCCATGCTCCGGCGCGAGGGCACGGGCCTCAGCGAGATCCCGTCCAGCGTCGACGCCGCGCGGCGGCTCGGCTGGGCCACCACGCGCTTCAACCGCAAGCTCGACAACGTCTGCGACAAGCTCGACCGGATCGGGGTGAAGGGGCTGCGGGGCGGCCCGGGCGGCGCGGCGACCAACCGCCGGGCGCGCCTCGTCGAGCACGCCGTCACCTCCCGTCTCGTCACCGCCGACGACCTCCACCTCCTCGACCAGAAGGACGACGCCTGACGTGCGCATCAAGCTCACCCTGCACCGGTCGGACGACTCGGCCGTCGACGTGGCGGTCACGGCGGACGCCACCGCCACCGTCCGTGACGTCGCGGAGGCGCTGTTCTCCGGCGACCCCGGCCGCCGCGGCGCGGCCGCCCCGGAGAACCTGACGCTCCAGGTCGTCGGCGACGGCACGGCGCAGCACACCGTGACCGCCGGCAGGGTGCTCACCCCGACGAGCGACCTGGTGCAGGCCGGGCTCCGGTCGGGGTCCGGGGTGTCGATCGTGCGGCTCTCCGACCAGTTCGTGCACAGCGGGCAGGACCGTGGGGCGGCCGTCGCCGTCCTGCGCGTGCTCGAGGGCCCGGACGCCGGGCGCGAGTTCCACCTGCCCGTCGGCACCTCCTACCTCGGCCGCGACCGGGGGATGGACATCCGGCTGCAGGACGCCCAGGTCTCCAAGCGGCACGCGCGGATCATCGTGGGGGAGCAGCTCGAGATCCACGACCTCGACTCCGCGAACGGGCTGGAGATGGGCGGCAAGCGGATGACCCGCTCCGTCCTCACGTCGTCCGACACCGTGACCGTGGGCCAGAGCGTCGTGTCGGTGGTGTCCCTGCACCGTTCCACGAGCCTCCCGCCCACCAGCCCCGTGGTGGAGTTCAACCGCTCGCCCCGCGTCGTCGCGCGGTTCGGCGAGCGCAAGATCACGGCGCCCAAGCCCCCGAAGCCCGTGCCTCCGGGCCGGCTGCCGTGGATCCCCATGATGGCGCCCGCCCTCATGGGCCTGGTGATGTTCGCGTTCTTCAACAACCCGCGGATGCTCGTGTTCATGTTCATGAGCCCGCTGATCATGCTGGGCGTCTACTACGACCGGCGGATCGCGCGGAAGAAGGACTTCGAGCGGGCGTCGGAGCTGTTCGAGGAGGCCGTCACCGCCACGCAGGAGCGGATCGCCCGGACGCACGCCGTCGAGCGGGCGGTGCGCCTGGCCGAGGTCCCGTCCCTCGCGGAGTCGCTCGACGCGGTGCGCCGCCTCGGCGGGCTCATGTGGACCCACCGGCCCGAGCACCGCGGCTTCCTCACCCTGCGCCTCGGCATCGGGGCGGCGCCGTCGCGCACCGAGTTCACCGAGCCGCGGGAGAACGAGGCGATCCCGGAGCACTGGGAGAAGGTGCTCGAGCTGCAGTCGCGCTGCTCGGTGATCGACGACGTGCCCGCCGTCGCCGCGCTGCGCTACGGCGGCAACGTCGGCCTGGCGGGGCCCGCCGGCATGGTCGAGTCCGTGGCGCGCGCCGCGCTGCTGCAGATGGTGGCGCTGCACTCGCCGTCGGAGGTGGTGCTCACGGCCCTGACGTCGCACCGCTCGCGCGAGGACTGGGAATGGCTCCAGTGGGTGCCGCACACCGGCTCGCCGCACAGCCCGCTGGGGACCTCGGACCACCTGGCCGCCGACCCGGGCCGCGGTCTCGCCCTGCTGACCCGCCTGGAGGAGCTCATCGAGGCCCGCGGGATCAGCCTGGACGGGCCGCCGCCGCTGGAGACGGAGCGGGACCCCGAGAAGGACCGCGGCGAGGCCGCGCCCAAGCCGGTGCTCCCGGCCGTGGTGGTGCTCGTCGAGGACGACACGCCGCTCGAGCGGTCGCGGCTCGTGCGGCTCGCGGAGCGCGGCCCCAAGGCGAACGTGCACGTCGTGTGGGTGGCCCCCACCGTGGAGCAGCTCCCCGCCGCGTGCCGGACGTTCGTGCTCCTCGACGCCCAGGAGGGTGCCGGCTCCGGCATGACGGGCGAGGTGCACTACGGCCGCCTCGCGTTCCCGGTGCGCTGCGAGGCGGCGGACCTGGCCACGGCGGCCGAGGTGGCCCGCATCCTGTCCCCGGTGGTCGACGTCGGCGCGCCCGTGGACGACGAGTCCGACCTGCCCCGCTCCGTGTCGTACCTGGCGCTCGCGGGCACGGACCTCGGCTCCGACGCGGCCGGCGTGGTCGAGCGGTGGCGGGAGAACCTCTCGCTCACGCCGCGCGACGGCTCGCCGCCGGTGCGCCGCAAGACGCCGACCAACCTGCGCGCCCTCATCGGGCACAACGGCGTCGAGCAGTTCTACCTGGACCTGCGCACCCAGGGTCCGCACGCGCTGGTGGGCGGCACCACCGGTGCGGGCAAGTCCGAGTTCCTCCAGTCGTGGGTGCTGGGCATGGCCGCGGCGCACAGCCCGGACCGCGTCACCTTCCTGTTCGTGGACTACAAGGGTGGCGCCGCGTTCGCGGACTGCGTGCACCTGCCGCACACGGTGGGCCTGGTCACCGACCTGTCGCCGCACCTGGTGCGGCGCGCGCTGTCGTCGCTGCGCGCGGAGCTGCACTACCGCGAGCACCTGCTGAACCGGAAGAAGGCCAAGGACCTCGCGTCCCTGGAGCGCACGGGCGACCCGGAGGCGCCGCCGAGCCTCATCATCGTGGTGGACGAGTTCGCGGCGCTGGTCGGCGAGGTCCCGGAGTTCGTGGACGGCGTCGTCGACGTCGCCCAGCGTGGCCGGTCCCTCGGTCTGCACCTCATCCTCGCGACGCAGCGGCCCGCGGGCGTCATCAAGGACAACCTGCGCGCCAACACGAACCTGCGCATCGCCCTGCGGATGGCCGACGAGTCGGACTCCAAGGACGTGCTCGGCGACACGATGGCGGCGCACTTCCCGCCGACGATCCCCGGCCGCGGCGCGGCGAAGACCGGTCCCGGCCGTCTCACGACCTTCCAGACCGGCTACGCCGGCGGCTGGACGAAGGACGAGCCGGAGCCGTCCCAGATCGACGTCGAGGAGATGGACTTCGGCACGGGCCGGCGCTGGGAGATGCCGACGGTCGCCCGGTCCGACGACGACGGCGACCCGGGGCCGAACGACATCGCGCGCATGGTGGCGACGATCCGCCACGCGGCGACGAGCGCGGGGGTGCCCGCCCCCCGCAAGCCGTGGCTGGAGGAGCTGGCCGCCACCTACGACCTGGCCCTGCTGCCCAACCCGCGCACGGACTCGCGCCTGCTGCTCGGCGTGCGCGACGACCCGCACGGGCAGGCCCAGCCGACGGTGCACTACGAGCCGGACGTCGACGGCAACCTCGCCGTGTACGGCACGGGCGGTACCGGCAAGAGCACCACGCTGCGCACGATCGCGGTGACCGCAGGCCTCACGGCCCGCGGCGGCCCGGTCCAGGTGTACGGCATCGACTGCGGCTCCGGCGGCCTGTCGATGCTGGAGAGTCTGCCGCACGTCGGCGCGGTGATCTCCGGCGACGACGAGGAGCGGGTGTCGCGCCTCATGCGGCGGCTCACCGAGATGCTCGACGAGCGCTCCGCGCGGTACGCGGAGGTGCGGGCGAGCACGATCGACGAGTACCGGCGCATCGCGAACCGCCCGGACGAGCCCCGCATCATCGTGCTGGTCGACGGCATCCAGTCGTTCCGGGACAGCTACGAGATCTTCGCGGGCCGGGGGTTCTCGGTCTACGGCGCGTTCTCCCAGCTGGCCACCGACGGCCGCCCCGTAGGCATCCACCTGGTGATGTCGGGCGACCGGGCCGTGGCGGTGCCGCCGGCGCTCGCCTCCACCGTGCAGAAGCGGATCGTGCACCGGATGGCGCGCGAGGACGACTACATGATGCTCAACGTCCCGAAGGACGTGCTGACCCCCGCGTCGGCGCCGGGCCGCGCGATCATGCACGGCCAGGAGGCGCAGATCGCGGTGCTCGGCGGCGACCCGAACGGCGCCGTGCAGTCGCGCGAGCTGGCCAAGCTCGAGCAGACCATGCGTCGCATGGGTGCGGTACAGGCGCCCGGCGTGGCGCGGCTGCCCGACAACTTCACGCTCGACAGCCTGCCGGTGCGCACCGGCGAGCTGGCGACGATCGGCCTGCGCGACCTCGACCTCTTGCCGGTCGGGCTGCCGCTGCGCTCACCGTTCATGCTGGCGGGCCCGCCGGGGTCGGGGCGCACGACGGCGTTCGTCACGCTCGCGACGGCGCTGCGGCGCCGGGGCGGCACCCGCCTGGTGTACCTGTCGTCGCGGCGCACGAGCCTGGGCGCCCTGGACCTGTGGGACCAGCAGGCGGCCAACCCGGAGGACGTCGTCGAGCTCGTCAAGGAGCTCACGGAGGTGCTGAACGCCGAGAGCGTCGCGCCGGGCGGGCTCGCCGTGATGATCGAGAACTACACCGAGCTCACGGGCACCCCCGCGGAGAAGCCGCTCGAGGCGTTCGTGAAGCTCGCGGTGCGCAAGGAGCACTTCGTCGTCGGCGAGTCGGAGTCGTCCACCTGGTCGAAGGCGTTCACGCTGGCCGGCCCGTTCAAGTCGGGGCGCAACGGCATCCTGCTGACGCCCGGCGACACGGACGGCGACACCCTGATGAACACGCCGCTCGGGCGCATGCGGCGCAAGGACTTCCCGCCCGGCCGAGGGTTCCTCGTCACCGCGGGGCGCGCCGTCAAGATCCACGTGGCCCTGCCGGGCTGACGGGAGCAGGGGAGATGGGGAGGTCTCCCCATTCCCCGACGTCGCGGGCTCTGGTTGAGTGAGCGGCGTCGAAACGTGAAGAGGTTGTCCGTCGGGGGCAGCCATGAATGAAGGAGCAGCACATGGTCGCAGAGGGTGGCAACGTCTTCGGTCTTGACGTCGAGGCGGTCCGGAGCCTGGCGAACGTCCTGCGGGAGCAGGCGGAGCAGGTGCGGACGACGGTCTCCACGATCACGTCGCAGATGGGTCAGACGGAGTGGAACGGTCCGGACGCGGTGCAGTTCCAGGAGGAGTGGGACGGGACGCACTCGGCGAAGCTGAACGAGATCGCGTCGGCGCTGGACGGGTACGCCTCGACGGCGGACAACAACGCGTCGCAGCAGGAGGACACCTCGAACTCGTACTGAGTTCGGGTGGGGGTCCCCGCTGCGGGGACGGACGAGGGGTGCGGACCACGGGCGTGGCGCCGCACCCCTCGCGGTCGGTGGGGGCGGCGGCAGGGCCGGGACGGAGCCCCGGTGGCGCACTCGTCGTGCACGGGTCCGCCGGGAGCGGCGCCGTTTCCCTGACCGCTCCCTGGACGGTGGTATCGAACCGGATGGGTAGCGCTCCCCATTCCCGGATGCCCCGGGCTCTGGTTGAGTGAGCGGCGTCGAAACGTGAAGAGGTTGTCCGTCGGGGGCAGCCATGAATGAAGGAGCAGCACATGGTCGCAGAGGGTGGCAACGTCTTCGGTCTTGACGTCGAGGCGGTCCGGAGCCTGGCGAACGTCCTGCGGGAGCAGGCGGAGCAGGTGCGGACGACGGTCTCCACGATCACGTCGCAGATGGGTCAGACGGAGTGGAACGGTCCGGACGCGGTGCAGTTCCAGGAGGAGTGGGACGGGACGCACTCGGCGAAGCTGAACGAGATCGCGTCGGCGCTGGACGGGTACGCCTCGACGGCGGACAACAACGCGTCGCAGCAGGAGGACACCTCGAACTCGTACTGAGTTCGGGTGGGGGTCCCCGCTGCGGGGACGAACGAGGGGTGCGGCACACGGCAGAGAGGTGCCGCACCCCTCGAACGCTGGGTCGGTCGAGTGGTGCGGATCCCGGACGGACGTCCGGCGGGGTGTTGAGGAGGAGCTGTGGGCGAAGGGATGTACGGCGCCGATATCGAGGCGCTGCGTCTGCTCGCGGACAAGATCGCTGAGGGTGGCACCACGCTGGAGGCCGTCATCACCGCGGTCGAGACGGCCATGCCCGGTCCGGAGGGGTGGGACGGCCCCGACGCGGAGGGTTTCCGCTCGGAGTGGGGCGACACGCACGTCGTGCGCCTGCGTGACACGGCGAACCTGCTGCGCGACGTCGCGACGAAGGTGCGCGAGAACGCGGACGAGCAGGACACGACGTCGAACGACTACTCGGGCTTCGGCGGGGCCACGGGCAGCGGCACCGGGAACGCCGGCGGTGGCGGCGGCGGTGGCGGTGGCGGCGGGGTCGGCGACGAGGAGGCGGAGGGCGGGGAGAACCCGCTGTCGTCGCCCGGGGCCGACCCGACGCGGACGCCGACCGACACCACCGACCCGGACCACCACTGGACCGACGGCTACGAGGGCGGCGAGCACCGCGGTCCCTCGTACCAGGCCGAGAACCAGATCCGGACGGGCGAGAACGGCACCGGTACCGGTGAGGGCGACGGCACCGGCGACGGCACGGGTGACGGCACCGGCAACAACAGCAACCTGACCAGCTCGGAGAAGGGGAACGTCGGCGAGACGCTCCTCGAGGGGGAGACGGGCGGCTTCGTCGGGTACGAGGCGGGCGCCGAGGGCGAGTTCGGCTCCGAGGACGGCGTGCACGGCTCGGGCGAGGCGGGCGTGGCCGCCGGTGCCGGGTACGACGCGTCCGGCGAGGTGAGCATCTCGGAGAACGGCCTCGTCGCGGAGGGCTCCGTCGGCGGCAGCGCCGGCGTGAGCGCGAACGCGAGCGGCCAGGTCGGCGTCGGGGAGCACCTGACGGCCGAGGGGTCGGCCGACGCGCTCGTCGGCGCCCGGGCCGAGGCGACCGGTGGCGTCTCCGTGGGTCCGCACGGCCTCGGTGCGAGCGTCGGCGTCGACGCCTTCGCGGGTGCCGAGGCGGGCGTGGACGGATCGGTGAACATCGCGGGTGCGCAGGTGGGGGCCGGCGCGGAGGTCTACGCGGGTGTCGGCGTGACCGCCAACGCGGACGTCAACGTCGGCTGGGACAGCGTGGGTGTCGACCTGGAGCTGGGTGCCGCGCTCGGCGTCGGCGCCGGCTTCGACGTCTCGTTCGACTGGTCGCCGTCGGAGACGGTCGACGCGATCGGTGACCTCGGCGGTGACTTCGTCGACGGGATCACCGGTGGATGGTGGTGACCCGTCATGGCAGCGACTGATTGGATGAGGACATGAGCACAGTCACCTACCCGAGCGAGACGTTCCCGGGCTTCCCCGAGATCTCCATGGACTGCCCGGAGGGCTGGGCGCCGCACCCGGTGCCGGCCGCGCAGCTCGCCATCGTGCAGCAGCGGCCCGACGGGGAGTTCCGCCCCAACGTCGTCGTCGTGATGCAGCGGCTCAGCGGTGACCAGACGATCGAGGAGGTCATCCAGCAGGCCGTCGAGCGGCTGGAGGCGACCCCCGGGTACGAGGAGGTCGGCCGCATCCGCACGACGCTCGCCGGGGCCCCCGCGGCCCGGATCGAGGGCGCGTGGTCCACGGAGGAGACCGGCACGGTCGCCCAGGCCCTGCGCATCGCCGTCATCGAGCACGACGGCGTCCGGGACGTCGTCGAGGTCACGGGGACGTGCGCGGGATCGCAGGCCACCGAGGTCTGGCAGACCGTCCGGGCCATCCAGGACAGCGTCGAGCTGGTCGCCCGATGACGGCCGAGGACCGGGGGGCCCAGCGCTTCGCGGTGGTCAGCCGCGTCGTCGTGCTCGTCGTCGGCATCGCCCTCCTGGCCTTCGGCGCCCTCGCGCTCGCGTCCGGCAGCACGGTGCTGGGCATCGTGCTGATCGTGGTGGCGGCGCTGCTCGTCATCGCCCGAGGGGTCTGGACCGCGGTGCGCGGCACGCGCGCCGTGGAGGCCGGCAGGGAGAAGGCCCAGGTGCCGGACGCCCCGGTCGTGGCGCCGGGCTCGGCGTCGCCCGTCGACCGTGTCGTGGCCGACCTGGTCGGGATGAACAGCGACGGCCTGCCCTACCGCATCGACGCGACGCGGTCGGGGGACGACGTCGAGGTCGAGGTCCGGTGGAAGTCCGAGGAGCTCCGCTGGCAGACGCTCTTCGTCCGCGGGCGGGTAGCGTACGCGTGGCGCATGGAGCTGACGCTCGACCCGGCGAAGGCGCAGTATAAATTCACCGAGTACTCCGGGACGGCGTCGACCAACGCGGGCTTCGGCCCCGGCGGCGTCTACGCCCGCGGCGACTGGAACTGGAAGCGGGGCAAGACGGCGTTCCAGACGTCGGCCTCGTTCCGCGAGGGCGCCGACGGCCAGATCGTCGTCGCGGACGCCAGCGGCGCGCGGGCCTCCTGGGAGGGCGCGACCATCATCCGCCCCGCCGACGCGAAGAAGCCGGTCTTCACCGTGCTGCGCAACCACGGGTGGCGCCCCCGGGCCGACTGGGCCGGCTCGCGCATGTTCGAGAACTAGCCACACCCATCGAAGGACACCTATGAAGCAGATCCGCACCCGACGTCGCGCGCGCCTCGCGCTCGCGGCCCTGATCGTGGCGCCGGCTCTGGCCGCGTGCTCGTTCTCGGCCGGCGAGCTCGAGCCCGTGGGGGGCGACGCCGAGGCGTCGCAGCCTGCCGAGGAGTCGGCGGAGCCGACCGAGTCGGCTCCCGAGGAGACGGCCGCCGCCGAGCTCACGACCATCCACGCCGAGCACATCGCGGCGCGGGTCCCGGCCGACTGGCAGCAGGTCGGCGACGCGGACGGCTGGTCCTACGTGCACCAGAAGGCGAACGACTCCGGCGGCGTCGCCGGGCGTGTCGGCTTCATGCCGGGCGGCTCCGCGATGACCGCGCAGGAGTCGGTCGACTGGTACGTCAGCCAGGTCGAGGGCAAGGGCGTCACGGACGAGAACTACGCGCCCGTGACGACGCTCCGCGACGAGCCGGAGCGCGCGAACACGTCGTACACCTACTCGTCCGGCGGCGAGACGTACACCTCGGTGGTGTGGGGGCTCGTGGACGGCAAGGGCATCCCGTCGCTCGTCCAGCTGTCCGGCACCCAGGACATCATGACCGAGGACTTCGTCACCGGTTTCGACCAGTCGCTCAACCTCAACGGCGACTGGGAGGGCAAGGCCGCCGGCTGACCGGCTCCCGACCGCGCACAAGGAGAGGGTGAACCGCCAGGCGGAAACCACACCGGCCCGCCCTCGTGGTCGAACCTGGACAAACTGGACACCCTACTGACGTTGGCAGGCGACCTCACCTTCCCTCCCCCCCCACT